>NZ_CP076723.1:0-300000 GCF_018986915.1 Geomonas oryzisoli
TGGCCATCGACCCGCACGTTGCGCAGCGCGTCCTGGCCGCCATCCGCAGGCAAGCCGAGCAGTTCGACGCCATCGGCGCGCTCCCGGTCCTGATGGCTTCCCCCTCCATCCGCCGTCACGTGAAGAAACTCACCGAACGGTTCATGCCCAACCTGGCGGTCATCTCGCACAACGAGATCCCGCCCAACATAAAAATCCAATCCTTAGGCGTGGTGGTGATCAATGCTAGTTAAAACATTTCAAGCAGGCGAGATGTCGGAAGCTCTCAGGATGGTTAAGGCCGAGATGGGTCTGGACGCGATGATCCTCTCCTCCAAGAAGGAGCGCAAGAAGGGTATCCTCGGCTTCTTCTCCAAACCGTACTACGAGGTGACCGCGGCCCTGGAACCCAGGCCGGTCCAGCGCCCCAACCCCTACCGGGAGGAGCCGCCGCCGGCCCCGGAGCGCGAGCTCTCCACCCGCGAGGAGTTCCAGAACTCCATGCTGGGCCCCCTGGCGCGCGAGGTGCGCGAGCTGAAGCAGCGCATCGAGGCGCTCACCAAGAAGGAGGCGCAGCAGGCCGCCCAGCAGGGCGCGCCCCAGTTCCAGGAGCCCCAGCCGGAAGCACCGGCGGTCCCCAGGACCTTCGGCAAGGAAGAGCTGGAAGAGATCAAACAGCTCCTCTACAACGCGGTCTCCGGCACCAAGGAGAAAGCCCCCGAGAAGGGCGCCAAGCCCGTCACCTTCCAACTGGCCGGACAGGCGCTGGAGCAGACCGCTGTGAAGAGCGCGGCCCAGCCGGAACCCCTGGCCTTCCCCCTCCCGGTCGAGCAGCCAAAAACGGCCGCCCCGGCCCTGAAGCTGGTCAAGGACACCGCCAGGGCCAGCGACGAGGAGCGCCTGCTGCAGCAGCTCGCCGAGGAACTGAGGGGTGAGGATGTCGGCCCGCCGGCGGTAGAGACTCTCACCGAGTCGGTGCGTGCCGCCGCCGAGGAGGGTGCCTCGCTGGAGGAGCTCCGCTCGCTTTTGGCCGAGAACCTGGCGGGCATGGTGAAGTGCTCCGGTTCGCTGCGCATCAAGAAGAACGGGCCGCGCATCGTGGCCGTGGTAGGACCGACCGGCGTCGGCAAGACCACCACCATCGCCAAGATCGCCGCCATGTACGCCTTGAACCGCCGCGTCTCCGTCGCCATGGTCACCATGGACAACTTCAGGGTGGGCGCGGTCGAGCAGCTGAAGACCTACGCCAAGATCATGGACCTCCCCCTGGAAGTCGCCGGCAATTCGCAGGAACTCTCCAAGGCGCTGGCCCGTCACTCCGACAAGGACCTGATCCTCATCGACACCGCCGGCAGAAGCCCCAAGGACGCCGACCGGCTCGACGAGCTGAAGGGGTACCTCGAGACCCAGACCGGCATCGACGTCTACCTCTGCCTTTCGGCCACCACGAGGAGCCGCGAGATCGACGAGATCATCGCAACCTTCGGCACGCTGCCGTTGACCAAGCTCCTCTTCACCAAGCTCGACGAGAGCCGGACCTTCGGCTGCATCGTCGACACCTGTCTGAAACACAGGATCCCACTTTCTTATTTCAGCACCGGGCAAAAGGTGCCCGAAGACATCGAGGTGGCGACCTCCAGAAAGCTCGCCGCCATGGTAGTGCAGGAGTCTAACTGATGACAATGTCTTGCCTAGCAACAGACCAGGCCGAATCGCTCAGGAGACTGGCGGGACGTGCCAAGACCGAAGTACCGGACCAGCTCCAGGTGCGCGAGGGGCTCAGGGTGATCTCGGTCACCAGCGGCAAAGGCGGGGTCGGCAAGACCTCGGTGGTGGTGAACCTGGCCGCGTCGCTCGCCGCCAAGGGGCAGCGGGTCCTGATCGTGGACTCCAACCCCGGCGTCGGCGACATCTGCCTGCGCCTGGGTAAGGACGCGCCCTACCGCATGGGGCAGGTGCTCTCCGGCGACATCGCCCTGCAGGACACGGTGGTGGAACTGGGAGGGGGTGTGAGCGTGCTTCCTGCCGGGATGGAGGTGCAGCAGTACAGCGCCCTCTCCCCCTGGGAGCGCAGCGCGCTCTTAAAGGCGATGCTCCGGTTGCAGAACGATTTCGACTACTTCCTGATCGACACCGGTTCCGGGATCGCGGCCAACCTGACCGGCTTCGCTTCCCTCGCCCGTGAGATCATGCTGGTGGTTACCCCCGAGCCGACCTCGATCACCGATGCGTACGCGCTGATCAAGATGCTCTCCGGCCGCGACAGTTCGTTCCGTTTCCGGCTCCTGATCAATATGTGCCGCGACAACCAGGAGGGGGAAACACTCTTTTCGAAGTTGGCCGCAATTACGGGCCGCTTTTTGCAAGTAGAGTTTGACCACGCGGGAACGATCCTGCACGACGAGCTCCTGGTGGAAAGTGTGAGGCGTCGCGGGGCTTTATACCGACTCTTCCCGGAAGCCAAGGCGTCGACGGGATTCAAAAAATTGGCACACAAAATCAATGCGGAGCGGACGGCCGGCGCAGGGGCCATGCCGGTAGCTTCGGTGGCATCCAGCACGATGTGGAGGAACCATGAATTGTCTTCTTAAGGCGTATGAGCATGAGGCGCAGCGCGGGGTCCCGATGAGCAGGGACGAACTGGTGGTCAGCCACCTCCCGCTGGTTAAGTTCATTGTCGACCGGATCGCCTCGTCACTCCCCCCGCACCTCGACCGGGACGACCTGAGAAGCGCCGCGGTAATCGGCCTGATCTCCGCCGCGGAACGATTCGATCCCAGCCGCGGGGTACAGTTCAAGACCTTCGCCGAGCAGCGCATCCGGGGCACCATCATGGATGAGCTGCGGGCCCAGGACTGGCTGACCAGGAGCCTCAGGGACAAGTTCAAGAAACTGGAGAAGGAGTTCTCCCAGCTCGAGCAGCGCCTGGGCAGGAACCCCTCCAGCGACGAGGTGGCCACCGCCATGGGCCTTGAGCTCAAGGACTACTTCCGGCTCCTGGAGGAGATCCATCTCCTCTCCTTCGTCTCCCTGGACGACGCCTGGCACGACGAGGACGGCGCTCCCTTCGGCCTGCTCGACGTCCTGGAGGACAAGGGTACCGAGAGCCCGCAGAGCCAGCTGATCGCGCGCCAGACCGTGGAGCGCCTCGCCGAAGCGATCGATTCCCTCCCCGAGAAGGAACGCATCGTGATCACGCTCTACTACTACGAGGAACTGAACCTCAAGGAGATCGGCGCCGTGCTCGATCTCACCGAGTCGCGCATCTCGCAGCTGCACAGCCAGGCCATCGTCAGGCTGCGCGGCAAGATGAAGCGCGTGGCCTAGGGGGAGAGCATGAACGCAGGGATGTACGCGGCCTTGACCGGCAACCTTTCCGCGCAGCGCAGGCTGGACGTGATCTCCAACAACCTGGCCAACGCCAGCACCACCGGTTTCAAGGCGGACCAGATCCAGTTCGAGAGTGTGCTGGCCAATGTCAAAAATTCGACACAGGGGCCGGTTTTCAGCAACGACCGTTACTCGACCGACTTCTCGGCCGGGTCGCTGCAAAGGACCGACAACGCGCTCGACGTGGCGCTGGAAGGGGACGGCTTCTTCGTGGTGAACACCCCGCAGGGGACCGCCTACACCCGCCAGGGGAGCTTCCACCTGAGCGGGAACGGCAGGCTGGTGACCGCGGACGGCTACGAGGTGCAGGGAAGCGGCGGCGCCATCACCGTTCCCGCCAACGGCAAGGTCGAGATCGGCTCCGGCGGGCAGGTGAGCGTGAACGGCAACGCGGTCGGGACCATCAGCACGGTGGACTTCGCGAAGCCGTACGCCCTGAACAAACTGGGCAACGGGCTGTTCCAGCCCGCCGACCCCAACGCCGCGACCACAGCGTCGACCGCCGGGATCAAGCAGGGATACCTGGAGACCTCCAACGTCAAGGCGGTGGTGGAGATGTCGCGCCTGATCGAGGCGAGCCGCTACTTCGAGATCTGCGCCAAGGCCGTGAAGACCTACGACGACCTGACCGCCCGCGCCGCAAACGATCTGGGGAAGGTCTAAACCCGTTCAACGTTCGACGTTCAACGTTCGACACGCGCGTACCGCTTGGGATCTTCAGCGCGACGGCAGCAGTTCCACAACCAACGAGAAAGATGACCAGAGGGTCGGCAGCCCAACGTTGAACCTTGAACGTTGAACGTTGAACGGCCGTTAGGAGAAAGAGATGATAAGAGCACTTTGGACCGCCGCATCAGGGATGCAGGCTCAGCAGCTCAACATAGACGTGGTGGCCCACAACCTGGCCAACTCCAGCACCACCGGCTTCAAGAAAAGCCGCGCCGACTTCCAGGACCTCATGTACCAGACCGAGAAGACCACCGGCGCCCCGGCCACCAACACCACCACCATCCCGACCGGCATCCAGGTCGGCCTCGGTGTCCGCCCCGGCTCGGTGAGCAAGATCTTCACCACCGGCACCATGGTGCACACGGGCAACGAACTGGACGTGGCCATCGAAGGGGACGGCTTCATCCAGGTGCAGCAGTCCGACGGCACCACCGCCTACACCCGCGCCGGTTCGCTCAAGAAGGACGGGCAGGGGAGGGTGGTCACCCCGGACGGGCAGCCCATCGTCCCGGAAATCGTCATCCCAAGTAACGCCACCAGCATCAACATCGGCTCCGACGGTACCGTCTCGGTGCAGCAGGCGGGACAGACGGCCTCCACCACGGTGGGGACCATCCAGCTTGCCAACTTCACCAACCCCGCGGGCCTGAACGCCATCGGCAAGAACCTCTTCCTCCCCACCGACTCCTCGGGCAACGCCACCACCGGCACCGCCGGTCAGAACGGGCTGGGAACCCTGGAGCAGGGGTACATCGAGCAGAGCAACGTGAGCGTCATGGAGGAGATGGTGAGCATGATCGTCTCCCAGCGCGCCTACGAGATCAACTCCAAGGCGATCCAGGCCTCGGACGACATGCTGCAGCAGGCCGCTGCGCTGAAGAGGTAACTGCTGATGCGCGCGTTTTTGCTGGCTCTCGCGCTCCTTGCCCTGCCGCTCTCCGGCTTCGCCCAGGCGCTCCCCGCCGCGGTCAACGTGGTGAGCGAGGCGACCGTCAAGGCGGCCATCAAGGAGTACCTGGTGCAGAAGGCGGCACCCTTGAACGCCGACATCACCGTCAAGAAGATCAACTACCAGGGGGACCTGAAGCTCCCCGCCGGCAAGGTGACCTTCGACGTGGTGGCCCCGGAGCGCTGGGAAGGGTACGGACCCGCCTCGGTGGCCCTCATGGTGCGGGTCGACGACCAGGTGAAGAAAAATCAGACCGTGCTGGTCGAGGTCGAGGCGCTGGCCGAGATGGTGGTGGCCGCACGCCCCCTGGAGCGGGGCGAGGTGCTCTCCGCCTCCGACCTCGCCATCGTGAAACGGGACCTGGCCCAGGTGCAGGGACGTTATTTCAACAACATCGACGAGGCGGTGGGACTGAGGGTGAAGAGCACCCTGCGCGCCAACGCCCCGATCAGAAAGGACAATCTGGAGAAGGTGCCCATCGTCAAGAGCGGGCAGGTGGTGACCATCGTGGCCGAGAACGACGTGGTGCGCATCACCGCGACCGGGCGGGCCAAGGGGGCCGGCGCCTCGGGCGACCTGATCACGGTGCAGAACCTCTCCTCGCAGAAGGAGATCGCGGCGCGGGTGGTCGACGCGACCACGGTAAAGGTGGATTTCTAGATGGACCGCACGAACAGCAACAGCTTGATTATCCTGAAGGCGGCGGCCCTGTGCCTGCCGCTGTTCTGGCTTTCGGCCTGCGCGCACCAGACCGCCGAGGTGGTGACTCCCACCTTTGACCAGCAGATCCCGGCGCCGCAGGTGAACTACAACAACGGCTCGCTCTGGCAGGCCTCCTCCACGGGGCTCGCCGAGGACATGAAGGCGAGAAGGCGCGGCGACATCATCACCGTGGTGATCTCCGAGAACGCCAGCGCCAGCAAGAAGGCCGCCACCGGGACCTCGCGCGACTCCTCGATCAGCGGCGGCATCCCGAAGCTTTTGGGGCTTGAGAAAACGCCGATCAAGAGCTGGGCCGACCTGGCCAACATGCTGAGCGCAAGCTACGGCTCCAAGTTCGACGGCGCCGGCTCCACCTCCCGCCAGGAGACCCTGCAGGCGACCATCTCCGCCAAGGTGGTGGACGTGATCCCCAACGGCAACATGCTCATCGAGGGGAGGCGCAACGTCAGGGTGAACAACGAAGACCAGATCATCGTGCTCACCGGCACCGTGCGCGGACGCGACGTGAGCGCCGACAATACGGTCAACTCGGCGCTCATCGCCGACGCCAGGATCTCCTATTCCGGCAAAGGGATCATCTCCGACCGCCAGAAACCGGGGTGGCTCATGAACGTACTGGACAAGGTCTGGCCGTTCTAGGCGGCCCCCGCCTGTTCCGGATTTGACGCTTTGGTGTCAATATTCCGACGCGGCGGCCGAAAAGGGTTAGGTGAAACGCTTGAAAATTAACACTATTTCAAAAACGTGCCTCGCACTGCTCATCCTGCTGCTCCTCCCGCAGTTCGCACTGGGGGCGCGCATCAAGGACATCGCCGCCTTCGACGGCGTGCGCCAGAACCAGCTGATCGGCTACGGCCTCGTGGTCGGCCTGAACGGCACCGGCGACTCGGACCAGACCAAGTTCCCGGTGCAGTCCCTGGTGGGCGCCCTGGAGCGTCTGGGGCTCACCGTGAACCGCGCCGACATCACGGTGAAGAACGTGGCCGCGGTCATGGTGACCGCCGAGCTCCCCCCCTTCGCCAAGCAGGGGAACAAGCTGGACGTGCTGGTCTCCTCGATGGGGGACGCCAAGAGCCTCGCCGGCGGCACCCTGATGATGGCGCCCTTGAAGGGGGCGGACGGCCAGGTCTACGCGGTCGCCCAGGGGCCGGTCCTCACCAACTCCTTCTCCTACGGGGGGCAGGCCACCACCGCGGTGAAGAACCATCCCACCGCGGGGACCGTCCCCGAGGGGGCGCTGGTGGAGCGCGAGCTCCCGAACGTGCTGGCCAACCGCCCGGTCCTGAAGCTGAACCTGCACCAGTCCGACTTCACCACCGCCGCCCGCGTCGCCGCCGCCATCAACGGCCGCTTCCAGGGCGCCGCGTCGCTCACCGATCCGGGGAGCGTGCAGATCGCCATCCCGGGCGAGTACCACAACCGCGTGGTGGAATTCGTGGCCGACCTGGAGCGTCTCGAGGTGAACCCGGACGTGATGGCCAAGGTGGTCATGAACGAGCGCACCGGCACCATCGTCATGGGCGAGAACGTGCGCATCTCGACGGTGGCTGTTTCCCACGGCAACCTGACCGTGGTGGTGAAGGAGACCCCGAAGGTCTCCCAGCCGGCACCGTTTGCCAAGACCGGCACCACCACCGTGGTCCCCAGGACCGACTTGAAGGTTTCCGAGGAGAAGGTGAACCTCTCGCTGGTGCGGGAGGGGGCCAACCTGGGCGAGGTGGTGCGCGGGCTCAACACCCTCGGGGTCACCCCCAGGGATCTCCTCGGCATCATGCAGGCCATCAAGGCCGCCGGCGCGCTCAACGCCGAGCTGAGCGTGATGTAGGCCAGGAGCTGTCATGGACGTGAAGCCGATACCGGACAACGCGCTTCCGGTCACCGACCTGAAGGTGCAGAAGAGCCGCCAGGAGCAGGACCCGGCGCAGATCAAGAAGGTGGCGCGCGAGTTCGAGGCGATGTTCGTCGCCATGATGATGAAGTCGATGCGGGATACGGTGGGAAAGGACACCCTGACCGGCGGGGGAAAAGGCGAAGAGACCTTCCGCTCCCTGCTGGACCAGGAATACGCCAACGCCGCGGTGCAGGGAGGCGGCATAGGACTGGCACAGACCATAGAGAGGGAGCTGTCGCGTGCTTACGGCACGCCGGCTCCTGCTAAGGGGGTGCGGGATGCGGATTGAAGGTTCGGCCTACGTCGTCGACCTGAACCGATCGCAGCAGGTCCGGAACGAGGCGCAGCAGACGCAGGCAGTCCAGGGGAGCCGTCCGGCCGGGCGGGTGATCCCCTTCGACCGGGTGGAGATCTCTTCCCAGGCGAAGGAACTGCAGAAACTCAAGTCCGAGGTGGCGGCCATGCCCGACGTGAGGCTGGACCGGGTGGCGCTGGCCAAGCAGAACCTGCAAAACGGTGCCTACCGGGTGGAGGCGTCGACCCTGGCCCAAAAGATGATGGACGCGTACAAGACGCGTTAAGGGGGAATAGATGGACGGTAACGTAGTCGAACTGATAGCGGCCCTGTGCGAGAAGGGGGTGCTCCTGGACCGGATGCAGGCGCTTTTGCAGGAAGAGCAGGAGTGCATGGCCTCCCTCGACATGGCGAAGATGGAAGAGAACCAGCAGGAGATCACCGCGGGGATGGAGCGCCTGGCGAGGCTCTCCGACCAGTGCCGTCAGATGATCGCCGCCGTCGGCGCCGACCTCGGCATGCCGGGCAACAGCACGCTGTCGCCCATCATCGAGCGGCTGGGCGCGCCGGAGCAGCAGGCGCTCAAGGAGGCGCAGCAGTCGGTCACCGGCAACGCCCGGGCGCTGCAGGGTGCGCTCGCGCTGCACCGAAGGCTCATCGAGGACTCCCTGAACGTGGTGGGGCGCTCGGTCAACTTCTTCAACCGGCTTTTCAATCCCGGGCAGACCTACGGCGGTGCGGGGGCCTTCGTGAACGCGGGGCGCGGCAGCAGCGGCTTCGTCAGCAAGGAGATCTAGCATGGGCATCAACACCCTCTTCGACATAGCCTCTTCCGGCATCACGGCGCAGCGCCTGGCCATCGAGGTCACCGGCGAGAACATCTCCAACGTGAACACCGAGGGGTACTCCCGCCAGCGGGTGATCATGGAGAACAAGCCGGTCGGCACCTCCAACGGCTTCGCCCTCGGGACGGGGGTGCAGATCGCGGCGGTACAGCGCAGCTACGACAACATGCTGCAGCTGCAGCTGGTGAACGCCAACAGCACCTACCAGGAAGGGCTGGCGCAGCAGTCGGCGCTGGAGCAGATCGAGCCGACCTTCAACTCGCTCACCTCGGACGGACTGGGCACCGCGGTGGCCAACCTCTTCGGCGCCTTCCAGGATCTCTCCGTCAACCCCTCAGGCGCCGCCGAGCGCCAGGCGGTGCTGACCCGGGCCCAGATCGCGGTGGACAGCTTCCACCAGGCCGATGCCACGCTGACCTCGGTCGCCTCGACCGCGGACAGCAACCTGGTCGGCATCACCGCCGAGGTGACCGACAACGCGAGAAACCTCGCCCTGGTGAACCAGCAGATCATGGCCACCAGCGCCGTGGGGGGAAGCCCCAACGAGCTTTTGGACCAGCGCGACCTCCTGCTCAGGAAGCTCTCGGAGCAGACCGGCATCAGCTATACCATCGCCAGCGACAACACCGCCTCGGTCACCCTGGCCGGCGGCGGACAACTGGTTTCCAGCACCAAGTACGCGACCCTCTACACCAACGCGACCGGTTCCCCGGCGACCAACGACATCATGCTCTCCGGGCTGGGCAACCCGCCCCCGGCCAACGCCCCCGGCACCGACACCCTGGTGGGCACCGTCGGCGACGGCGCCACCATCGGCGGCAAGCTCGGCGGCACCATGGAGGTGCGCGACAGCATCGTGCCCAAGTACCGCTCCCTGCTGGACGAGATGGCCAACCAGGTGGCCACCCAGGTGAACACGGTGCACAAGGCGGGCTACGCCCTGGACGGCACCACCGGCAACAACTTCTTCGACCCGGCCGGGGTCACCGCCGGGAGCATCGCGCTCGATTCCGGCATCTCCGCCACCAAGATCGCCGCGGCCCTACCGACCGCGACCGACCCGGCGCCGACCAGCAGCGGCAACAACGTCAACGCCGTGAAGCTCGCCACCCTGGGGAGCACCGCCTTCGCGTTCAGCACCGGAAGCGCCACCCTGGGCAACTTCTACAACTCCATGGTTTCCCAGGTCGGCGTCGATACCGAGGGGACCCAGAACGTCACCTCCCAGAACGCGGCCTTCCTGAAGCAGCTGAACGCGCTTCGGTCCTCCAACTCCGAGGTTTCCCTGGACGAGGAGCTCCTGAACCTGACCAAGTACCAGCGCGCCTTCCAGGGCTCCGCCAAGGTGGTCAACGCGGGGAGCGACATGCTGGACACCATCCTGAACATGGTCCGATAGGAGAATCGCTATGAGAATCACCCCCGGCATGAGCGCCGACAACGCCATTTACAACCTGCAGCAGGGGCGCACCGCGATCGATCAGCTCCAGGAGCAGATCGCCTCGGGCTACAACATCAACCGCCCCAGCGATGATCCCCTTTCCACCAGGCAGCTTCTGGACCTGCAGGAGCAGATCGCCTCGGGGGACCAGTACAGCTCCAACATCACCAAGGCCGAGACGCTTTTGAACGTAACCAACACCTCGCTCACCAGCATGGCCACGCTGATGCAGCAGGTGAAGAAGATCGCCGGCGACATGGTGGCCGGGACCCTGGACGCCGCCGGCACCGCGAGCGCGGTGACCAACCTGACCCAGTTGAAGAGCCAGCTGATCGACATGGGCAACACCCGCCTGGGCGACCAGTACGTCTTCGGCGGCTTCTCCACCAGCCAGCCCTTCAACGCGTCCGGCACCTTCAGCGGCACCACCGACATCCCGCAGGTCGAGATCGCCCAGAACAGCACCGTCGGGACCACCGTGTCCGGCGGCGACCTCCTGCGCGGCGGCAACCCGCCGGCCGCGGTGGGAAGCGGCGCCACCGCGGGGCAGGGGCCGGTGGACATCATCGGTTCCATCGACGCCCTCATCTCAGCGATCAGCAGCAAGAACAGCCA
Organism: Geomonas oryzisoli; assembly: GCF_018986915.1. Classification (NCBI taxonomy): domain Bacteria; kingdom Pseudomonadati; phylum Thermodesulfobacteriota; class Desulfuromonadia; order Geobacterales; family Geobacteraceae; genus Geomonas; species Geomonas oryzisoli. Next base: position 10,858 of record NZ_CP076723.1, read on the forward strand.
AGGGATCCTCGACGGGGTGAAGAACGTGAAGGCGGGCGCGGACCAGATCACCGTGGCCCAGAGCGACGTCGCCGGGCGCCTGGTGCGCCTGGACAACATGAAGAGCATGATCACCAACAACCAGAACACGTTGAAGACCGTCTTCGGCAACATCCAGAACGTGGATTACGCCAAGGCGGGCGTGCTGCTGTCCCAGCAGACCACCGCCTTCAACGCCGCGCTTTCGGCCACCTCCAAGCTGAGCCAGCTTTCGCTTTTGGACTACATGAAGTAGGATTTTGCGGCATCCCCCACGCCACCAAGGGCCGTGTGAGCTGGCCAGGCTCGCACGGCCTTTTCAGTTTGTTTTTTGACGAGAGGTGGTGATAGCGCTAAAGCTTTCGGTGCAGCATCCGAAAAACAAACTATCTGCCGCAATCCGCAGGGGGAACCCCATGATCAAGGTGACAACACGAGACGGCTCCGAGATGTATCTGAACCCGGACCTGATAGAGCTCATCACGGAGACCCCGGACACGCACATCACCCTGTCCAACGGCAACCGGTACCTGGTGCTGGAGCCGGCACGGGTGGTGATCAGCCGGATCGTGAACTTCAAGGCACACCTGTTCCGGCAGGCGTCCTCCAGCGTGGCCCGGCGCTACCTGCGCAAAAGGGATGCGGAGAGCTACCACCCCAACTGCAGGATCTAACCGCTCGCACGCGAGCGTTTTCGCGATCCAGGAAACTATATGGATTTATCGACCATAATCGGAATCGTCCTGGGGCTCTTCGCCGTGTTCGGCGGCGCGGCCCTGGAAGGCCTGCACATGTCGGCGCTGATACAGCCGACGGCGGCCATGATCGTGCTCGGCGGCACCGCGGCGGCGACCATCGTCAGCTTCCCGCTGCCGATCCTGATGGCCGCGGTGAAGGACCTGAAGAAGGTCTTCATGCCCCCCAAGGAAGACCCCGAGGCGGTGATCAAGAACATCATCAACTACGCCGCCAAGGCTCGCAGAAACGGCCTGATCTCCCTGGAGCAGGAAGCGCAGACGGTCAAGGATTCCTTCACCAAGAAGGGGATCTCGCTGGTCGTCGACGGCATCGACCCGCAGAAGCTCAGGGAGACCATGGAGATCGAGCTGACCTCCTTCGAGTCCCACGGCAAGCACAGCGCCGAGGTCTTCGAGTCGGCCGGCGGCTTCGCCCCCACCATCGGCATCATCGGCGCCGTGCTCGGCCTGATCCACGTCATGAGCAACCTTTCCGACCCCTCCAAGCTCGGGGGCGGCATCGCCGTCGCCTTCGTCGCCACCATCTACGGCCTGATGACCGCCAACATCTTCTGCATTCCCTTCGGCACAAAGCTGAAGATCCGCCTGAAGGAGGAGCTGCTGCAGAAGGAGATGGTGATCGAGGGGCTGATAGCCATCCAGAACGGCGAGAACCCCCACTTCATCGAGCAGAAGCTCAGGGCGTACCTGCATGACGGTGGAGAGAAGAAGGGGAAGTAAATGGCTAAGAAAAAGGCCCAGCACGAAAAAGAGCCCAACCACGAGCGCTGGCTGGTATCCTACGCCGACTTCATCACGCTTTTGTTCGCCGTGTTCGTGACGCTCTACGCGATGAGCCAGACCGACAAGAAGAAGGCCGAGGAGGTGCTCGCCTCCATGCGCGAGTCCTTCGGCTACAGCACCACCTCCGCCGGCCAAAAGCCCACCGTCATCGACGCCGGCTCCATGAGCGTCATCCCCTCCATCCACAAGATAACCCAGGCGCCCAAGCGGATGAGCAGCACCAGGACCCGCGGCAGCGAGCAGGACTTCAGGGCCACCAAGGCCTCCATCGAGGCGTACCTGATGAAGGCGGGGGCGCAGAACAAGGTCTCCGTTTCGGTGACCCAGCGCGGCCTGGTGGTGAGTCTGAAGGAAGCGGGGTTCTTCGACAGCGGCAGCGCCACCCTGAAGCAGAGTTCCCTGAACCTCCTGAAGGACGTGGTCACCTCCCTGGCCAGCTTTTCCAACGCGGTCCGGGTGGAGGGACACACCGACAACATTCCCATCAGCACCGCCGCCTTCCCGTCCAACTGGGAGCTCTCCACCTCGCGCGCCACCAACGTGCTGCAGTACCTCACCAAGCAGGAAGACTTCGACCCCGCCCGGATCTCAGCGGCCGGCTACGGCGAGTACCGCCCGGTCGCCGACAACAGCGACGAAGAAGGGCGCGCCCAGAACCGCCGCGTCGACATCGTCCTCCTCTCCGAGCAGAGCGAGCGCAACGAGCCGTAGGCATCAAAGGGGACCGGCTCCGCCAGGTGCCTGTCCCCCTTTTAATGTCAGGTGTCTGGCGCCAGGTGCCTGCCCCCCTCTAATGGCACCCCTCCCTGTCAAAGAAATGACCGCTGCCGCCTCGCCTTAATCAAACCTCTGGTACTTCAGCTGCTTAGCCCCTGCCTCGCTCCGCTGGTACGGTAGTTGCTCACGTGTAGTGGTCGACCCATCACCACAGAGAGGTTTCACCCATGAGAGTATCCATGCCCACCGGCTCCATGCATGGCTGGGGCATCGCCGGCACCTACCTGCAGCGCGAGATCGCCAAACTCCCCCCGGTGCCGGGGGTGACGCTGCACTGCATGTCGCAGAACCTCGCGCCGCTCAACCCGGAGGCCTGGGACAGCATCAACATCGGCTACTGCTTCTTCGAGAACAGCATCGAGGTGCTCAACTTCACCCGCGCCGCGGGGCGCCAGTGGGATTTCATCGTGGCGGGCTCCAAGTGGTGCGAGTACCTGCTCCGCATCGGCGGGGTGAAAAACTGCACCACCATCCTCCAGGGGGTCGACCCTGAACGGTTCTACCCGCTGCCAATGCCGCCCGACGACCGCTTCGTGGTCTTCTCGGGGGGCAAGTTCGAACTGAGGAAAGGCCAGGACATCGTCATCGCCGCCATGAAGGTGATGATGCAGCGCCACCGCGATGTCTACCTCTCCTGCAGCTGGGCCAACCAGTGGCCCTTCTCCCTGCTCACCATGGAGAATTCCCCCTTCATCACCTACCGCCACGACGAGGCGGACTTCCTGAGCGTCCCGGGGCGTTGCGCACTCGAAAACGGGCTCGACCCGGCGCGCACCATCGTGCACCCGCTGGTGAACAACGCGACCATCAGGGAGGTCTTCGCCGGGACCCACCTCGGGCTGTTCCCGAACCGCTGCGAGGGGGGGAACAACATGGTGATGTGCGAGTACATGGCCTGCGGCAGGACCGTCATCGCTTCGGACAGCAGCGGCCACGCCGACGTGATCAACCCCGCCATCGCCTACCCGCTCCAAAGTTACCGCCCCATGGTGGTTGCCAACGGGGGCGTGCAGACCGGGGTGTGGGAGGAGCCGGTACTGGAAGAGGTTATCGAGACGCTGGAGCAGGTCTACCGCAACCGTCACGAGCTCCCCGGGAAAGGGGCGCTGGCCGCGGAGGAGATGCGCCGGCTCACCTGGGACGGCGCGGCGCGCCAGTTCCACTACCTGGCCACCAAGCTCGCCAACCGGGCCGAGCTGGCCCGGATGCAGGGTGCTTAGCGCGATGGCGGCGGATACCGGCACGGCGCACGACTTCGCCCGCGCCCTCGAGCTGCAGCGCGCCGGGCGTCTCCTGGAGGCGGAGCCGATCTACCGCAGGCTGGCCCAGGCCGGCGGCGGGCTCGCCGCGGACGTGCTCATCAACCTCGGCGCGCTCCTGGACGAGACCGGGCGCCACGAGGAGGCGCTTGAGGAGTACCGTAAGGCGCTCTCCCTGAGGCACGGGGATGCCATGGCGCTCAACAACATGGGGGCCTCGCTGTTCAAGCTGGGGCGCTTCGCCGAAGCCGCCGAGCTCTTCCGACGGGCCCTCGAGCAGGTGCCGGACGCCCCGGAACCGGCCATCGCCCTGGGGGGAGCCCTGCAGCGGGCCGGCGACGTCCAGGCGGCCATCGCCTGTTTCCGCGACCTCGTGCGGCGCCGCCCCGACTGCGCCGACGCGCACTGGAACCTGGCCCTGGCCCTGATCATGTCCGGCGAGTTCCGGGAGGGGTGGGCCGAGTACCAGTGGCGCTGGAAACGGGAGGCCTTCACCTCGCCTCGGCGCGGCTTCCACGCCCCCGCCTGGGACGGCGCGCCGCTTGACGGCCGGCGCATCCTGGTGCACGGCGAGCAGGGCTTCGGGGACACCATCCAGTTCGCCCGCTACCTCCCCATGGTGGCCCAGCAGGGGGGCGTCGTGATCGCGGAGTGCCAGTCGGCCGCGCTGGTGCCGCTCATGCGCGGCATCCCCGGGGTGGCCGAGGTCTGCGTCATGGGAGAACCGCTCCCCCCCTTCGACGTCGAGATCCCCCTGATGTCGCTGCCGCACCTGTTCGATACCACCCTGGAAACCGTTCCCTGCCGGGTCCCCTACCTCTCCCCGCCGCCGGGGCGCCTCGCGCTCTGGCACGCCAAGCTCGCCGCGGACCCCGGCTTCAAGGTCGGGCTCGTGTGGGCCGGCAAGGCGGTCCCCGATCCGTTCCGCTCCTGCTCGCTCGCCGCCCTGGCGCCGCTCTTCGGCATCCCGGGGGCGAGCCTCTATTCGCTGCAGGTGGGCGAGGCGGCGGCCGGGCCGGGGGAGGGGGCCGGGCTGATCGACTTTACCCCGGCCATCCGCGATTTCGGCGACACGGCGGCCCTCATCGCCCACCTCGACCTGGTGATCTCCATCGACACCTCGGTGGCGCATCTCGCCGGGGCGCTGGGCAAGCCGGTCTGGCTCATGCTCCCCATGGCGGGCGATTACCGCTGGCTGTGCGGGCGCGACGATTCACCCTGGTACCCGACCATGCGCCTGTTCCGGCAGCAACGCCAGGGAGAGTGGGGCGAGGTGGTGGAGCGGCTGCGCGCCGCCCTTGCCGATGCCGTGGCGGGCTTCCTGGAGAGGCAGCTCACCGCGCACCCCTTCGACGGGGGGAGCCACTATCTCATGGGCGCCTTCCTGGCTGCCGCGGGAAAGCCGCGCGAGGCCACCGCCCGCTTCACCAAGGCCGCACAGCTCCTGCCCCGCCAGTGGCAGCCGCACTACGCCCTGGCGCAGGCGCTGCAGCAGCAGGGACGCTTCGCCGAGGCGGGGGCGAGCCTGGAAGATGCCCTCGCCCTGGAACAGGGGGTGCCCCAGCTGCACGAGGGGCTGGGGATCGTGAGGCAGGTGCAGGGGGACCTGGCAGGGGCGCAGCGGAGCTACCGCGAGGCCCTGCGGCTCGACCCGGCCCTGGTCAAGGCACGCTACAACCTGGCCACCACGCTCAAGGAGATGGGGCGCTTCGAGGAGGCGCTGGACGAGTTCCGCGAAGTGGTGCGCCGCTCCCCCGGCTACGCCGATGCACATTGGAACCTGGCGGTCTTCCTGCTCATGACCGGCCGGCTGCGCGAGGGATGGAGCGAGTTTTCCTGGCGTTTCCAGAAGAGCATCCAGGCACCGCTGCGCCGGTGGCAGGAGTACCCCGCCTGGGACGGCGCCCCGCTGTCGGGCCGGACGATACTGCTCTACGGCGAACAGGGGGCGGGCGACACGCTCCAGTTCGTGCGTTACGCGCCGCTCGTGGCAGCGCAGGGGGGCAGGGTTCTGATCGAGGTGCAGTCGCCGGGGCTCGTGCCGCTGGTGCAAACGGTGGCCGGTGTCGAGGGGGTCTTCGCCTGCGGCGACGCCGTGCCGCCGTTCGAGCTGCAGGCTTCGCTCATGGACCTCCCCGCCATCTTCGGGACCGACCTCGCCGACATCCCCGCGCAGGTCCCCTACCTGCACGCCGACCCCGCGCGCGTGGCCGCCTGCGCCCCCCGCATCCCCGAGGACGGGACGTTGAAGGTGGGACTTGCCTGGCAGGGAAACCCCGGCCACCCAAACGACCTGAACCGCTCGCTCCCCCCGGAAAAGCTGGCGGCGCTCGCCGGGCTCCCCGGGGTGAGATTCTACTCCCTGCAGGTGGGCGCCCGGGGCGACCTCTCCGCCATCATGCCCGTCACCGACCTGGCCCCGGCCATCCGTGACTACGCGGATACCGCGGCGCTTGCCGGCCGGCTCGACCTGGTGCTTTCGGCCGATACCTCGGTGGCGCACCTGTGCGGGGCGCTGGGGCTTCCGGTCTGGCTCCTGGTCCCCTTCGTCCCCGACTGGCGCTGGCTGACCGGCCGCGACGACTCCCCCTGGTACCCGACCATGCGCCTGTTCCGCCAGAACGCGCCGGGTGACTGGGACTCCGTGCTGCAGCGGGTGGCGCGCGCCTTGGGCGAGCTCCTCGCGGCAAGAAGGGGAGACTTACGCGCCGCCGCGGACCCGGTGCGGCAGGCCGAGCGTTACAACGACGAGGGGTGCACCCTGGACGGCGCCGGCAGGCAGGCGGAAGCCATCGAGCGCTACCGCAAGGCGGTGCAACTCTGCCCCGACTTCGCGGCGCCGCACTACAACATGGGCAACAGTCTTTACACCCTCGGGCGGCATGCCGAGGCGATCGACTGTTACCGACACGCCCTGGCGGCCGAGCCGACCCTGGCCCAGGCGTGGCACAACCTCGCGCTGGCGCTCAAGGAGCAGGGGGAGTCCGCGGAGGCGCTGCACGCCTTGAAACGCGCGGTGGCGGTCGCTCCGGACTACCTGGAGGCGCGGCACAGCCTGGGCGAGCTGTACCACGCCATGGGGGATCTCGACCTGGCCGAGGCGACCTTCCGCGCCATCCTCGCCGACGACCCCGGCTACCTCCCCTCCCTGAACGCGCTGGGGATCGCCCTGCAGGTGCAGGGGCGCCTCGAGGAGGCGGTGCAGTGCTACCGCCGCGCGCTGGCCCGGAAACCTGACTACCTGCACGCGCTCAACAACTTGGGCTCGGCGAGCCGCGCCCTGAATGACGTCGGCACCGCCATCGACTGTTACCAAAAGGTGCTCGCCATCGATCCCGGTTACGCCGACGCCCGCTGGAACCTCGCGCTGGTGCAGCTGCAGCTCGGGCAGTACCGCGAGGGGTGGCGGGGGTACGAACAGCGCTTCGACAAGGTCGACCCCATCCCGCGCCTGGAGCTGTCCAGGCCCCTTTGGGACGGCTCCCTCCTGAACGGCAGGACCATACTGCTCCACGCGGAGCAGGGTTTCGGCGACACCTTCCAGTTCGTGCGCTACGCGCCGCTACTGGCGGCGCAAGGGGGACGCGTGCTGGTGCAGTGCCAGGCCAAACCGATCGCGCCGGTGCTCGCCACCGTGCCCGGCGTCGCCCGGGTGCTGGTGCGCGGCGAGCCGCTGCCGGAGTTTGACTGCCACGCGCCCCTCATGAGTCTGCCGCACCTGTGCGGCACCCTCCTCGAGACCATCCCGGCGCAGATCCCCTACCTCGCCGCCGACCCCATCCTGGTGGAGCGCTGGCGCCCCGCGCTCCCGCCGGAGGGCTTCCGGGTCGGGCTGGTCTGGGCCGGCAGGAAGAGCTACAAGGACGACCTGAAGCGGTCGCTCACCCTCTCGCTCTTCGCGCCGCTGGCGCAGGTTCACGGGGTCCGCTTCTGCGCGCTCCAGGTGGGGGACGGCGCCGAGCAGGCCGCGACCCCTCCGCCGGGGATGGAACTGACCGACCTCGGGGCCGGGATCACGAGCTTCGCCGATACCGCCGCCATCCTCACCCAGCTCGACCTGGTCATCTCCGCGGACACGGCCGTGGCGCACCTGGCCGGGGGGCTCGGGGTGCCGGTCTGGGTGCTCCTCCCCATGGCCTGCGACTGGCGCTGGCTCATGGAGCGCGAGGATTCCCCCTGGTACCCGAGCGCCCGTCTGTTCCGTCAGCAGTGCCGCGGCGACTGGGGGGAGGTGCTGGAACGGGTGGCCCGGCAGCTGGCCCTGCTGGTAGCCCGAAAAGGAGAACGATAGCCGATGCATCGCTTTGACGAACTGAACCGGGCGCTGGCGGAAAACCGTGTCGACGAGGCCCGGGAACTCTGCCGCGGGCTGTTGCTGGACGAGCCGGACAACGTGGACCTGCTCACCCTCTCCGGCGCCCTGGCGCGCCTGCGCGGCGCCACCGAGGAGGCCCTGGAGAGCTTCTCCCGCGCGGCGCAGCTCGATCCCGCCCAGGCCGAGCTGAATAACAACCTCGGGGTGGTCCTTGAGGACCTGGGGCGCTACGAGGAGGCGGCCGGGCGCTACCGCCGGGCCCTAGAGCTGAAACCCGATTACCCGGAGGCGCTGGGGAACCTCGGTAACGCGCTCTTGAAGCTGGAGCGCTACGACGAGGCGGTTGCCCGCTTCTGCGACGCCATCGCCCTCGATCCCGGCTACACCAGCGCCTACTATCACCTGGGGCACGCGCTGCGGGCGCAGGGGGAGTGGGAAGGGGCGGCGCGCTGCTATCACAAGGTGGTCGAGCTGCAGCCGGACCACCTGAAGGGGTGGGTGAACCTCGGCGGCTCGCTGCTCGCCCTGAACCGGTTCGACGATGCCCTCTCCGTCCTGCGCGTGGCCCTCGACCTCGACCCCGAGAGCGTCGACGCCCACTGGAACCTGGCCCTCACCCTCCTCGTAGCAGGCGATTACCGGGAGGGGTGGCGCGAGTACCAGTGGCGTCTCAAGGATCCCGCGGGGAACTTCGCCGCCGAATTCCTGGGGCGGCCGATGTGGGACGGCGCTCCCCTCGCCGGGCGGACCCTGCTGGTGCGCGCCGAGCAGGGGTTCGGCGACGCCATCCAGTTCTTCCGCTACGCCCAGCTCCTGGCGCGCCGCGGGGAGCGGGTGGTGCTCGAGTGCCGCCGTGAACTGTTGGCGCTGTTCGCGGCCCAGGGGGAGGAGATCGCCCTCTTTGCCGCCGGTGACCCCCCTCCCGAATTCGACACCTTCGTCTACCTGATGAGCCTGCCGCATCTGCTCGGGACCACGCTGCAGGACATCCCCCCGCAGAGCCCGCCGCTCAGGACCGACCCCGTCCGCGGCGCCAGGTGGCGCGACCTCGTCCCTCCCGGAGGGGAGCTCAAGGTCGGGGTGGTCTGGGCCGGCAGCGCGGGGTACAAGCGGGACCGCTACCGCTCGCTTCCCGCGGGCGCCCTGGCCCCGCTCTCATCCCTGCCGGGGGTGACCCTGTACAACCTGCAACTGGGGGCCCGCCCCGACGACCTGGCCGCGCTGCGCGGCGGGGGCAAGCTCGTCGACCTCACCGGGGAGATCGGGGACTTCGCCGATACCGCGGCCTTCCTCGACCGGCTCGACCTGGTGGTGTCGGTGGACACGGCCGTGGCGCACCTGGCCGCGGCGATGGGTAAGCCGGTGCACCTGTTGCTCCCCTTCTCCTGCGACTGGCGCTGGCTCTACGGCCGCTCCGATTCCCCCTGGTATGAAAGCGTCACCCTGCACCGCCAGGAGGCCCCCGGACAGTGGCAGCCGGTGGCCGAGGCGGTGGCCCGCGGCATCGTCTCGACCACCGCGGCCGCCGGAGAGGACCCGAACCTGCTGTTCCGCGAGGCGAACCGCCTCAGGGGCGCCGGGGACCTGCGCGGCGCCATCGAGCGGTACCGCGCCCTCCTGGCCCGACTTCCCGACTGTGCCGAGATCTACAACAACCTGGGGCTCGCCCTTCAGGACCAGGGGCTGTCGGCCGAGGCGGAGGCGAGCTACCGGCGCGCCCTGGAGCTGAAGCCGCACCTCGCCGACGCCTACAACAACCTGGGGACGCTGCTGGTCGGTCGCGCCGAGCACGACGCGGCCGAGCCGCTGTTCCGGCGGGCGGTCGAGCTGAACCCCGACTACCTTCCCGCCTACGTCAACCTGGGCGCCTGCCTGCAGGTGCTGGAGGAGCCGGCGCAGGCGGTCGAGCTGTACCGCCGCGCCATCGCCCTCGATCCGGGCTACTTCGAGGCGCGCATCAACCTCGGCACCGCCTACCAGGACCTGATGCAGCCGCGCCGGGCCATCGACACCTACGAGGAACTGCTGCGTCTCGCGCCGGAGCACCCCGAGGCGCACTGGAACCTGGCCCTGAGCCTCCTTTCGGTTGGGGAGTTCGAGCGCGGCTGGCGCGAGTACGAGTGGCGCCTGGCGGGATGCGAGCCCGAGCTGGCCCTCCCGGTCTGGCGCGGCGAGGAGCTTTCCGGACGCACCATCCTCCTTCAGTGCGAGCAGGGGCTGGGGGACACGCTGCAGTTCATCCGCTACGCGCCCCTGGTGGCGCAGCGGGGAGCGAAGGTGGTGCTGCGCTGCCAGATGGCGGGCCTTAAGCCCCTTTTGTCCCGCGTCCCCGGCGTCGCGGCGGTGTGCGCCCCCGGCGATGAGCTTCCCCCCTGCGACTGCCAGGTCCAGCTCCTGTCCCTGCCGCACCTGTTCGGCACCACCCTGGAGCAGATGCCCCCGTGGCACCCCTACCTCTTCCCCGAGGAGCGGCGTGCCACGCTCTGGAGCCTCATGCTCGACGAGGGGAGGACGCTCAAGGTGGGGCTGGTGTGGCGCGGAGGGCCGCTCCCCAGGAACCGCGCCTGCCCCTTCCAGGAATTCGCCCCTCTTGCCGATATGTCGGGTGTGCTCTTTTATTCCCTGCAGCTGGGCGAGGCCCCGGACCCCGGCATACTCCCCGCCGTCGATCTCGCGGCGCAGATCAAGGACTTCGGCGACACCGCCGCCATCCTGGCCGGACTCGACCTGCTCATCACCGTGGACACGGCCGCTGCCCACCTGGCCGGCGGCATGGGACTGCCGGTGTGGCTGTTGCTTCCCTACTCCTGCGACTGGCGCTGGTTCGCCGAGCGCGAGGACTCACCCTGGTACCCCACCATGCGGATCTTCCGCCAGCGCCACCCCGGCGACTGGCCCGGCGTGATGGGCCGCATCCGGGGCGCCCTGGCAGAGAGGTTGAGCTGCCAATAATTTGACAAAAATAATCGTAAGGTGGCGCTTTTCCGTTAAAGTTCTGGGGGCGCCGTGTCGATATTCTTTACAAACGCGCAGGACGCGCCGGCGATGAGGGGGTGAAATTCATCAGTTACTCGCCGTAGGGCAGGATGCCCGATACCGAAGAAGACAGCATCGACACGGTTTTCAACCCGGCAAGAATGCCGGCAAACACCCAGAAAAGGAGAAGTACCATGGCAACTAGCGACATCTCTCTCACCGCAGGCATGAGGACCAACCTTCTCAACCTCCAACAGACCAGCCAGCTCCTGAACAGGACCCAGCAGAGGCTCTCCTCCGGCAAGCAGGTCAACAGCGCTCTCGACAACCCGACCAACTACTTCGCAGCGCAGAACGCAAACCAGCGCGCCAGCGACCTCGCTGACCGTAAGGACGGCATGTCCGAGGCGGTTCAGACGGTTTCGGCTACCAACGCAGGTATCACCGCCATCACCGGCCTGATCAACGCAGCAAAAGGTATCGCGCAATCCGCCCTCTCCACCAGCGACACCTCGACCAGGTCCAAACTGGCGACCCAGTACGACACCATTCGTAGCCAGATCGACAACATCTCCTCTGACTCCGGTTACCGTGGTCTGAACCTGCTGAGCTCCACCAACACCCTGACCGTAAACTTCAACGAAGATGCGAGCTCCAGCCTCGACGTCGTCGGCTTCCTGGCCAACTCCACCGGTCTGAGCCTCACCGGCGCCAGCGGCGCATGGTCGACCAACTCGGACATCACCACCGACACGGCCAACATGGACACCGCGATCTCGACCCTGAGGTCCAACACCCAGACCCTGGCGGCGAACCTGAACATCATCACCACCCGTCAGAACTTCACGGACTCGATGATCAACACCCTGCAGACCGGCGCTGACAACCTGACCCTGGCCGACATGAACCAGGAAGGTGCCAACATGCTGATGCTGCAGACTCGTCAGAGCTTGGGTACCACCTCGCTCTCGATGTCCTCGCAGGCAGCCCAGGCAGTGCTCAGACTGTTCTAACCCTAGCTTTGCGGAGCGGGGTAACCCGCTCCGCAATCCCTCTTCGCCGGGGGTGACACATGTTGATCGATCGATTGCAAGCCGAGAGCGTTCCCCTCCCGTCTGCCGCATCCCAACCCAACTCCCCCTCCAGCCCTGCCCAGATTCCCCCTTCAGAAAAACAAAGGCCCGAAGAGCCGCAGATCGTAGACCAGGTGCTCGTTTCGGTGCCGGGGGACAAGAAGCTGGCGGACATCCGTCTGCAAAACGAGCGGCAAAACAGCGCCGCAGCCGCCATCAGGGAGACCGACAAGGCGGCCCAGGAGTTGGGTCAAAAGATTGACAAGCTGAAGGAACCTCTCGAAACGATAGTTAAAAATTTTCCTCCCTTCGCACCGCAAGACAAGGAAAGGGTCAAACTCCTCAGGAGCTACACGTCGCTTCGCAAGGAGATCGACCAGCTCACCTTTCCTCCTCCTCCCTCCGTTGTCGAGGCCCCCAAAGAGGTGACGCTTCCCGAACCGCTCGGTATGAACGCGGACGACAGTCAAATTGCTGACCACGTGGACAAACTTGACGCGGCGGCGCAGTCGCTGCAGTCGATGCGGACCGCCATAGCCGCTGATACGGCGGCTTTCGTGCGCAGCGGGCGCTTCGCCGGCATGTTCTCCACGCCCAAGGGCGCGGAAACACAGGCTTTCGAGCCGATCGCCACCGAATCGCGCGCGGCGGAAAAAAGTGTCGAGATTGGCCAGCAATTTGCAGAATCGGTTACTCAGGGGGTGACGTTACAGCACCCTCAATTCCTGAAAGGGTTGAGTTAACCGATATGTCCCTAAAAATTACCTTGAAGAGCAACGAGCGGCTAATCGTGGGCGGCGCTGTGGTCAGAAACGGCGGCAAGGGGACGGTTCTCTTCATCGAGAACACGGTCCCCATACTGCGCGAGAAGGACATCCTGGGCGAGAAGGACATCACCACGCCCTGCAAACGGGTCTACTTCACCATCCAGCTCATGTACATCGACGAGCCCAACGTCCCGAACTACGTCAAGGCGTACTCGGAACTGGCGACCGAGATACTGAGGGCGGCCCCCAGCACCAGGACCTACATCGAGCAGTTGAACGAACGGATCGAGGCCGGGCAGTACTACCAGGCACTCAAACTTGCGAAGAATCTCATCGAGTACGAAGAGGAGCTACTGAAAAATGCAAACTAACAACGCGATCAAGGAGTACGTCGGTATCCAGAAGGAGAGCATGTCGGGACGCGAGCTCGAAGCCTCCGTGCTGACCAAGGCGGGGCTGATGCTGAAAGCCGTCCAGGAGAACTGGGATGCCCCGGACCGCGAAGCCAAGATGCTGGAGGCGATAAAGTACAACCAGAAGGTCTGGAGCTTCTTCCAGGCCGAGCTTACCGAACCGGGCCACCCGATGCCCAAGAAGCTGAGGGAGGACCTGTTGAACCTGAGCCTCTTCGTCGACAAGAGGTTCTTCGAGGTGATGGCTTTCCCGACGGCGGAAAAACTCTCCATCGTCATCGACATCAACTTCAACATCGCCGCGGGCCTGAGGACCAATCCCGAGGCCGCAGGTTAGAGGCAGGAGCTGCTCTTCGGGGGGGATCGCCGCACGGTGGTCCCCCTCGATGACGTCCTGGCCGCAGTTCTCTCGCGGCGCCCCCGCGCCACCTTCCCCGTGCCTTGAAGGCTCCTCCTCCACCTTCCTTCCCAAAGATGACGAACAGCGCGCTCCCGACGGAGCAGGGCGAATGATCATTCGCCCCTACGCTTACGCCTGCGGTCAGCTGCCTGCTACCCCTACCGGCGCGACGTCGCCCAAAGCTCGGCCAGCACCGTTTCCAGTTCCCGCGTGACCCCCACCGCATCCAGAAGCGGCGAGCGCCGCAGTCTCTCACGGGCACCCGCCCGGAACTCCCGCAGCGTCTCCCGGTCGCGCGCCACCTGGCGCGCCATGTCCACGAAGGCCGCTTCGCTCTGGGTAACCAGGTCGGCCAGGCCGCAGTTGGTGAGCAGGCTCGCGCCGGTGCGCGAACAGTGGCGCTCGCCGGAGAGCGAGATCACCGGGACCCCCATCCAGAGGGCCTCGCAGGTCGTGGTGGTGCCGTTGTAGGGGAAGGTGTCCAGCGCGATGTCGACGCGCCGGTACTGCTCCAGGTGCTCCCGGGTGCCGGGCTGGCCCGGGTCGAGCTCGATACGCCCGGCCGCCACCCCCTGCTCCCGGAACCGGTCCAGGATGCGCCGGCGCACCCCCTGGTCCGCCAGCGGCTTCGCCTTCAGGAGCAGGCGCGCGTCGGCGACCTCCCGCAGCAGGCGGCCCCAGAGCGCGATCATCTCCGGGGTGACCTTGGAGAGGTTGTTGAACGAGCCGAAGGTGATGTAGCCGTTGGCGCCGCAGGGGGGCGGAACCAGGTCCGGGGCCTCGGCCGGGGGGAGGTAGCAGCAGAAGGAGCGGGGGAGCCGCAGCAGCCGCTCGCTGTGCAGGCGGTCTCCCGCCCCCGGCGGGTCGGCCAGGGCGTCGGTGATGCGGTAGTCCATGGCCTTCAGGCCGGTGGTGTCCGGGTAGCCGATCCAGGTGACCTGGATCGGGGCGGGACGGCGGCAGAAGACGGGGAGCCGGCTGCCGGAGGTGTGCCCCGCCAGGTCGAACAGGATGTCGATGCCGTCCCGGGCGATCAGGGCGGCGGCGTTGTGGTCGGTGAGGCCGTGGATGTCGCGCCACTGGTCGGCGACCCCCTGCAGGCGCTGCGTGGTCGCGTCGGGCGTGGCGACGTTCGCGTAGCAGAAGATCTCGAAGCGGTCGCGGTCGTGCTGCCTGAGCACCGGCTCGATGAAGCTCGCCACGGCGTGCCCCCGGAAGTCGGGGGAGAGGTAGCCGATCCTGATGCGGTCGCCGGGAGCGGGACGGACGTGGTCCGGTTCCCGGGGCGGGCGGAAGGGGCGGCTGCGCGCCGCGCTCAAGTGCTCGGCGTAAATATGGCGCCGGCTGAACTGCGGCGCGTAGTGCAGGGCGAAGAGGAGGTTCTGCCGGGCGTCCAGGTGGTCCGGGTCGAGACGCAGCGTCTCCCGGTAGGCCGCCACCGCCTCGAGGCTCCTCCCCTGCGCGTGCAGCACGTTGGCGAGGTTGTAGGTGAGGCGCACCGAGTCGGGGGCGAGCTCGATCCCTTCACGCAGCACCAGCTCGGCCTCGCTCAGGCGCAGCGCCTCCTTCAGGAGCAGGGCGAGGTTGATGCGGGCCTCGCTGAAAGAGGGGTCGACCCGCAGCGCGGCGGCGAAGGCCGCCGCTGCCCGTTCCAGCTCACCGAGCTGCCGCAGCGCGCCCCCCAGGGCGTTCAGGGCCTTCGTGTTCTCCGGCTCCAGCGCGAGCGTCCGGGCCAGCAGCTCGGCCGCCTCCCGCGGCAGGCCGTCTTCCCCTTTGAGCACCGCCAACAGGTAACAGGCGCCGGCGCAGCCGGGTTCCTGGCGCACCAGCTCTTCGAGCCGGGCGCGCGCCTCCTCCTGCATCCCCTTGCGCAGCAGGAGTTCCACGTACTTGAGCTGTGCCTGGCTTGGTGCCGATTGCTCCGAGGCCATGGTCACCTCCGGTACAGGGTGAGCTGGCGCAGGTAGTCGAGCCGGGTGCCGAAGAGCCGGCAGGTGCCCGGCGCCCAGGTCTTCATCTGCGCCACGGCGAGCGAGACGTTGGAGAGCCCGTTGCCCAGGAAGCGGTCGCAGCGGGCGGCGAGCAGGGTGTCGATGAGTACCTCTTCCCCCAGCGCCCGGCGGCTCGCCTGCTTCTGGTAGTGCACCCCCTGCAGGTTGGCGGTGCGGGTCGAGACGGTGTAGACGAGCCGGCTCCCGAAGCGCTCGCGGTACTGCGCGAGGATCCTGTCGTCGTCGGTGCTGAGGAAGATGCGCGCCTGCGGCTGGTCGCGCAAAAGCCGCTCCAGCTCGGGAAGGTAGAGGGCGTTCAGCCGGGCGAGGCCGGGGTCCTCGCCGACCTTGTCGCCACCTCTCACGTGCAGCGCGAGCGCGGGCGCGCCGGCCAGGTGCTCGCGGTAAAAGGCGTCCACCCGTTCCAGGATGCGCGGCTGCACGGCGAGGTAGCGCCGGTACAGGTAGAGGTAGAGCTCGGCCGTGCTGAGCCCGTGCAGCGGATGACCGGCCGGGATCCAGGGGGCCAAGTCGTTGACCGCGTAGTGGAAATCGCTCACCACGACCTCTTCCTGGCGCTCGAGGCTCCAGAGCGCGGAACAGCGGGACCAGGGGCCGTCGAACTTGGCGAGGTTCTCGTGGCGCACGTTGTCGCGCTGCCACTTGGGCGGATAGAAGCTGCGCCGGCGCGAGATCAGGTCGTTCATGGTGACCGTGGAGACCGGCTCGAAGAAACGGTTGAAGGCGTTCTCCAGCGGATCGTCGCTGAAGAGCGAGTTGGCCCCCCAGTGCACCACCGGGGTGCGGCCGGTGATCTCGGCGAGCAGGAGCTGCCCCAGCACGTGGTTCACGTCGCTCCAGAAGCCGTAGCCCCAGGCCTTGATCAGCAAAAGGCGCTCCCCCTTCGCTTCCGGCGCCGGGAGCTGCGCCCCCTCCTGCGCCTTCACCAGCAGGATGCGGGTGGCGCGCGAGTCATCCCCCTGCTCCAGGGCGCGGGAGAAGGCCTCCACCGCCGCGGCCGGCTGTCCGACGGCGAGGGCGACTTCGCCCAGGGTGCGGCTCACGCGTGGGCTTCGATACCCGCGGTCCCCGAGGTAGCGGCAGATGAGGTCCGCCGGGGTCACGAGCCCTGCGCTGCAGAGGAGCTCGGCGCAGTCGGCCAGGGTGTCGCTCGCGATCGGTTCGGCGTTCTCCTCCCGTCCCTCCTCGCGTGCCAGGGCGCGTGCCTGGTCCGCCGCGGTCAGTGCGTCCAGCGCCTCCTGGATATCGCCCAGCGCCGACCGCTCCCCGCCGCGCAGGGCCTCCAGGAAGCGCTGCAGCGCTAAGTCAGGCTCTCCCTGCCGCAACAGCTCGCGCCCCTCGACCCTCGGATCCGCGGCGGGGGCGGGATGGCTGCGGCACCACTTTTCCCAGACCTCGCTCAGCGCGGCCTCCAGGGTGCGGGTGAATCCGGCGCCGTCGGTGAGGGGGGAGGCGGCCATCCGGTCGCGCAGGGTCTGCCTGAGCTCTCCGAGCCGGGCGCGGTCCTGGGCGAGGGCCGCGGCGCCGGCAACAAAGGCCCCCGCTTCCTGCACCGCCAGGGCGTCCAGCCCCAGGGCGTGCAGCAGGGACGCCCCCACCCGCGAGCGGTGCGTCGTCCCCGAGAGGGTCAGCACCGGGACCCCCATCCAGAGCGCCTCGCAGGTCGTGGTGGTGCCGTTGTAGGGGAAGGTGTCCAGGGCGAGGTCGACCCGGCCGTAGAGGGCGAGGTGGTCGCGGTAGGAGGGGGTGTTGCCGGTCAGCTCGAGCCGTTCCGGGGCGATGCCCCGCTCGGCGAAGGCGTCCAGCAGGTGCTGCCTCGTTTCGGGGCAGGCAAAGGAGTACCCCTTGAGCAGCAGGCGCGAGCCGGGCACCGCGCGCAGCACGTCGGCCCACAGGGCGACGGTCTCCGGCGTGATCTTGGCGGGGTTGTTGAAGGAGCCGAAGGTGACCCGTCCCGCGGCGAGGCAGGGAAGATCGGCAACCGCAGGTGCCTCCTCGGGGGGGGCGAAGCAGGAGAAGGTGCCGGGCAGCCTGATCAGCTCCTCGCTGTGGTAGCGCTCGGTGGCGCCGGGGGGATCGCAGACGGCGTCGCTGATGCGGTAGTCCATGGTGGTGAGCCCGGTGCTGAAGGGGTAGCCAATCCAGGTGATCTGCACCGGCGCCGGCTTGCGGGCGAAGAGCGGCAGCCGGTTTCCCGCCGAGTGGCCGGAGAGGTCGACCAGGATGTCGATGCCGTCCTCGGCGATGAGCCGGTCCACGGCGTCGTCCGGCAGCCCCGCGATGCTGACGAAACGGTCGCACCGTGCGGCGAGGCGCGCGCTTTTCCCGTCGGGGACGGAGACGTTGGAGTAGCAGAAGACGCGGAAACGCTCCCGGTCGTGGTGGGCCAGCACCGGCTCGATGAAGCGCGCCACGGCGTGCTCCCGGAAGTCGGCGGAGACGTACCCCACGTGCACCACCCGGTCCGGCTCCGGCGCGTTGTCGTGGCGCCGGGGGGGGAAGCGGTGTGCCGCGCCGAAGGCGGCATGCTCGGCGAAGACGGTCACCTCGGCGCTGCCGGCCTGGTAGAGCAGGGCGAACAGCAGCGAGCTGTGCACCTCGGCGTTGTCCGGCGCCAGCCGCAGCGCCGCCCGGTAGTGCTCCAGCGCCTCCCGGTGCCGCCCCTGCGACTTGAGCACGTTGGCCAGGTTGTGGTGCGCCTCGGGGTAGTTGGGGCGCAGCCTGAGCGCCTCGCGCAGGGAGCGGATCGCCGCGCCGCCGTTGCCGAAGCGCTCGAGCAGGATGCCGAGGTTGCTGTGCGGGTCGGGATAGCGGGGATCGAGGCGGATCGCCGCCAGGAAGCTGTCCCGCGCCTCCTCGCCGCGCCCCAGGGCGCTCAGGGCGAGCCCGAGGTTGTTGCGCAAGCCCGCGTTGTCGGGGGCGAGGCGGCAGGCCTCCTCCAGCGCCTGCGCGGCCTCTTCCATGCGCCCCAGCCGGGCCAGGGCGAAACCGTGGTTCCCGTGCGCTTCGCTCCACTGGGGTGCCAGCTGCGTCGCCCGCTCGAAGTGCGGCAGCGCCTCCCCCGGCCCGTAGAGCCGGTCCAGGGTGCACCCCAGGTTGAAGCTCGCCTGGGCGAAATACGGGTCGAGCTGCAGCACGCGCCGGTAGCGTTCGGCGGCGCCGGAAAGGTCGCCGGCGGCGAACAGGGCGTTGGCGGCCGCGAAGACCTCTTTCAGACTCTGTGACTCGGTCATGGCCGTCTCCCCGCCTGGAGCTGCGCGGCCAGCTCGGTCAGTGGTGCGGCCAGGTGTCCCTGCGCCCCCCTCATGAGCCCGGCGGCGTACTCGTTCAAAAAGTCGCTGCAGTCGAAGTGCTGCGCCGCCAGGCGCGCCACCTCGGCCTCGCCCGCCGCGCGCTCCCCCTCCAGCAGCAGACAGACGGCATGGAGGGAACGGGCGGCCGGGTAGTCGGGCCACGTGCGCAGCATGTCGCGGCAGCGCGCCAGCGCCGTGCCGGTGTCACCCAGGTAGAGCTCGCACTTGGCCAGGTTGAAGGCGGCCTCCTTAAGCTCCGGGGCAAGCTCCGCCCCCTTCAGGGCATGGGCCTTGGCCCGGCCGTAATCCCCGCAGGTGAGGTAGATGTAGCCCAGGTTGAACCAGGCCTCGGCGTGGTCAGGCTTGTCCCGGAGCAGCCGGTGCCAGAGTTCCTCCGCTTCCCGGTACAGCCCCAGTTCCGTGGCCTGGCGGGCTAGCTCCGCGACCGCCTCGTGGCTCGCGCCGCTCTCCTCGAGCTTTTGCACCCCCAGGCGGTAGTAGAGCTCCTGCTTGGCCCGGCAGGACGCCTGGTCCAGCTTGCCGTAGTGGTGCACCGGGACGTCGCAGGCGTGGATCGGGACCTCCGCGCGGACCAGGGCCGGCTCCAGGAGCTCGTGCACCGCCCCCTCGAAGCAAAGCCCCGGCAGGTTGGGGAACAGGCGCACCTTGTCGCTGGGCGTCCACCCGAGGCCACGCTCCTGGTCCGGGTATTCGCCGCAGTTGGCGACCCAGCCGCGCCGGGCGATCTCGTCGGTGTAGTTCCGGGTGGTGAAGGACCAGGCCACCTTCTCCCCGCGCGCGGCGAGGTCGGCCAGGGGCGCGAGGTCGTCGTGGGCCAGCACCTCGTCCGCGTCCAGCACCAGGATCCAGTCGGCCGCGGCCCTGGCGAGGGAGAAGTTCCTGGCCTCGGCGAAGCTCCCGGTCCAGGGAAAGTCGAACAGGCGCGCCCCGAAGATGCGGGCGATGTCGCGGGTCCGGTCGGTGGAACCGGTGTCGACCACGACCAGCTCGTCGGCCAGCCCGCGCACCGAGTCGAGCGCGGCGGCGAGGTTATGCTCCTCGTTCTTGACGATCATGCAGAGCGAGACGCTGCCGGCGCCCCGTGCCGCGGGGGGCGGGTCGCCCGCCAGCACACGGATCTCAAGCGCGGCGTCGATGCCGGCCTCGTCCAGCCCGAAGCGGGCGGCGGCCCGCTCGATCTCCCGGATCGCCTCGCCGTGGCGGGCGCTCCGGATCAGGAGCTCGATCAGGCCGTAGCAGAGCCCCTTGTGGTCCGGGTAGAGGGAGATCGCCTCGCGCAGGCGCTCCTCCTCCCGCGGCAGCGCGTCCAGCGCGGTGGCGTAGTCGTGGTAGCGCGACAGCGCGGCGAGCTCCAGCGGGTTCAGGACGAAGCCCCGCTCGGCGAGCATGAGCCCCTGCTCCCGTTCGCCCCGCTCCCACATGATCCCCGCCAGGAGGGGGTAGGCCCGGGCGCACCCCGGGTCGGCCACCAGGGCGTCGCGCAGCAGCTCTTCGGCACGTTCCGTCTCTCCCCCCTCCAGGGCCAGCGCCCCCTGCAGCGCGGCGACCTCGGGGAGGGCGGGGGCGAGGAGGAGGGCGCGCTCCAGCTCCGCCAGCGCCCGGTCGCGCTCGCCCAGCGCCCGGTGGCACTCTACCCGCAACAGGTGCGTCGCCGGCGCGTCCCCCGGCGGGGCCTGCCCCAGCACCTCGAGGGCGTCGCCGTGCCGCCCCGCCTCGGCCAGCACGCGGGCCAGGACGAGGTAGGGGGACGGGTCGCCGTCGGCCAGGCGCACCCCCTGTTCGATGAGAAGGTCCACCGCCTGCCGCAGTCGTCCCGCCTGCGCGAGCCGCACCCCCTCCAGCTCGGCCCGCCGCCGTACCAGCCGCGCGGCGATTCCCGGCTCGATGGCCCCCGGTTCCCACTTCCGGTCCAAGAGCGGAGCTTCCCGGCGCATCAGGAGCGCTTCGTCCCGGCTGCCGTAGCGGTGCACGAAGACGTCTCCCGCCGCCACGCAGCCGTACCCCTCAAGCCAGGCGCGCAGGCAGAAGTCGTCGGCCCAGGCGTCCGAGGCGAAGCTGCCGTCGGGCGCCCCGACCTCGTCCAAGAGCTCCCGCGGGAACAACAGGCAAAAGCCCGCCAGGCGCGGCACCGCGATGCGGCGGCCGTAGCGGGCGTCGGCGAAGTCATCGGCGCAGCGGTCGAGCTCGGCGAGGGTGCGGTAGGTGAGGCGGCCGCTCCCCTGCGCGCCGTGGGCCAGGTTGGTGATGGGGCCGCACAGCGCCGCCCCCGGCTCGCGGGTCAGCGCCTCCAGCATGCGGGAGAGCCAGCCGCGGGTGACCACGACGTCCCCCTGCACAAGGACCAGCTCCCTGCCGGTCGCCTCGTGCAGGCCGGCGCCGAACGCGGCCGCCGCGCTGCGCTCTCCGCAGTCGATGAAGAGGTGGGTGGCGCGCCCGGTGCAGAATTCCTGCATCCGGGCCAGGGCGGCCGCGTCGCCGCCGCGGGCGACCAGGACGACCTCGTGCGGCTCGGGGGTGTGCCGCTCGACGCTTTCCAGGCACTCGAGGGTGCAGGCGGCGTCGTCGCCCGCGAGCACCACGATGGAGGTCAGGGGGCGCACCTTGGGGCGGAGCTCCCGCTCCAGGAAGGCGACGTTCTCCCGGGCCGGGGCGCAGTCCGGATTCACCTCCAGGGCGCGCCGGTAGTGCGGCAGGGCCGCCTGGTAGCGCTCCATGAGGATGAGGATCATCCCCGCGCACAGGTGCGCCTCCAGGTCGTCCGGGTCCGCCGTCAGGAACGCGGTCTGGTGCTGCAGCGCCTGGTAAAGCTCGGTCTTCAGGAAGGAGAGGAGGCTGTCGCGGTAGGTATCGCAGCCGGGGGCGATGATGGCGGCCTTTTCGAAGTACTTCCTGGCGTGGCCGATCTCCCCTTTCTTGTAGAAGATGCGGGCCGCTTCCAGGTGGAAGCGGGGCGCGCGCGGGTGCCGCTTGCTGAAACGCTCCAGCTCCGGGCAGACGCCGGGCTCGCCCGCCTCCACGCGCGCGGCCAGGGCCTCGAACTCCTGCCACTGGTCCGGCTGAAGCTCCACCGGCGCGGGCGCGAACCGGGCGTAGCGGTCGCGGTACTCCCGCTGCACCTCCATGTACTCCAGGGTGGGGAGATCCCCCCTGCGGGAGACGGTCTCCTCGGAAAGCCAGTACAGCCCCAGGAACTCCGGGACGTGGACGAATTCGTGCCTGAGCGCCGCGCGCAGCCAGAACTCGTAGTCCGCGGCGCTCTTGAAGCGCTCGTCGAAGTAGCCGATATCGTCGTGCAGCGACCTTCTCCAGAGCGGGAAGGGGCCGACGCAGCAGAGCTCCAGGAGGTCCAGCCGGTCGAACTCGGGCCAGTCGCGAAAGCCAAGGCGCTGGTGCCGCTCGAAGGTGCCGTTCTCCACATTGGTGATGCGCATGTCAGGGTAGGCGACCATGCACTCCGGGCGCTCCCTGAGCGCGCGCACCAGGACCTCGTAGGCGTCCTTCCTGAGCCGGTCGTCCGTGTTGGCGTTGGCGAGGAACTCCCCTTTTGCCATGCGGATGCCGCGGTTCCAGGCCTGGTACACCGTCTCGCGCCTGTCGGTGCGCAGGTAGCGGATGTTGTCGTAGCGCCCCTGGAACTCCTCCACGATGGCGCGCTCGTTGCCGGGCGAGGCGGAGTCGATGACGATGATCTCCAGCTCGGGCGCGATGGTCTGCGCCTCCAGGTCCTCGAGCTTGCCGCGCAGGAAGCGCTCCGCGTTGTAGGTGGAGACGATGGCGGAGACCAGGTATCTGCGGGGCTTTGCT
This sequence comes from Geomonas oryzisoli, assembly GCF_018986915.1. Taxonomy (NCBI): domain Bacteria; kingdom Pseudomonadati; phylum Thermodesulfobacteriota; class Desulfuromonadia; order Geobacterales; family Geobacteraceae; genus Geomonas; species Geomonas oryzisoli. The sequence continues at coordinate 33,527 of NZ_CP076723.1, forward strand.
GCCGTCACATGATCACCCTGTCGCCCTCGATGAGGATCGGAAGCGGGGCCGGCGGGCTGAAGGGGTGCTGCTCCGCCTCAAAGAGCTCGCGCTCCCTGGCGAGCACCCGGTTCGCCTCGGCGGTGTACCCCGCCTTGTCCTTGGATTTCTGCAGCGGGTGGTCGCGGAACCCGGCGATGGGGATATCCACCGAGTAGAGGCGGGCGCTCCTGAAGAAGCGGGCCCACAGCTCGAGGTCCGCGGCGAGGGCGAGCCCCTTCTGGATGTAGGCGCCGCTTCTCTGCCACAGGCCGCGCCGCCAGAACGTCCCTTCCTGCTGGATCAGCTCCTGGTCCTCGAGGTACTTGGCGCGGGAATTCATGGGGAGAAAGGAGCAGACGTGCTTTTGCCGGCCGCTCTCGTCGAAGCTGTTGGGTCTCCCCATCAGCCATTCCACCTCCGGGTGCTCCATGAAGATGCGGGCGACCACGCTGAAGACGCCGGGGTGGAACATGTCGTCGGCGTTGAGCCAGGCCATGATCTCGCCGGTGCTCCGGTTCAGCCCCTCCTCGATGGCGCTGTACTGCCCGTCGTCCGGGGCGCTGCGCCAGTAGGCGATGCGGCTTTGGTACCGCTTCAGGATCTCGACGGTGTCGTCCGTGCTCCCGCCGTCCATGACGATCAGTTCCAGGTTCGGGTAGTTCTGGGACAGGATCGAGTCGAGGCACGCCTCCAGGTAGCAGCCGTAGTTGTAGGAGGGGACCACGACGGAGATGCGCGGCATGGGGCGCTGGGAGGTCGCGGGGCGCGGCGCGGCGGAGGGGGCGCCCCCCACCTCGATCACCTGGTGCGGGTAGTCCCCCATAAGTTCCGGGCGCCACCCCCAGGCGGGCTCGCCCGGCAGCGGTTTCCAGAGCTCGGAGGACTCGGCGAAGATGCGGATCCGGTCCGACCCGGTCGCCAGCGTCTCCCTGACGGCCTGCTCCAGGACCCGGGGGTCCACGTCCTTGACGCAGTGCGAGCGCCCGTACCTGCAGCCCCAGTTGCAGAAGAAGCAGGCCAGCGGCAGGCAGGCCACCGAGGTGAGCGGGGTGTAGGGCATGAAACGCCCGAAGTGCCCCCCCCCCACCAGGATCACGTTGGGGGTGCCGACCGCGCAGGCTATGTGGGCGTTGCCGGTCTCGGCGCCGACCGCCAGGCGGCAGCGCCTGAGGAGCGCCGCGGTCTGGCGCAGGGTCAGCTTGCCGCTCAGGTTGATGCCAGGGGCCTGCGCCTCGACGAGGTTCAGTTGGTTCAGGTCGTAATCCGCCGCCGCTCCCAGGGCAAGGAGGGTGTATCCCCCTTCGCGGCAGACGCCGGCGAGAGCCTTACCGTAATGGCCGTAGGTGCGCAGCATGGACTGGGCGCCGGCGAAGAGTGCGATGCAGCGTTCGGCGGCGAGCCCCTGCTGCCGGAAGAAGTCGTCGGCGAAGCGCTCGTCGGCCTCGCTGGTCCAGATGACCGGGCCCAGGGGGGGAGCCTCGATCCCCAGGCCGCGCAGGAAGTCGCGGTGCCGCTCAAGCTCCGGCTTCAACTCGCCGGGCGAGGCGATGAGCCGGGTGTAGTGGCGGTTGGTCTCCTGCCGCTCCTGTTCCGAGATGTTGCAGGTGTCCCCCTGGAGCGCGATTTTCTCCGGCGCACCGCTGCCGATGGCGAACAGGTCGTAGAGCGGGTCGCGGGAGTAGATCGAGTTCAAGAGGAGATCGGCCCCCACCCCCTGCAGCTTCTTGACGATCAGCATGCGGTAGTCGTCGCTTTCGTGCGCCTGGCGCAGTTCGAAGGTGATCACCTGGTCGACCAGGGGGCAGGCCTCGTAAAGTTCGGCTATGTGCTGCTGGCACAACACCGTGATGCTTGCCTGCGGGTACTTCGACTTCACATGGGGGAGCATGGAAGAGGCAAGGACGTTGTCGCCGATGGAATCGGCGCGCAGCCAGAGAATCCGCTGCGGCGTCTGCGGCGTGAAGTAGGCGATGCAGAAGCCGAACTTCTCGCGCGACGACACCACGATCTTGAAGCGCGGGTCCTTTTGCATCTGGCGGAAGCTCTCGTGGTGCTTTATGTGGTAGATGTCGTCCAGCGCCACGAAGCAGGGTCCCTCGAGCTTCTGGATCAGGTAGTTGAACTCCACGTTCCCCATGTGGCCGCCGCTGTCCAGGAGCACGAAGTCCGGGCGGTTGTCGAACTCGGCAAGGCAGGCGCCGAGCAGGTCCTCGGGGACGCCGGAGAAGTCGGTTTCCTTGTAGTACAGGAGGGCACGCTGGTGCTCCTGGTGGTCGATGAAGACGTCGTCGAAGTCGAGCTGCTCCAGGTTGCGGACGTACTTTTTCTCGATCTCCTGGTAGGTCGGCAGGAAGGCGCGCGGCGTCGAGATGCCGTTTAGGAGCCTGACATGGGGCAAAAGCCCGCTTCGCCTCAGGTTTTCCCTGGCGATGGCGTGGTTTTGCGGGTTGCACTCGATGGAGAAGAAGGTCGCGTCAATTCCTTGCTGCTTCAGCGTCGAGGTGATGACGCGGGTGGTCCCTTCGCCGTGGTAGGTGCCGGTTTCGATGATCTTCTTCGGGCGGTGCTCCCTGAAGATCTGGGCGATGCTTCCCGCGAAGTCCGAGTCGGTTCCTACCTTGGTAAGGTCGAGGTCCTCCTGGTGCTCCCCGGCGATCTTGAAGCGCCCCTTCCCTTTCCCGGCGGCCGCCGCCTCGCGCCTGGCGTTCTGGATGTAATCGCGCATGTCCTCGGGATGGGTGCCGGAAAAGGGAAGCGTTTTGGAATTGCGGTCGCCGGTCCAGACCGGGTAGCGCGCCTCGATCTCCCGGGCGTTCTCCGGGGTCCACTTCAGGAAGCACTCCCGGTACCACTCGTTGAGGTCGATGCGCCACCCTTCGCCCCAGCCGTAGCGGTTGTACAGTTCGATCTTCTGCTGCACCTGGGAGTCGAGCACGTAGCTGTAGTGGTAGATGATGACCCCCATGGCGCGGGTCACCTTGCCGCCGATCAGCTCCATCTGTTCGGTGCTCTTCTCCTCGCCGGGCCAGACCAGGGTGGGGGGGCGGTGGCTGGTGAAGCGGGCGCCCGGCACGTACTTGAACAGGCGGCGGTAGTGGCAGCCGGTCTCGAAGAACTGCTGCGAGACGAAGATGGTGTCGACCCCCTTCCAGAAGTTGTCCGGGATGAAGTTCACCTGGGTGATGGAAGGGGTCTGCTCCAAAAGCGACTTGATGGTGGCCAGGTCCTCGCGCTTGTAGATCTCGTCGGAGTCGACCAGCCAGACGTAGTTGCCGGTGACGAGCTCCAGCGCCGCGTTCTGCATGTGCACCTTTTCCGGCCAAAGCCCCTGGATCAGGCGCAGCTTGCCCTGCGGGTCGGGGCGGTTCTTCAGGTACTGCACCGTGCCGTCGCGGGAGCTGCCGTCGGCGTTCGCGGCGAAACTGCAGCTCTGCACCGCCCCCTCGACCACGATGATCTCGTGGGCGATGTCGTACAGCGCGTTGATGCAGTACTCCAGGAAGGGCATGCCGTTCAGCACGATGATCACGAAGCTCAGTCGGACCTCGCCGCGCGCCTCGGGCGGGCCCGGTTGCACGGACTCACCGCGCTCCGGGACGCCCTGCGCGGCGCGGGGGACGGCCGCGGTGGAGGGCGCCGACGGTTGCCGGTCCGCCTGCCGGGCGAGCTCCAGGCAGCGCTGCAGCGCCCGGTCGATGCTCTCCTTGTCGGGGTAGAAGAAGCGGGCCCGGTTCAGGTTGTGGACGATCTCGGTGAGGTAGAAGTTGCGGCCGACGGGGTCGGCGACGCCGGAGGGATCCACCTGCAGGAGGCGCTGCTCGGTCTCGGCGCGGAACTGCCCGCCGAAGACGTGGTTCAGCATCTGCACCGCCGCCGGGAGGAGCGCCCCCTGCTGCTCGGCGGGGAGCCCCGAGTCGGCGATCATGGTGAGGTATTCGTACCCCATGTTGAGCCACGGGGTGATGGTCTCCAGTTTGTGGCCGCGGGGCTGTACGATCAGCTCCATCCAGCGGTCGGTGCCGTCGTCGGTCGCGGAGGGGGGACGCATGGCGTAGCGGTGGAAGGTGGTCCCCCCAAGCTGCAGGACGTGCCCCAAAAGGCCGATCTCGTTGATGAAGATCAGGTCGCCCCCGATGGTCCGTCTGTGCCGTTTCGACTTCCTGAGCACCTCGGAGCGGAACACCCCGTAGAACATGCAGGCGTTTTTGACCACTGCGGAGAAGATCGCCTGGAAGCGCTGCAGCAGGTCGAGCCCGCGGGTGTCCAGGGCGTCGAACAGCTCGGTTTGCTCCCGGTCGTGGTAGTCGTGGCGCACGGTCTTGCTGTAGCACAGTACCAGTTCGGGGTCGGCCTCCAGCGCCGCGACGCAGCTCTCGATGTAGTCGGCGTCGAAGCAGTCGTGGCCGTTGCACCACATGAAGTACTCCCCGGAACTGAGGTTGAAGAGGAGCTCGTGGTTGGCCAGGGAGCCCAGGTTGCGGCGCTGGCTCATGAAGCTGATGCGGCTGTCCTTTTGCACGTACTCGCGGCAGATCTCCGCGGTGCCGTCCTGCGAGCAGTCGTCCGAGACCAGGATCTCGAGGTTCTGGTGGCTTTGGGCCAGGATGCAGTCCAGCGTGCGCCGCACGTGCTTTTCGTCGTTGTACAGCGCCACGCCTATGGTGACCAGTGGTTGTTTCATGAAAAGGTCTCCGCTAGCCCTTGTGGACCAGGTACCCGGACGGGTTGCAGGTGAAAAGGAGTTTGTTCTCCAGGGGGTGGTCCACCTGGAACTCGGGGTGATGTTTCAGGAATTCAAGTACGGCGGTCTTCGGGTTGTTCCCCGGCCCCCACTCGCGGGTGCGGTGCTCCTGCTCCGGGATGTCCTCGACGATGGTGTCGCAGCAGACCAGGTACTGCCCCTTTCCCACGAAGGGGAAGTACGCGTTCAGCTCGTTCAGCACGTGCTCGTGGGTGTGGTAGGAGTCGAGGATCACCATTACCTCGCGGCACTCCCCCACGATGGAGCGGACCTTATCCAGGGTGGAGGCGTCGAGGGACGCCCCGTTGATCAGCTCCAGCCGCTGCGAGAGGCGGCCGTGGGAGGCGAGACGCTCCTTCAGGTCGGGCGGCATGTAGATGTCGACGCCGATGATCTTCTCCCCCCCGAGGATCTCCATCAGCGTGGAGAAGAAGAGCATGGCGCCGCCCCAGGCGACGCCGATTTCCACGATGTACTTGGGGCGGGTCCGGTAGATGATCTCCTGCAGGGCGAACATGTCCTGGGGAAGGTTCAGGATGGGCTCCCCGAGCCAGGTGGTCTGGTGGATCCACCGGTGCTTGTCCGCCTCGACCAGCACCTCGAGGGCCTTTTGCCTGAGCCCCTGGTCCGCCGCCATCCCCGCCGCCGACTCGCGGCGCAACTCCTCGAACTCTTCTCTGGTGAACATCTTCTTTGCTGTCACTGGTGACCTCCGGCATTTTTTAGCATGCCGACGGTATCGGCGATGCACGTGGCGATGCTTCCGGTCACCTGGAACCCCTTGCGGGCGAACTTGGCGTTGGAAACCTCGTAGGATAGCTGGTTCATGATGCGGGTATCGACGTAGGTGATCTCCAGGTCCGCGACGTGCGCCCTGATCCCCTCCACGATCTCGTTGACGGTGAGGTTGTCGGTCAGCACGTTGTAGACCCCGCGGTCGAAGATCCGGTCCCGGATGATCATGGTGAGCGCGCGGACCGCGTCGGAAAGCGCCAGGTAGGGGCGCTTTTGGTGCAGCGCCGTGGTCCAGACCGTGATCGGGGTCCCCATCACCGCCTGCCAGCAGAACTTGTTGACGGCGGTGTGAAAGCGCATGCCGGGGGAGATCCCGGCGATGGTGCCGAAGCGGCAGATGACGAAGTCGAGACCGGTTTCCCCCCCCAGCTGCCGCAAAAGCGCCTCCTCGGCGAGCTTGGACTCGGCGTAGGGGCTTTGCGGCTGCAGCTCCTCCTTGCCGCACTCCTCGTCCACCAGCTCCTTTTGGGTGCCGTAGACGCTGGTGGAGGAGAGGTAGACCAGGGGAGCGCCCGCCTCGCTGCAGGCCTTGGCGACCCGGGCGGTGCCGTTGTAGTTCACCTTTTTGACCAGCTCCTCCTTCTCGAAGCTGCTGGCGGCATCGGTGATGGCGGCCAGATGCACCACGGCGTCGGCCCCGGCGATATGGGGCGCCAGGTCCGCCTCCAGCACGTCCGCCTCGACGAAGCGGTAGCGCGCCCCGGAGGGGAGGTTGAACAGGGAGCAGTAGCGCAGGGTGGCGAGATTGTCGATCATGACCACCTCTGCACCCGGGAAGGCCTCGGCGAACTCGCGGCAGAGGCGGGAGCCGATATGGCCCAGGGCACCGGTAACGACGATTTTCACTTGATCACCTCGTTGGTCGTTCGTGGCGGCTGAGCCGCCCTACAGGTAATGCGCCAGGCGCTCCGCGTAATACTCCTTGGTGCGCCTGAGCCCTTCGGGGAGCGACACCATCGGCCGCCACCCGGTGAGATCCTTGAACTTCGCGTTGCTGATCACCGCATCCCCGACGTCGATCGCCTTGCGCCCCTTGGGCCAATCCACGAAGCGGGTGGAGCCGGAGCCCAGGTGCTCGACGGTGGCGCGGGCGACGTCGCCGACCGAGTAGTGCTCGTCGGAGACGGCGAAGTAGGTCTGCCCCGCGGTTTCCTCGTGCAGCGCGGCGCAGATGAGGGCGTCGGCCGCGTCACCCACGTAGAGCACGTTCCTGAGCTGCCTGCCGTCACCGAAGATGGTGATCTCCTTTCCCTGCAGCGCGACCCCGATGAAGAAGTTGTTGAAGGTGAAGTCGCTGGAGTGGATGGCGGCGCGCGGGCCGTAGACGTTGGGGAGCCGCACCACCGTGACCGGGATGCGGTGCGCCGAGTAGTAGATCAGGGCGTACTTCTCCGAGGCGCACTTGTTGGCCGAGTAGATGTCGGTGGGGAACTCGGGGTGGCTCTCGTCGGCCGGCTGGTAGTGCAGCTTGCCGAGCTGGGTCGTGGTGCCGATGTGGATGAAGCGTATCGTCTTGTTGTAGCGGCGGGCGGCCTCCAGGAGGTTGATCACGCCGCGGCTGTTGGCGTCCAGGTTGAGCCAGGGCTCGCGCATGGAGAAGGGGTGCGAGGTGGAGGCGGCGCAGTTGAACAGGATGTCCTTCCCCATGATGCACTCGGCCAGCCGGTCGAAATTGAGGATGTCGTGCAGGCGGAGCTCGATGCGCCCCTTGACGTCCTGCACGTTGTACAGGTTCCCCCCGGAGTTGGGGTCCAGGCAGTCGAAGACGGTGACCTGCGCCCCCAGCTCGAGGCAGCGGTGCGCGAGGTTGCTGCCGATGAAGCCGAGGCCGCCGGTGATCAGCACGTTTTTGCCGTCCATGCGCGGCATGGTGAAGCATTGTTGACACATGTGACGCTCCTTTGTCAGCGGCCGAGTATCTCGCGGACCGCGTTGCACTGCGCGTCGATCTGGTCGTCGGTCAGGTTCATGGCGCAGGAGAGGTTGATGCCCCGCTCCGAGATGTCGTAGGCGGTCCGGTTCAGGGACTGGTACCTTTCCTTGGCGCCGGGGAAGGCCGGCAGCGACGAGAGCGGGTAGAAGAAGGGGCGGCTGGGCATGCCGCGCTCCTCGATGCCGCGCATCACCTCGGCCTTGGTGATGCCGTGGCTCTTGCCGAAGACGAGGGCGGTGGTCCAGGCGCCGTTGATCACGTAGTCCGGTTCGTTGTTGAACTGCAGGTCGTCGATGTCCTTGAGCCGATCCCGGTAGGCCGCGAGGAGCTCGCGCTTTTTCCCCACCAGCTCCTCGATGCGCTGGAACTGGGCGTACCCCAGTGCCGCCTGGAGGTTGAAGGGCATGTACTTGTAGGTCACCTCGGTGTTGAAATAGGCGATGCCCGGGGCGCGGCCGTGGTCCCTGAGGAACATGCAGCGCTCGTAGAGCTTGTCGTCGTCGAGAAGGAGCATCCCCCCCTCACCGGTGGTGATGGTCTTGGTGCGGTGGAAGCTGAACACGCTCCCCACCCCGAACTTGCCGGCGCGGGTCCCCTTGTAGACCGACCCGAGCGCCTCGGCGGCGTCCTCGACCAGCGGGATGCCGTGCTCTTCGGCGATGGCGCGCAGCTCGTCCATGAGCGGCATGTTGCCGTAGAGGTCGACGGCTATGATGGCCTTGGTCTTCGGGGTGATGCTTTTTCGCACCGACTCCGGGTCGAGGCACCAGTTCTCCGGCTCGATGTCGCAGAAGACCGGGGTGGCGCGCAGGTAGCGGATCGGGGCGGCGGTGGCGATCCAGGTGCATTCCGGCACGATCACCTCGTCGCCGTCGGCGATGCCGAGCCCGGTGAGGAGCAGGTGGATGGCCGTGGTGCAGTTGGGGGTCATGATGCCGTACTTGCGGCCGTGGTAGGCGGCGAACTCCTTCTGGAAGGTTTCCACGTAGTGGTAGGCGTTCTCGTACCAGCCGTTGCGCATGGCGTCGGTGACCACCTCGATCTCGTGCTCGGTAATCCAGGGGCCTGCCATGAAGAGCTGTTTCATTTCGGGTTCCTCTCGCTTTTCGTGATCGGGCGCGCCGGCACTCCCACCGCCGTCGCCCCGTCGGGTATATCCCTCGTTACCACGGCGCCGGCTCCCACGATGGCGTCCGCCCCGATGGTGAGCCTGGGGAGCACCGTGGCTCCGGCGCAGACCCAGGCGGCTTGCCCGAGGCGGACCAGGCCGCACAGCGTCGCGCCGGGCGCGACCTCGGCGCCGTCCTCGAGGACGTCCTCGTGGTCGACGCTCGCCTTGGTGTTGATGATGCAGCAGCGCCCCAGGCGCGCCTCGGCGAGCACGATGGCGCCGGCCGAGATCTGCGCCCCCTCGCCGATCACCGCGCTTTCGTCGATGAAGGCGGTGGGGTGGGCGAAGGAGACCGGGACCAGCCCGAGCCCCTTGAGGCGGTCGTGTATGGCCAGGCGGGCGCGCCCGTGGGGGTTGCCGATGGTGACGCTGAAGCCGATTTCCGCTCCTCCCTGCTGCGCCAGCCAGTTGGGGAGTTCCGCTCCGGGGTATATGGGGGTGCCGGGAAAGGGGGATGGGAGTCCGGGGGTGTCGTCGAACACCGCCACCACGCGCGCGCCGTACTGCTCGATGATTGGGCGCGCGATCTTCGCTTGACCCGTTCCGCCGTACAGGATCACAGACGGCGGGAATGTGTTGACCGGAACCATGTGCATCTACACCCTCCTGGCTGCATCGAGCAGGGCTGTCAGGGTGGAGTGTGAAATGGCATGTGTCACTGCCCCGGCTTTCAGCCCAGCCTCGTACTCGGCGAGGATCTGCTCGTAGTTGTAGTCCCCGCAGCGTTTGCAGTATTGCGGCACGTTGCCGCTGAGTGCGCTGTTGCGGACGCTGTTGAAAAGGTCGCTATTGACGCATGCGATCAGCCCCGAGTCGAAGGCGTTGCCAAAGCTTGGGCCGACGTGGTTGGTGTTGCAGCAAAGCGGCACGGTGCCGTCCCAAAGCACGGTAAAGCCGTCCCGGAGGAAGATGCATTCATGGATGCGCTTCGGACGCTCAGTGAAGGGCCCGGAAGGGATGCGAACCCCAAGGTTTTGCGCTAGGGCCAGGGTCTCGGCGAGTACCGCTTTGAAGCCCTCGGACTCGTAAAAGCGGTAGATGCGGCCGTCCCACACCTTTTCGGGGAGGGATACAAGATTGATCGGGCTTAGCCGGAGCCCGACCTGGTAGCGGTGCGCGATTTGCACCACCTCCGGGAGTTCCCGGTAATTTTCCTCGAGTACCACGAAGTTGAGGTAGATGTCCGCACCGGCCGGCCGTGCCGCCTCAGAGATCCTGGCGAGGTTGCCGAGGAAGTTGTCGAAGTCGCTGTTTCTCACCCGGCTGTAGGTCTGAGCCGCGCCGTCCATCGAGATCATCAGGTGGTCAACCTTGTCCAGAATACTCATGGTCAGGGGGACCGTGTTCGGTAGGGTCGCGTTGGTGGCTAGCGATATGTCGATACGCGGGTCCGCTTGCCTAATGTAATCAAGTATCTCCACCAGGTGCGGGTAAAGGTAGGTTTCCCCGAGTACGGTCAGGCAGATATATCTCACGTGGGGGGCGCAGGAGTCGATCAGCGCTTTGGCCTTGGCTGGATCCATGAAGCCGATCTTGTAGTTGCTGTACTTGTGCGAACAGGTTATGCACTTGAGGTTGCAGCTGTTGGTCAGTTCGATGTTGATCGACTGCGGAATCACTGTGCCTGTCGTGGGACGGGAAAACATGTGTGCTCCTGGTAAATTAGGTGATCGGTGTCTGCTTGAGCCAGTCGTAGCCGATGGCAGCGTCGTCATGTGCCAGGCGTCCTTCGTCCGCCGGATCGTAGACGCGGGAGGTGACGTAGAAGAGGTTCACCGGGCCGAGCAGACACTTGCAGCCGTGGGCGACGCCGGGCGGGATGCGCAGCACCTTGGCCTGCTGGTTCTCTCCCATCAGGATCTCCATGGTCTCTCCGTAGGTCGCGGACTCCTCCCTGGTGTCGTGCAGCACGGCCTTCAGCACGCCGCTGCCCACGTACCACCAGTCGATCTGCACCTTGTGGATGTGCCAGGCCTTGGCTACGCCGGGATACATGAGGGAGTGGCTCCACTGCCCGAACCCTTCGGCGAAGAAATCGTCGCTGGCCCGGATGATCTCCCTGAAAAAGCCCCGGTCGTCGGCGTGGGTGACCAGCTCCTTGACGATGACTCCCACGATCATGCGAACTCCCTTATGGCGGTTGCCACCGCCTGCACATCCGCCTCCGGCAGCTCCGGATACATGGGGAGCGAGAGGATCTCCGCCGCGGCCCGCTCCGTGTGCTCCAGCGAACCGAAACCGGTGCCCTCGTAGGCGGGCTGGCGATGCACCGGGACGGGGTAGTGGACCAGGCAGCCGATCCCGGCAGCGTCCAGGTGCCCCTTCAGGAGGTCGCGCCGGTCGCTGCGGATCACGAACAGGTGGTAGACGTGGCGCCCCTGCGGGCGCTCCACCGGGAGCGTGATGCCGGGGGTGCCGGCGAGAAGCTCGCCGTAGAGCGCGGCGAGCCGCCGCCTCTTGTCGTTGTCCGCGGCGAGGTGGCGCAGCTTCACGCGTAAAAGCGCCGCCTGCAGCTCGTCCAGGCGGCTGTTCCATCCCTTGATGTAGCTCACGTAGCGCGCGGCCCAACCGTACTCGCGCAGAAGCTTTGCCTTTTCCGCAAGCGCCGGGTCGGAGGTCACCACCATCCCGCCGTCGCCGATTGCGCCCAGGTTCTTGGTGGGGTAGAAGCTGAAGCAGGCCATGTCGCCCATGGAGCCGACGCGCTGCCCGGCGAACTCGGCGCCGTGGGCCTGGGCACAGTCCTCGATCACCTTGAGGCCGTGGCGCCGGGCGATGGCGAGGATGGCCGGCATGTCCGCGGGCTGGCCGTAGATGTGCACCGCCACGATGGCGCGGGTCTTGGGGGTGACGGCGGCTTCGACGCGGTTGGGGTCGATGGTGTAGTGGTCGGGTTCGATGTCGACCAGCACGGGCGTGGCGCCGGCGAGCTCCACGGCCGCCACGGTGGCGACCGCCGTGTGCGACACGGTGATCACCTCGTCGCCGGGGGCGATGCCGCAGGCCGCGAGCGCCAGGTGGATCGCCTCGGTGCCGCTGCCGACGCCGATGCCGTGGCTCGCGCCGCAAAAGGCCGCGAATTCATCCTCGAACAGCCGTACCTCGTCCCCCAGCACGTAGCGCCCCTTGTCGAGCACCGTGTGGATGGCGGCATCGATCTCCTCGCGGTGGGAGAGGTACTGGGCTTTGGGATTGGCACAGATGATCATCAGCGCACCTCCACCGTCGGGACGTAGACGATCCACTTCCCTCCCGCGTCACGGAAAGCCTGTTCCTTGGCCATGATCTCCTTGCTGTGGTTCCAGGCGAACAGCAGGGCGTACTCCGGGTACTCCTTCTGGAACTCCTCGTACGGCTTAACCGGGATATGGGTGCCGGGGGAGCATTTCCCCTGCTTGATCGGGGTGGTGTCGCTGATGAATTCGACCAGGTCCGGAGTGATGCCGGTGTAGTTGGTGACCGTCGTGCTCTTCGAGGTGGCGCCGTAGCCGACCACGCGCTTGCCCTGCTCCTTGAGCGAGACGAGCAGCTCCTTCAGCTCGCGGCGCGACTTCTCGCAGTTGTCCCTGAAACGGAGGAAGGTTTCCGCCTTGTGCAGGCCGAGTTCCTCCTCCCGGGCGAGCTGGGCCTTGACCCGTTCCGACACGGGGCGGCGCCCCTGGTGCGCCAGGATGTAGCGCATGGAGCCGCCGTGGGTCTCCTGCGGCTCGATGTCCACCAGCTCGAAGCCGTGCCGGCCGAAGGCGTAGGAGATCGATTTCAGCGAGAAAAGGAAGACGTGCTCGTCGTAGATCTGGTCGTAGGAGGTCTTCTCGATGACGTCGCCGAGGTAGGGGTCCTCGAAGGCGACGATGCCGTCGGGCTTCAGGAGCACCTTGATCCCCTCGATGATGGAGTGGAAGTACGGGATGTGGCACATCACGTTGGCCGCCAGGAAGGCGTCGGCCTGCCCCTCCTTGGCCACGATGGCGCGGGCGAGGTCGGCGTCGAAGAACTCGGAGATCGTGTTGATCCCCTTGGAGCGCGCCACCTCGGCCACGTTTTTGGATGGCTCGATCCCCAGGTGCCGCACCCCGGCTTTGGCGAAGTTCTGCAGCATGATGCCGTCGTTGCTCCCGATCTCGACCACGAAACGCTCGGGGCTGCGGTCGCCTAAGAAGTCGTCCATGACGTGCTCGGCGAACTCACGGAAATGCTCGGTCATGAACCGGGAGGTCCCGGAGAAGAAGTGGTAATGCTCGTGGAACATCTGCTCGCGGTCGGGCTGGTCGATCAGCTGGAACATGCCGCATTTCTCGCAGAAGCCGACGGCGAGCTCGAAAAAGTATTCACCGGCGAACTGGTCGGGGGTGAGGAAGCCGTTGGCGATGGGGGTCGGACCGAACGACATGAACGGCTCGATGGGGGCGCTGCAAATGCGACACTCTCTCATGCTTTCTCCTTGTGTCGGGGGGGAAGTGCGGGTGGCCCGGCTTTGCGTATGGCCTGAAGTCCCGTCAGGTCACGCGCCGGCAGAGCGGCACCGTGACCTTGCTGAGTTTGCAACTGATATGCCAATGGGGGTGTGTGTCGTAAGTGATTGAAGAGGCAGGAGTTATTTCGGCAGGGTCTCTGGAGTCAAAATAATGAACGACTGCGGCAGGCGTTTTCAATCCCGCCGTCAGCCGGCGAGGCGGCGCGGGAGGGGGGCGGGTCAACTATTTGACCGCCCCCTTTTTCTGGTGCGTCGGGGACGACGCTACATGCCGGTAAGGAGGTTGACCCTGCGCGGCGCCGATTTTGCCGCCGATTGCTGCACGTCGGCAGGGACCGCTGCACCGGCGCCGGACTGAGACCCGGTACAGGTCATCGCGGCGGGGGACGGGGGCCAGAGGACGTTGTAGGAAAACTCACGTTCCACCTCCCCCGTCCTGTCTCGGCCGGGGCGTGTCCGGACGAAGGCGAAAGGGTCGATGGGGATCTGCTCCATGGGGACGGCGCGCAGCCGGGAGGCCGCCTCGTCTATGAGGTGCTGCAGCAGCGGCGGGGACTGGAACTTGTCGCCCACGGCCTGTACTGCGAAGCAGAGCAGGGCCGAGGCGTCGGGCTTCAGCATGCGCTTCGTGTCCTGGCAGATGACGCGGCACCCTTCGGTGCTGTTTTGCAGCGCACCGCAATCCCCGATGCTGAAGATGAAGTCGAAAAAGCGCGAAGGGAGTAATTCGTGAAAACTGCCAATCTCGCCGTCAATGAGCCGCACCCCGTACACCGGTCGCTCGAGAAGGTTCGCGCTCTCGGTTTGCAGCCGGTCCAGATTCCACACCTCGTAATCCGTTGCCAATGCGCGCACCACACCCGAGGTGCGGCTGCCGAACCCCAGTAGCCTCGCTCCTGCGGGGAGGTTGGCCCGGACAAAGGAAAATACCAGCATCTCCTGGTAGGCCTTGATGTCGGACTCGGAGGGGCGGGCGCTCCAGCCCGGTAACCCCGCGATGTGTCTTTCGAAGTACGGAAAATGGAGGCTGCGGGAATAGGCGAAAAAGCCGAAGCTCCTCGCAGTGATCCTGCTCCCGGCGCGGCGGGCAACCTCGGCTACCTGCAGGGTCGGTGGTGCCGGTTCGAGCATCTGTGCCCCTTGGGCCTGAAAAAGCTGCCTCTCCCGGATCACGATCCTTTCGGCCTCCCGGTTGTAGTGCTCCAGGTGCGCCTCCGAGCGCTGCCCCTCGCCGGGGCGGCTGCGGAAACCTCCCAGCGGTGCATGCAGCGTGTGCAGGCGGGCGTAGCGGAAGAAACGGGCCCAGAGGTCCAGGTCGCCGGCCAGGGCGAACTCGGGGTCGAGCCCACCGGCCTTATCCCAGAGGGCGCGGCGCCAGAAGGTTGACTCCTGCTGGATGAAGGGGGCGTTCACCTCTCCGCGCAGATATTTTTCGCGGCACCAGGCCGGCGGCTCGGAGGAGAATCCGGCAGCGTAACCCTCGTTGTCCCAGAGCGTCGGGCTTCCGGTGAGCCATTCCACCTCCGGGCAGCCGCGAAAGGCGTCGCCGACCAGGTGCAGCGCCCCGGGATGGTACTTGTCGTCGGAGTTGATCCATGCCATGACTTCTCCCGTGGCGCGCTCAAATCCCTCGTTCACCGCCCGGTAGTGGCCGCCGTCCGGGCGGCTCTGCCAGTATGAGAGGTGCTTCTCGTACTTCTTGATGATATCGGCCGAGCCGTCGGTGCTGCCGCCGTCCATGACGATGTACTCGAGGTTGGGGTAGCCCTGGCTCAGCACCGAATCGAGGCACTCCTCCAGGTAGTCGCCCTGGTTGTAGGAGGGGGTGACGATGGAGAGGCGCGGCGCTGGAGGGGTCACGATTACGGCAGGGGAGGCGAATTTTTGCAGCGGGTAGCGGAGCAGCGGCGGCGGGATGCTGCGGTGCGGTGCCGGCGGCAGCCCAAGCTGCAGCTCGCGCTCGATCACGCTTTTGCACTCGGCCAGGTATTCGTCGCGGTGCTTGTTGCAGCGTTGTTCCATGCTGTACATCCTGAACCCGCCGGTGAGGGCGTCTACGGAGTACAGGGGGGCCAGGCGGCTCATACGCACCCAGAGTTCGTAGTCCGCAGCGAGCTTCAGGCCGAGGTCGAGCCGCGCCCCGGCTCGGTCCCACAGGCTCCTGCGCCAGTAGGTCCCCTCCTGCATCACCATGAGCGAGTACCTGCGGATCAGCTCCTCGTCGATGAGCTGGTCGTGGCACCAGGTCTGGGTCATGTACTCGAACGGGTGCAGCTTGCCCTCTCCGTCGAAGCCCACCCTCCTGCCGGTTAGGAAGTCGACGTGCGGCAGTTTGTCGAACACGTCCCCGATCACGGTGAGGCCGCCTTTGTGCAGCATGTCGTCTGCGTTGAGCCACCCCATCACGGGTTTGGTGCATCGCTTGAAGCCGGCGTTGAGGGCCTGGTAGTGGCCGCCGTCGGGCGCGCTCTGCCAGTAGGCGAGGTACTTCTCGTACTTCCTTATGATCTCCACGGAGCCGTCGGTGCTGCCGCCGTCCATGATGATGTATTCCAGGTCGGGATAGTTCTGGCTCAGGATCGAATCTATGCACTGTTCCAGGTAGGTGACCTGGTTCAGAGAGGGGGTAATTATGGTGATGCCTTGCATTCATCTCCTCGTGCTGCAGGTGGCGCTGATGCTGCAGGTCTTGGGCCGTTGCCGGCCCTAAAAAAGACTGCAGTTAACATGCCATGTCGCACCAAGTGGGGGGACGGTGGGGGCTGGGCTAAAAATGTTTTAGCGGGACTTGTCGGGGGGCGGCGCTTGCACGACAGAATATGGTCCACGAAGCGCTGCAGGTGGACCGGAGTTCCCCCTTGTGAAAGGGGGACAGGGGGGGGTGAGATTTGCATCGGCCCCGCCGTGCCGGCGGGGCCATTTTGATCCTAGAACACATCCTCCGCTGCACCGTCGAACTGGTCCGCCGTCGGGTCCATGATCTTGCCGCGGGCGTCGGTCCCGGTGAACTTGAAGACCATGTGCGCCGGGTCGATGGTCGCGTTGTTGGTGGAGTTCTGGCTCAGTATGAAGGTGACGGTGGCCGACTGTTTCTCCGGGTCGTAGACCACGCTGGTCGGATTCTGCGGGATGTACGCCTCGGTCGGGAGCACCGGCAGCAGGTTGTTGTAGTAGCCGGCCGCGCCGCCGCTGGCCTTGGTGATGGTCCAGTTGCTGGTGTCCTGCACCGACTTGGCGTCCATGGCGGAGTCGAAATAGAAGGTAAGGCTGAACGCCTTGGACTGGATGTTGGTGCCGGTCGAGTCGACGCCGAGCAGGCTGCCGAGGTCGGTGCCGGCCTCCAGCGCCGGGGTGAAGGTGTCGGTTTCGCCGCCGCCGGCGGTCACGAACTTGGGCTGGGCGATGGTCGCTTTCAACAGTGCGCCCTGCGTCGCGTCGAGCTGGGTCACGGTGGCGAGCTCGGCCTGTGCGTTGGTGGTGTCCCCCAGCGCCGAGTAGGCGACCCCGAGCTCGAAGTGGGCCGCTGTCATCTTGGGACGGAGCTTAACCGCCTGGGTCAGCTGCTTGACCGCCTCGGCGTATTTTCCTTCCTTGTTGTAGGTGGCGCCCAGGCTGTAATAGGGGTTGGGGTCGTTGGGTGCCATCCTGGAGACCTTCTTGAACTGGGTTTCCGCCTCGGCGTAGCGCCCGGTCTGGACGTAGAGCTGGCCCAGGGTGTACGGCGCCACCGTGTCGGTCGGGTTCAGGCGTGCAGCATCCTTGAACTCCTTCTCGGCGAGGTTGTACTTCTTCTGCTGCAGGTAGATGTTCCCCAGGTTCCTGTGTACCGAGTCCTGGGTCGGGTCGAGGGAAAGGGAGCTCTTATAGGTCTTGATGGCCTCGTCGTATTTATTCTGCGCCAGGTAGGCGTTGGCCAGGTAGTTGTACGATTGCGCGTTGGTCGGGTCCAGCGAGATGGCGCGCTTGAACTCGTTGGCCGCGCGGACGTAGTCCTTCTTCTGGAAGAACCCGGCGCCGGTGGACATGGCGCTGGTGGCCGCCTGGGCCTTCATGGAGTCCTGCGAGGTCAAGGTGTCGAACATGTCGCCCAGGTAGTCCCAGGCCGTTTTCTGGGTTGTCATAACATCCTCCGTGCTAGATGCTCATGAGCCGCCTGTCGTATCGGCATCCTGCACCGGAAACTTGAGTGGAAAATCGACTTCCCAACAAAAACGCCCGGTTGCACCTCCTGGCCGACCGGGCGTCGTCGTTGTTGCATGGCAGCCGTGGCCGCCTTACTAGGAATTGGCCGCCTGCTTCAGGGTGTCCAGGCACTCGCGGGCGTCGCGGTTCCAGGGCTCGAGATGAATCACCTTCCCGTAGAAGGTCTCGGCCTCCTGCGGGCGGTCCAGCATCGTGCAGATCTTGCCGAGGCTCATCAGGGTCTCGATATTCTTGGGCTCTTTTTGGAGCTGGTCGAGATAGATGTTGATGGCGCCATCCACGTCGTACCCCTCGACGAAGTAGAAGTCGGCGAGGTTCTTCTGGAAGGTGTTGTTGCCCGGAGCCAGCGCGGCCGCCTTCTCGTAGTTGCGGCGGGCGGTGTCCTTGTCGCCGTTTTGGTAGGCGAGCACGGCGAGGTCGTTGTAGGCCGGCGCGAAATCCGGATACAGCGCCACGATCCCTTGCAACATCTGCTCGGCCCCGGCCAGGTCACCACGGTTCACCAGTTCCTGCGATTTCAGGTAGTGGTCTTCAGCTGTCAAATCGTCCTCCTCCGCGGCGGCTGCCGCCGGTGTTGTGGCTGTCTCCGGTGCCGCCGGCGCGGTCGCTGCCGTCGGTGCGGGCGCTGGGGAAGCGTTTTGCCTCAGTTCGGAGAGCCGCTCGCGCACCGCCATGTTGGCCGGTTCGATCTCCAGCGCCCTTTGCAGGAACGACTCGGCGGCGTCCGGCTGCCCGACCCCCTCGCAGATGATGCCGAGGTTGAGCAGGGTTTCCACGTCGCGCGGTGCCCTCTCGAGCAGTTTCAGGTAGATGTTGATGGCCTCGTCGGTCTGCCCCTTCTCGACGTAGAGGAGATCGGCCAGGTTCTTCAGGTAGACGTCCTCGTCCGGCTCTAGGGCCACCGCCTCGCGGTAGTGCGCCAGGGCCTGGTCGGTGTCCCCCATCTGGTAGCTCACGGCGGCGAGATCGTTGTGGGCCACGGCATGGTCGGGATAGTTGGCCAGGTGCTGCCGCAGTGCTGCCGCCGCCTGCCCCAGGTCGTCGCCGGAGAGTTGCGGGCGCAGGGCCGCGTAGGCGTCTTCGGCGCTCGGCAAGGCAGCCCGCTCCGGCATTGCCATGGGGGACGGCTCGCTCTGCATCGGGGTCGGAACCGGCTGCGCCGCCGCGGCAGGAGCGCTCTGTACCTCCACCGGCTGCGGGGCCTGTTGCGGCGCCGATTGCGGGACGGCGGCGATCAGCTTCAGGCCGGTGAACTCCTCGATGTGCTGCATGCGGAAGCGTTCCACCACCTTGAGCAGGAACTCGCGCAGCCCGTGGTTCGGGAAGCCCTCGGGGAGATAGCCGACGCTGTCGTGCACCTCGCGGCGCCAGAGCGGGTGGGGGGCCACATCGGAGAGCTGCGAGAGCTGCTGTGCCGTGTAGTCGGGCCAGATCACCTTGCCATAGCTGGTGTGGTTGGCGAAATTCTCGTGGGCGATCGCGGTGAAGCAGGTGTCGCCGTAGGCCACCATCGCCGTGGGGTTTTGCTCGAGTGCCGAACTGAGCTGCTCATAAGCGTCGCGTTTGAGGCGGTCGGTGGCGTCGATGACGGTGAAGTACCGCCCCGAAGCTGCCTTGAGCGCCATGTTGACGCCCCTTCCCGCGGCCGCCGCGGTCACCCTGAGTGCCGCCAGGTTGGCGTAGCGTTTCTGCAGGTCCGCCACCACCGCCCACTCGCATTGATCGGACCCTTCGTCGACGACGATGACCTCCATGCGACTGGAGATGGTCTGTTCCATCAGATCGCTCAGGCATTCCCTCAGGTGCGATTCCCGGTTGCGGCTGACAACTATGGCGGAAACGAGCGGTCCATTTTCCACGACGGCGATCGCGCCGCTGGGGCGGGTGACTAACTGGCTCATGTATTTCTCCATTCTTGGCTTGAGATGACGGCTGCGTCGGGCCCGCTTGCCGGTATCGGGCAGGCGGCTGGCCAAACAGCAGTGATAAAGCAACTGCCATGCCAGGGGCTGCTTCCCGTGGGTTGGCCCCGGCTTCGGCGGCAGTGGGGCATCGCCTTCCGGAGTGCCTGTGTCTCCTGTCGTTGCGGTAAGATACTGATATTGATCAGTAAATTACGGCCGTGTCGACGCCGCCTCCCGCCGCCTGCGCCGGAACGGCGGGAGCCAGTCAATTTTTTGAAATCGTCCGTAGAGAAGTTTAGTCAATTTGCCGACAGCCACCCTTTGCGGATTCACTCACGGCATCGTCAGGCGGACCGGGAGGTTGCGCGGGTGGGTCGCGCGGTGGGTATGGCGAGACAGCTGACCTGGCGCGGCGGTTGGGGGAGGGACGGAAGGAAAGGCGCGCCGTTGGTGGGGGGGATGCGGGATCGGGACGGCCGGGGTTAACCGCCGGTGACGATGAGGAAGACGCCGGCCAGCATGATGAGGGTGGAGACGATGCCTCCCTGCTCCTTGAACAGGTAGTGCCCGTAGAGAACGCCGAAAAGGAGGCTCAGTCGCTTCACCGCGATCATGTAGGCGACGTTGGTCATGTTGACCGCGTAGACGTGGGTGAGGGCCTGAAGTGTGTAACAGACGGCGGGGAGGAGTGCGGCGTTGACGGTGCCGTTGCGCAGCGCCGGCCCCAGTTCGCCGCGGGACTTGTACAGGGCGACCGGTGTGAGGACGAGCACCAGCAGCGGCAGGTACACGGCAGCGAAGAAAAGAGGTGACGAGGCGGCGATGGCGCGCTTGCCCAGTGTTGACGTGACGCTGTAGATGGCGGCGACCGCCAGCATGCACAGCGCTCCCTTCTCCCGGGCCAGCGCCTTCAGCGGCGCCAGAATCCCGGTCTCGCCGCGGCCGGTATTGAGCAGGTACCCGCCCAGGGCGATGAGCATGATCCCCGCGCCGCCCGTGGGAGAGATCCGTTCTCCCAGCAGCAGATACGGCACCACCAGGAGCAGCAGCGGGGTGAGCGAGAGCAGCGGCAAGGTGAGTGACAGCGGCGAGAGCTTGAGGGCCTTGGTGTAGAGGATGATGGCGACCGCCTCCAGCGGCAGTCCCGTCATGATGCAGAAGTAGAAGTCGTCGCCAAGCTTCGGGACCGGTATGAACGGGAGCGGGATCAGGAACAGCGGCAGGGTCGGGACGATGCGCAGCCAGGTGACCAGGTATTCGTTTCTCCCCGTGAGCGCGCGCTTGGTGGTGGCATCGCTGGTGGCGAGGAAGAAGGCGGACAAAACGGTGAGCGGGAACCATAGTGGCATCATGGCGCTAATGATAACGGAAAAAGGGCGCCGCGCATCCAATAAGAGCACCTTGCGACCTTTGCGCCTGCTGCGCGTTCTTTGCCTAACTGCGTTTAAACGACACAGCGCGGTTGACTGCACCGAAAACTGCGGCCTAATTAAAGACGTGGGCCTACGCAGTTAACAGTTCGGGAGGGCGTCGTCATGGGCAAGAACATTTTGATCCCGTCGATTGAACAGAGGTTGCGCGGCTTGATGGAGGTGGGGCGGAGGAACCTGCACGAACACGGCTTCTCCGATGTGGAACGGGCCAACCCGACGGTGACCCTCACCCGCGAATTCGGCTGTGAGGGATATCCGGTGGCGGAAAGGCTGCAGGGCATCCTGGAGAAGCGCAGCGGCAAGCCCTGGGTGGTCATGGACCGGGCCCTGCTCGACGCGGTCGCCAAGGATCACAACCTCTCCGAGGGGATCCTGCGTAACCTGGGCACCAAGAACCGTTTCCTCGATGACATGCTTTCCACCTTCTCGCCCCGCTGGAAAAGCGACAAGGACTACTACCGCCTGCTCTGCCGCCAGATCGTGGCGCTGGCCACCGAGGGGAACGTCATCCTCGTGGGGAGGGGCGCCTCCATCCTGACCCAGAACACCGGCAACTGCTACCACTTCCGGATCATCGCCCCCATGACCTTCAAGGTGAAGGCGGTGGCCGCCCGCTGCGGGATCTCCGCGGACCAGGCGCAGGACATGGTGACGGAAAAGCAGCACCAGCGCGATGCCTTCCTCAAGGATTTCCTGGGGCGGGACATCACCGACCCCACCCTGTACCACCTGGTCTTCAACAACGCCCGCCTCTCCGCGACGCGGATCGCGGAACTCATGGCCGAAGTGGTGATGCCGCCGACGCGCGGCTAGCCCAACTTTTCGGCGCACCTTCCGCACAAACCCGTAGGGGCGAATAATCATTCGCCCCCCCTGCGGCTGCACCTCTCTCGCCATCGGCGTGGGTCGATGGGGCATTGGCTGGGCAAATAATTATTTGCTCCTACAGCGGCAGGCTGATCTCTGTCGGTATTCCCGGGCGCCCCCCTATCTTACTGAGACCTTTTGACTTCCACCGCGCCGGAAGTTATCATGGCCCGTTCGGAGAAGGGACAGGCTCCGTCCGGTGCCTGTCCCTCTAGCGGAACGCTTCTTTCTGCTCAGCCGGCTTCCCCAAACATTAAGGGGACAGGCACCTGGCGGAGCCAGTCCCCTCCTTCGGGGAAGTATTTGAATAGAGTCTTCGGGGAGACGCAATGGCTGATTTCGCGGTGAGCGAAGAAAAAAACCGGTGGCTGAAGGCGAAGATGGAGCAACTCGGGGTCGCTGAGAAGGACCTGGAGGAGCGTTTCGTCCATTCCTCGGGCCGCGGCGGCCAACACGTCAACAAAAGCTCCTCCTGCGTCTACCTCAAACACCTCCCCAGCGGGCTGGAAGTCAAGTGCATGGAATCGCGCAGCCAGTCGCTGAACCGGTTCCTGGCCCGCCGCCTGCTGCTGGAGAAGATCGAGGGCGCCGGCGGCGGCATGACCAAGAAAGAGCTGGCGGCGGAAAAGCTGAAAAGACAGAAGGCCCGCAGAAAACGACGCAGCGGCGCCAAGTATGGCACCGATGCTGCAAAGGATGTCGAACAGGGCCCGGAAACGGGGTCTGTAGCGTCAACTACCCGGAATGAGAGCCAATAATTTGACTGGTTGCCGACGCGGAACCCTTTGGGGGGCAGGCGCTCGGGCGCTGTCCGCGGCACAAACGACGGAAAAAATAAAGTTGACAAGGTAACGAGGGGAAGGGTATAAATTCTCAATATCCTCAATAAGACCTTTTGCAGACACCTTTACATACCCCGATTTTTTTCTCATACCGAACCGGTACCGACACCTCAAGAATAAACTCAAGGCTTACTTACTCACAGATCCTTTACACGATAGCGCTCGTCAGGCACGCCTCGCATGTTACCCATGCCGCATCGGTGAAACATTCCCCTATTCCCAGTCAGGCAAATTGCCGCTAGATCTATATTTGCGTCATACCAGGAGAACAGATGAACCTACAGGAACTTAAAGAAAAGAAAATCAACGATCTCACGGCCATTGCCAAGGCGTTGAACATCGAGGGTGCGTCCAGTCTCAGGAAGCAGGACCTGATCTTCGCCATCCTCAACGCCCAGACCGAGAAGAACGGCATGATCTTCGGCGAGGGGGTCCTCGAGACCCTGCCTGACGGGTTCGGCTTCCTGAGGGCGCCGGATTACAACTACCTGCCGGGTCCGGACGACATCTACGTGTCGCCGTCCCAGATCCGCCGCTTCAACCTGCACACCGGCGACACCGTTGCCGGCCAGATCAGGCCGCCCAAGGAAGGGGAGCGCTACTTCGCCCTCCTCAAGGTCGAGACCGTCAACCACGAGTCTCCCGAGGTCGCCCGCGACAAGATCCTCTTCGACAACCTGACCCCGCTCTACCCGGAAGAGAAGCTGGTCCTCGAGACCACGCCGGACAACATGTCCAGCCGCGTCATGGAACTGGTCGCGCCGATCGGTAAAGGGCAGAGGGGCCTCATCGTCGCTCCGCCGCGCACCGGCAAGACCATGCTGATCCAGAACATCGCCAACTCCATCGCGCTGAACCACCCCGAGGTGTTCCTGATCGTCCTTCTCATCGACGAGCGCCCGGAAGAGGTTACCGACATGCAGCGCTCCGTGAAGGGCGAGGTCATTTCCTCCACCTTCGACGAGCCGGCTTCCCGTCACATCCAGGTGGCCGAGATGGTCATCGAGAAGGCCAAGCGCCTGGTCGAGCACAAGCGCGACGTCGTCATCCTGCTCGACTCCATCACCCGTCTGGCCCGCGCCTACAACACCGTGATCCCGCCGTCGGGCAAGATCCTCTCCGGTGGTGTCGACTCCAACGCCCTGCACAAGCCCAAGCGCTTCTTCGGCGCCGCGCGTAACATCGAGGAGGGTGGCTCGCTCACCATCATCGCCACCGCCCTGGTCGATACCGGCTCCAAGATGGACGAGGTCATCTTTGAAGAGTTCAAGGGCACCGGCAACATGGAGCTCCACCTCGATCGCAAGCTGGTCGAGAAGAGGACCTTCCCCGCCATCGACATCAACAAGTCCGGCACCAGGAAGGAAGAACTGCTCATCCCGCAGGCCTCTTTGAACCGCATCTGGATCCTCCGGAAGGTGCTCCACCCGATGAACGTGGTGGACTCCATGGAGTTCCTGATCTCCAAGCTGCAGGGGACCAAGAGCAACCAGGACTTCCTCGATTCCATGAGCAAGTAAAAAAGTGTTGAAATCTTGCAGTGAAGGTGCTATTTATGGCTACTTTCCGGCAAGAACATCAAAGTTAGATAACGGGGTGCGCCCCGCCAGGAGGAAGATATGAAAGAAGGGATCCACCCCAAGTACGAAGAAATTACCGTAAAGTGCCTGTGCGGTAACCAGTTCCAGACCCGTTCCACCAAAGCGGAGATCTCCACCGAGATCTGCTCGCAGTGCCACCCGTTCTACACCGGTAAGCAGAAGCTGATCGACACCGCAGGCCGCGTCGAGCGCTTCCGCAAGAGATACAACCTGGAGAAGTAGGCTTTCGCGGTTGCGAATCCGTTCGGAGGGGATTTTGTCTATGGCGAAATCCCCTTGTTTCGTTTTCTATGGCCTCGATTGCAAAACAATGCAGCATGTGAAGGATCTTCATGAAGGTTGCCCTTCTGCAGCACACCCCCGATCCCGAGTTGACCATCGCACTTGCGGCCCGGCTCTGCTATTCGTCGGCCGACATCGAGGCGCTCAAGGACAAGCTCTCCGGCGCTGACGTCAAAAAATTCCTGGACAAGATCATGTCGCTTGGGCACCAGTCGGTGCTGGAGCACGCATCGTTCACCTTCGGCGTGGACGGGATCTCGCGCGTCACCAGCCACCAGCTGGTGCGGCACCGGGTCGCCTCCTTTTCCCAGCAGTCCCAGCGCTACGTTTCCCACAAGGAGCGTTTCGCGGTGGTGACGCCGCAATCGATCGCGGACAATCCCAAGCACCTGGAACTCTTCGAGGCCCAGGTCGCCTCGCTGCACGCGGCCTATGCCGCCCTGGTCGAGGCGGGTGTCCCGGCCGAGGATGCGCGCTACCTGCTTCCCAACGCCACCGAGACCAAGATCATCATCACCATGAACGCCCGGGAGCTGTTGCACTTCTTCGCCGTGCGCTGCTGCGAGCGGGCCCAGTGGGAGATCCGTGCCATGGCCATCGAGATGCTCCGTCTGGTGAAGCCGGTCGCGCCGACCGTATTCGACAAGGCCGGTCCCGGCTGCCTTGGCGGTCCCTGCCCCGAAGGTGCCATGTGCTGCGGCAAGATGGCGCAGGTTCGGGAGTACTTCCGGGAGATGTAAAACATCCCCCTCCCTGTCCCTCCCCCTCCGGGGGCGGGAACGCTAGCTCACCTCCCTCTGAGGTTTGAGACGCACGGCTCACGTTCCAGCGAGGCAGGTTGTCCATGCTCCCCCGGGGGCGGCGTCCATGCTCCTCCCCCTGGAGGGGGGAGGTCGGGAGGGGGGAAGGCTTTTTGACCCTGAAGGTTTTTTGCCCCTCAACACACGAGGTAACAAGTGTCAAAGATAAACATAGGCGGACAGGCGGTTCTGGAAGGCGTCATGATGCGGGCCCCGCGCTCGATGGCCATCGCGGTGAGAAGGCCCGACGGCGAGATCTCGGTCAAGAGCGAGACGGTGATCCCGCTTTCCGAGCGTTTCCCCATCACCAAGCTCCCCATAGTCCGGGGGGCGGTGGCGCTCTTTTCCTCGCTCATCATCGGCATCAAGGCGCTCAACTTTTCAGCCAACGAAGCGCTCGCCGAAGGTGAGGAAAAAGAAGAGATCAACGACTGGGCCATTGCCGGGACCATGGCCGTGGCGTTCGGCTTCGGCATCCTGCTCTTTTTCATCCTGCCGCTCTACCTGACCAAGCTGCTGATCCCGATCATCGGCGACTCCAACATCGTCTTCAACCTTGTCGACGGCGTCATCCGGGTCGCCGTGTTCCTGATCTACATCATCGGCATCTCGCGCATGAAGGACATCCAGCGGGTGTTCCAGTACCACGGCGCGGAGCACAAATCGATCTTCACCTTCGAGGCGGGCGAGGAGCTCACCGTTGACAACGTCAGGAAGTACAGCTGCCTGCACCCGCGTTGCGGCACCAGCTTCCTGTTGATCGTCATGCTGGTGAGCATCGTGGTGTTCTCCCTGATCCCGAAGCTGTGGCCGTTTTACTTCAAGGCCGGCTCAAGGATCATCCTGTTGCCGATGATCGCCGGTCTTTCCTACGAAGTCCTCAAGTGGACCGCGAAGCACGACAACCACGCCCTGGTGAAGATGGTGATCGCCCCCGGCCTCGCACTGCAGCGGCTCACCACCCGCGAGCCGGACGACAGCCAGCTTGAAGTTGCCATCAAGTCCATGCAGGTCGCCCTCGAACTGAACGACGGCTTCAAGGACGACCGGCTGGTGGTTTAACTAAAACACGTTCAACGTTCAACGTTCTACGTTCTATGTTAGAAGCAACCACCTGCGGGTGTGCCTTTAACGTTGAACGTTGAACGTTGAACGTTGAACCTCTTTTGAGGTGTTTTGATGTCCATGTTCGATAAAATAGCAGATCTTGAAACCCGTTTCGGCGAGCTCGAATCGCTCCTTTCCGATCCGGAGGTGCTGGCGAACCAGGTCGAGTTCCGGAAGCTCTCCAAGGAGCACGCCGGTCTCACCGAGCTGATCGCCGCCTACCGCGAGTATAAGAAGGTGCTCTCCGACATCGAGGGGAACAAGGAACTCCTGAAGGAGCCGGACCAGGAGATGCGCGAGATGGCCCAGGCCGAGCTGGAGACCCTGGAGGAGCGCCGCGAGCAGCTGGAAAGCGAGATCCAAGTGCTCCTGCTCCCCAAGGACCCCAACGACGACAAGAGTGTCGTCCTCGAGATCCGCGCCGGTACCGGCGGCGACGAGTCGGCCCTCTTCGCGGGCGACCTGTTCCGCATGTACAGCCGCTTTGCCGAGACCAACCGCTGGAAGGTCGAGGTGATCTCCGCCTCCGAGTCCGAGCGTGGGGGCTTCAAAGAGGTCATCGCGCTGGTCGAAGGTGACGGCGTCTTCGCCAAACTCAAGTACGAGTCCGGCACCCACCGCGTGCAGCGCGTGCCCGAGACCGAGGCGCAGGGACGCATCCACACCTCCGCCTGCACCGTCGCCGTCATGCCCGAGGCCGAGGATATCGACATCGACATCAATCCGGCCGACCTGAAGATCGACGTGTACCGCTCCTCCGGCGCAGGTGGCCAGCACGTCAACACCACCGACTCCGCGGTCAGGATCACCCATATTCCGACCGGCACCGTCGTCGCCTGCCAGGAAGAGCGCAGCCAGATCAAGAACCGCGCAAAAGCGATGAAGGTTCTGAAGTCCAGGATCCTGGACAACATCGTCATGGAGCAGAACGCGAAGATGGCCGCCGACAGGAAGAGCCAGGTAGGTAGCGGTGACCGCAGCGAGCGCATCAGGACCTACAACTTCCCGCAGGGACGCATGACCGACCATCGCATCGGGCTCACCCTGTACCGCCTCGACTCCATCATGGCCGGCGACATCGCCGAGATCGCGGACTCCCTGCGTGCCCACTACCAGATGGAAGCCCTGCAGGCCCAAAGCGAAGGTATGTAACAGACGCCGCCCCCAGGTCGATCAGGTCCACCCGGCTCACCGGGTTCACTGGGGCCGCAACATCCAAGTAGGTTGCCATGACCACCACCCCCGAAAAATGGGATGTCCTCAAAGTCCTCAATTGGACCAAAGGCTACCTTGCCGAGAAAGGCGTGGAAAACCCGCGTCTCGAGGCGGAGTGGATGCTGTGCGAGGCGCTCTCCCTGGACCGGGTCGGGCTCTACCTCAATTTCGACAAGCCCCTTTCCGACGCCGAGCTGGCCGCCTACCGCACCATGGTGGCGCGGCGGGGCAAGCGCGAGCCGCTGCAGTACATCCTGGGGACCCAGGAGTTCATGGGGCACGAGTTCCACGTCACCCCCGCAGTGCTCATCCCGCGCCACGACACCGAGGTGCTGGTGACCGAGGCGATCAAGCGCGCCACTGCCGCGAAGAGCATCCTCGATATCGGCACCGGTAGCGGCTGCGTAGCCATATCCCTTGCCAAAGAACTGCCGCAGGCCGAGGTCTGCAGCGTCGACGTTTCCGCGGAAGCCCTCGAGGTGGCGCGCGGCAACGCCGAGCGCAATGGGGCCAGCGTGCAATTTTTCCAGGGATCCCTGTTCGAACCGTTTGCGGGACGACGCTTCGACATGGTAGTATCCAACCCGCCCTACATTCCCAATTCCGAACTGGCGACATTGCAGGCCGAAGTGCGCGGCTTCGAACCGATGGGCGCGCTCGACGGCGGGGCCGACGGCCTCGACTTCTACCGGCGCATCGTGAACGACGCGCCCGGCTATCTGAACCCCGGCGGCTGGCTCATCTTCGAAGTCGGCGCCGGACAGGCTCCCCAGGTGCTGGGGCTTTTAAAGGCCGGCGGCTTCGCCGACGAGACCTTCACCCAGACCGATCCCGCGGGCATCGAACGCGTAGTCGGCGGTCGGCTGTAGGGGACTGGCTCCGAGGGGACTGGCTCCGCCAGGTGCCTGTCCCCCTTATGCGTCCCCTTAGGGCGCTGACACATTTCCATCCGCCCCTCGGGGCGCTGAACAAAAGAAAAGAGAACAGAGGTAACAGTGGAAAAACTGGTAATCAAAGGTGGCAACAAACTCTCCGGAGAAGTGACCGTTAGCGGGTCGAAGAACGCTGCCCTCCCCATATTCATCTCGACCATCCTGGCACCTGGGTGCCACACCATCAGCAACGTCCCTTTCCTGCGCGACATCAACACCACCATCAAGGTGCTGGAGAAACTGGGCGCCCATGTCGACGGTCGTGGCAACGTGGTGAAGATCGACACCACCGACCTTAACAGCTGGGAAGCGACCTACGACCTGGTGCGCACCATGCGCGCCTCCGTCTTGGTCCTCGGACCACTCCTCGCCCGTTTCGGCCAGGCCCGCGTTTCCCTTCCCGGCGGCTGCGCCATCGGCGCACGCCCCATCAACCTGCACCTGAAGGGCCTTGCCGCACTGGGGGCCGAGATCACCCTGGAGCACGGCTACGTCGAGGCGAAGGCCAAGAAGCTCAAGGGCGCGCGCATCAACTTCGACATCTCCACCGTCGGCGGGACCGAGCAGCTTTTGATGGCCGCCGCCACCGCGCAGGGCGAGACCATTCTCGAGAACGCCGCCCGCGAACCGGAGATCGTAGACCTTGCCGACATCCTCACCAAGATGGGCGCCAACATCGAAGGCGCAGGCACCGACACCATCAGGATCAAAGGCGTTGAGCAGTTGACCGCCGCCGAGCACGCCGTCATGCCGGACCGCATCGAGGCCGGCACTTTCATGATCGCCTCCGCCATCACCGGCGGCGACGTCAAGATCAAGAACATGCGTCTTGAGCACCTGGACGCGCTGACCTTCAAACTGCAGGACGCAGGCGTGGAGATCATCAACAAGGACAACGTCGTTCGCGTCAAGGGTCCCAAGAAGATCCGCAACGTGAACATCAAGACCCGTCCCTACCCGGGCTTCCCGACCGACATGCAGGCGCAGTTCATGGCCCTCATGTGCATCGCCGAAGGCGCCAGCGTGATCTCCGAGAACATCTTCGAGAACCGTTTCATGCATGTCTCCGAGCTGCTGCGTTTCGGTGCCGACATCATCTGCGAAGGGAACAGCGCCACCGTGAAGGGCGTCAAGAAGCTCTCCGGCGCGCCGGTCATGGCGACCGACCTCAGGGCCTCCGCGTCGCTGATCCTCGCCGCCCTCGCTGCCGACAACACCAGCGAGATCTCCAGGATCTACCACCTGGACCGCGGTTACGAAAACATCGAGAAGAAGCTCGCCGGTCTTGGTGCCGACATCGTCCGCGTCCCGGACGTCGACGCGCCTTAAGACTGATACAGGTTGATCCCCTCTCCGCTGATGAGAGGAAAACAGTGCAGGCGTCCCCTCCCCCGGAGGGGGAGGGCTAGGGAGGGGGCACCACAAGCTTCCTCCCTCCCATCCTCCCCCCCTCCGGGGGGAGGTGCGCATCGTTAATCACTGAATGCCATGCTCCACTGGAGTTTTTAAATGACCGACTACGTCACCATTGCCATCCCCAAAGGCCGCATCCTGCAGGACTCCGTCGCCCTGTTCAAGAAGATCGGCATCGACTGTGAAGAGCTCCTCTCCGACACCCGCAAGCTGGTCTTCGAGAACCATGAGCAGAAGATGCGCTACATGATCGTGCGCGCCACCGACGTCCCCACCTACGTGGAATACGGCTGCGCTGACCTCGGCATCGTCGGCAAGGACACCCTGATGGAGGCGGAGAAGGATCTGTACGAGCCGCTGGACCTGAAGTTCGGCTACTGCCGCCTCATGGTCGCCGAGCCGGTCGAGCTCTCCACCAAGGACGATCCCGCGGCCTGGAACAACATCCGTATCGCCACCAAGTACCCCAACGTCACCGAAAAGTATTTCGCGGCCAAGGGAATACAGGTTGAGCTGATCAAGCTCTACGGCTCCATCGAGCTGGCTCCGCTGGTCGGTCTTTCCGAGCGCATCGTCGACCTCGTTTCCACCGGCGAGACGCTGAAGCAGAATGGCCTGGCAGAGATTGAAACCATTGCCGAGATAACCTGCCGCCTCATCGTCAACCGCGCGAGCCTCAAGACCAAGCACGAGCGCATCTCCAAGATCATCGAGGGGCTCGAGCAGCATATTTAGGTAGCGGGAAGGGACAGGCTCCGCCAGGTGCCTGTCCCTCTAGCGGAACGCTCCATTCCGCTGCAGCCATCTTACCCAACTCAACAGCTTCCCCCTTTCGCAAAGGGGGATTGAGGGGGATTTAACACTCTTGCAGCCCAGGATGCTATGGATACCTGGGCTAAATCCCCCCGGGCCCCCCTTCGCAAAGGGGGGTAAAGGCGAGACAACACAAAATTAATGCCATGATTCGCGAGGTCTAAAGATGCAGTTCCTCGACATTAGGGAAGCAGATTTTCAGGCGAAGTTCGATGCCATCGTAGAGCGCGGCGAGGAGTCGGGGCGCGAGGTAGAAGAGGTGGTGCTGGGCATCATCTCCGACGTGCGCAAGCGTGGCGACGAGGCGCTCATCGAGTACACCCGCCGTTTCGACCGACTGGAGTGCGACGCCGCCGGTCTCGAAATCACCGAGGCGGAATTCGCCAAGGCTTTCGCCCAGGTAGACGAGAAGGACCTCGCGGCACTGAAGCTCGCCGTCGAGCGTGTCGCCCGCTACCACGAGAAGCAGAAGCAGCAGACCTGGCTTTCCACCGAGGAGAGCGACATCATGCTGGGCCAGAAGGTGACCCCGCTCGCCAAGGTCGGCATCTACGTCCCCGGCGGCAAGGCCTGCTATCCCTCCAGCGTCATCATGAACGCTGTCCCTGCCAAGGTCGCCGGCGTGGGCGAAATCATCATGGTCGTCCCCACTCCGGGCGGCGAGACCAACGCCCATGTCCTGGTTGCCGCCAAACTCTCCGGCGTCGATCGCGTCTTCCGCATCGGCGGCGCGCAGGCCGTCGCGGCGCTTGCCTACGGCACCGCAACCGTCCCCAGGGTCGACAAGATCACCGGCCCGGGCAACATCTACGTCGCCACTGCCAAGAAGCTGGTCTTCGGCCAGGTCGGCATCGACATGATCGCCGGCCCCAGCGAGATCCTGGTCATCAACGACGGCAGCGGCAACCCCACTCACATTGCCGCGGACCTTCTCTCCCAGGCCGAGCACGACGAGCTTGCCTCCTCCGTGCTGATCACCACCGACCGCAGTTTCGGCGAGAAGGTGGCGGCCGAGGTGGAGCGCCAGTTGAAGGAACTCTCCCGCGAGGCCATCGCCCGCAAGTCTTGGGAGTCCTTCGGTGTCATCATCGTGGCCGGCAACCTGGAAGAGGCCATCGCCTTCTCCAATCGCATCGCGCCGGAGCACCTGGAGCTCGCCGTGGAGAATCCCTTCGAGATCATGCCGCTCATCACCAATGCCGGCGCGATCTTCATGGGACACTACACCCCCGAGGCCTCCGGCGACTACCTGGCCGGTCCCAACCACACGCTTCCCACCGGCGGCACTGCCCGTTTCTTCTCGCCGCTGTCCGTGGATGACTTCGTCAAGAAAAGCTCCCTCATCTATTTCACCAAGGGCGGTCTGCAGCGCGTCGGCAAGGACATCGTCCGCATCGCAACGCTGGAGGGGCTCGAGGCCCACGGCAAGTCGGTCAGCTTCAGGCTCGACAGCTAGTAAGGCAAAAGCAGTTACGCAAAGAACGGTAAGTATCCGCGAAGGGCGCGAAGGAAGGCAGGAGGGATTATGATCCCGTACGCCTTGCGCGTCTGCCTGCTTTACATGTGACATTTCTATTCAAGGAGGCGGCATGGCCAGGTCGGCAAACATCGAACGCATCACCAAGGAGACGCAGATCAAGCTCTCCCTCGAAATCGACGGTAAAGGGGAGGCGCAGATCTGCACCTCGGTTCCTTTCCTGGACCACATGCTGGACCTCTTCGCCAGGCACGGCCTCTTCAACCTCAAGGTCGAGGCACACGGCGACATCGACATCGACTTCCACCACACCGTCGAGGATATCGGCATCGTGCTCGGGACCGCGTTCAAGGAAGCGCTGGGCGACAAGTGCGGCATCCGCCGCTACGGCCAGGCCACCGTGCCGATGGACGAGACCCTTGCCAGCGTCGCCACCGACCTCTCCGGTCGTCCCTACCTGGTCTACAACGTCAATTTACCCAAGGTGAAGATCGGAGATTTCGACGTCGAGCTGGTGCGTGAGTTCTTCCAGGGCTTCGTGAACCACTGCGGCGCCAACCTCCACATCAACGTCATGTACGGCGACAACGTGCACCATATCCTGGAAGCCTGCTTCAAGGCCGCCGCCCGCGCACTGGACATGGCGACGCAAATGGATTCCCGCATCGAAGGGGTCATGTCCACCAAGGGGAAACTGTAAAATCTGCCCTCACCCCGAGCCTCTCCCGGAGGGCGAGGGGGAGTGGACCACGTTGACGGCCTTCTTTTTAGAGTTGGGCTGTCCATCCCTTCCCCCACCGGGGGAAGGTGCCCTGAAGGGGCGGATGAGGGCGTTGGCAGCACGTGTAATGCGCCAGCGCGATAACGGTAAAACAGCAACAGGCGCCGCCTACGGTGCCGGAAGGATAGATAGATGATCGCGATCATAGATTACGGCATGGGGAACCTCCGCTCCGTGCAAAAAGGGTTCGAGAAGGTCGGCTGCGACGCCGTCGTCACCTCCGATCCCAAGGTGCTGCTGGACGCCGAGCGCGTCGTGCTCCCGGGCGTCGGGGCCTTCCGCGACTGCATCAGGAACCTCGAAGAAGGGGGCTTTGTCGAGCCGATCCTCAAGGTTATCAAGGAAGGCAAGCCCTTCCTCGGCATCTGCCTCGGTCTGCAGCTCCTCTTTACCGAGAGTGAAGAGTTCGGCATCCACAAGGGCCTGGACGTGATCCCCGGCAAGGTGCTCCGCTTCCC
The DNA here is from genome assembly GCF_018986915.1 of Geomonas oryzisoli. NCBI lineage: Bacteria > Pseudomonadati > Thermodesulfobacteriota > Desulfuromonadia > Geobacterales > Geobacteraceae > Geomonas > Geomonas oryzisoli. Next base: position 66,790 of record NZ_CP076723.1, read on the forward strand.
GGAAGGGATGCAGCAGGCGGGCGAAGACCTGAAGGTGCCGCACATGGGCTGGAACCAGCTTGACATCAAGCGCCCGTCCCCGCTGTTCCAGGGTGTCGAGCAGGGCTCCAACGTCTATTTCGTGCACTCCTACTACGTGAAGCCCGATGACGAGAGCGTGGTGGCGGCGACCACCAACTACGGCATCGACTTCTGCGCCGCCATCTGGCGCGACAACGTGGTAGCCGCCCAGTTCCACCCGGAGAAGTCCCAGGACAAGGGGCTCGCCATGCTCAAGAACTTTTCGCAGATGAAATAATCTCTGCCCGCCCGGGTCTTTGTTCCCTCCCCCGGAGGGGGAGGGTTAGGGAGGGGGATGTTTTTTCTTCCGCCAGCATAGCCCCCCACCCAGCCTCCCCCCTCCGGGGGGAGGAGATATGAAATTACCGAGGGATTGAAATGATCATTATTCCGGCAATAGATCTGAAGAACGGCTGCTGTGTCCGCTTAGAGCAGGGGCTGATGGAGAAGGACACGGTTTTCAACGACGATCCGGGCGCGCAGGCGGCCGAGTGGCAGCGCCAGGGTGGCGAGATCCTGCACATCGTCGACCTCGACGGCGCCTTCGCCGGTGAGCCGAAGAACCGCTCCGCCATCGAATCCATCGTCAAGTCCGTCACCATCCCGACCCAGCTGGGCGGCGGCATCCGCGACATCGCCACCATCGAGGCCTATCTTTCCCTCGGTATCGGACGCGTTATCATCGGCACCGCTGCTCAGAGAAACCCCGCCTTCGTGAAAGAGGCCTGCGCCAAGTTCCCGGGCAAGATCGTGGTCGGCATCGACGCCAAGAACGGCATGGTCGCCGTGCAGGGTTGGGCCGAGGTGACCGGCATCACCGCCACCGAGCTCGCCAGGCAGTTCGAAGGTGACGGCGTCTCCGCCATCATCTACACCGACATCAGCCGTGACGGCATGATGCAGGGGCCGAACATCGAAGCGACCAAAGCGCTGGCCGAAGCCATCAACATCCCGGTGATCGCTTCCGGCGGACTCTCCTCGCTGAAGGACATCGAGAACTTGATCGCCATCGAATCCTCCGGTGTCACCGGTGTCATCACCGGCAAGGCCATCTACTCCGGCGCCATCAACCTCGCCGAAGCGATAGCACTGACCAAACAAAAATAGCTTCGCCTCCTCCGGCGTACGGTCGGTCGCCGCTGCTAGTTCCCAAGCTGGAGCTTGGGAACCAGGATGGTGGAGTTGCTGCTCGTTCCCAAGCTCCAGCTTGGGAACGCAAACCCTCTGCGAAGCTCGAGCTTCGCGTAAGCTGTGGGTTCCCAAGCAGGAGCTTGGGAACCAGGACTGTGGAGTTTTCAGATGCTGACCAAAAGAATCATCCCCTGCCTGGACGTAAAAGGTGGCCGGGTAGTAAAAGGTGTCCAGTTCCTGGGCCTGCGCGATGCGGGCGACCCGGTCGAGATAGCCGAGCTGTACGACCAGCAGGGCGCTGACGAGCTGACCTTCCTCGACATCACCGCTTCCTCCGACGAGCGCGACATCATCATCGACGTGGTGCGCAGGACCGCCGAGCGCGTCTTCATGCCGCTCACCGTGGGCGGCGGGGTACGCACCGTCGACGATATCAGGCGCCTTTTGAACGCCGGGGCCGACAAGGTCTCCATCAACACCGCGGCAGTGCATCGTCCCGAGTTCGTGAACGAGGCGGCCGAGAGGTTCGGCTCGCAGTGCACCGTGGTCGCCATCGACGCCCGCTCCCGCGCCAACGGCGGCTGGGAAGTCTACACCCACGGCGGCCGCAACCCGACCGGCATCGACGCGGTCGAGTGGGCGCAGCGCATGGAAGAGCTGGGCGCGGGGGAGATCCTTCTCACCAGCATGGACCGTGACGGCACCAAGGACGGCTACGACCTGCCGCTCACCCGCGCGGTCGTTGACGCGGTCAGCATCCCGGTCATCGCCTCGGGCGGGGTCGGCGGGCTGTCGCACCTCTACGACGGTTTCACCCAGGCCGGCGCCAGCGCCTGTCTCGCCGCCTCCATCTTCCATTACCGCGAGTACACCATCGAAGAAGCCAAGACCTATCTCCGCGAGCGCGGCGTGCCGGTGAGGCTCTAACGACCGGACCAAGTCCCCTCCCCCGGAGGGGGAGGGTTAGGGAGGGGGAAGTTTTTCTTCAGCCAGCATAGCCCCCCTCCCGACCTCCCCCCTCCAGGGGGAGGAGTGATAATGCCAAGGAGCATCCTTATGGAGCAGCATAAAGACGACATCATCGCCGCGGTCTACCGCGTCATCCAGGAGCGCAAGGCCAACCCCAGCGAAAACTCCTACACCGCAAGCCTCATGGCCAAGGGTATCGACAAGATCCTCAAGAAGCTCGGCGAAGAGGCGACCGAGGTGGTCATTGCGGGTAAGGGGGGCAAGCGCGAGGAGATCGTCTATGAGACCGCCGACCTTTTCTTCCACAGCCTGGTGCTCCTCGGCTTCTACGATATCGACCCGGAAGAGGTCTACGCGGAACTCCGGCGCCGCTTCGGCATGTCCGGCATCGAGGAGAAAAACTCCCGCGTCGGATAGCCCGTTCCACAATGGCACAAATGCCTTGACAAAAAAGACCGCGATGGTATATTGCTGGTTCCTTGAATAATGTCTGCCGGCCCGTACCCACACAAGTAGTAAATCTAGCTAGAGAAGGGGGGGGAATATGAATGCCGGGAGTAAAGGTAAAAGAAACTGAACCGTTTGAGCTTGCGCTCAAGAAGTTCAAGAAGCAGTGCGAGAAAGCCGGAATCCTTTCTGAGGTCCGCAAAAGAGAGCACTACGAGAAGCCGAGCATCAAGAAGAAGAAAAAGGCCATTGCCGCTCGCAAGCGCGCTCTGAAGAAGCAGCGCAAGATGGTCGACTAAGAAAGAGGGTTTCATGCAACTGAGGGAGAGACTTAACGCGGAACTGAAGGAGGCGATGAAAAGTCGTGATACCTTGCGTTTATCTACCATCCGCATGGTACTCTCCTCGGTGAAAAACCGCGATATCGAACTCAGGCGTGAACTGAACGATAGCGAGATCACCGAAGCCATCGTTACCCTCTGCAAGCAGCGCAGGGAATCCATCCGACTCTTTAAGGAAGCAGGCAGGCAGGAGTTGGTGGATAAAGAGGAAGCGGAGCTCGCGCTCCTTATGGGCTATCTCCCCCAGCAGCTGACACGGGAAGAACTGGCCGAACTGGTGGCGAAAGTCATCGCGGAGGTCGGCGCTACCGGCGGCAAGGATATGGGCAAGGTCATGAAGGCCATCCAGCCCCAAGTCGCCGGCCGTGCAGATGGCAAACTGGTGAGCGAAGTTGTGAAGGAAAAACTCGCATGATCAATGCCCCCGGGACCAGTTCCCGGGGGAGTTTGCGGGTTTTGGGTGTCATGAGTAGGGGCGAATCGCAGCGATTCCCCCTTCTTTTGCTTTGTAGCTACTGACCAGGTGTTTGCATGATCCTTCTTGACATCCTTATCTGGGTCGTATTGCTTTTCTTTGTCGCGAAGGGGTTTTCGAAGGGGTTGGTGCGTGAGGCTTGCTCCCTGCTCGGCCTCGTCACCGGCGGCTGGGCCGCTTTCCGATACTATTCCACTCTCAGTCTGGGGATCAGGCATTTCATCAACCTCCCCCCGCAAGTCGCACAGCCGCTGGCGTTCCTCCTTATCTTCATGCTGCTCGGCATGCTTTTCTATTTCCTCGGTCATCTGCTCACCGTCGTCTTGAAAGTCATGCTCCTGGGTGGAATCAACCGCGCGGGCGGGATCGTCTTCGGTTTCCTCCAGGGTGGCTTCATACTCTGCGTGCTCCTCTACCTGGCCACCACCAAGCCGATGCCGGAGAAGGTGAAGGTCTGGATCCACGGCTCCAAGACCGCGGCCGCGTTCGCCTCGACCGGTGCGGACATCGCCGCCGGTTGGGAAGGTGCCATAGCCCAGAACAGGGAAAACCGGGACGCTAAAGAAACAAAGGAAGGCAGCGAAAGCAAAGAAGTAAAGGCGTCGACTCCGCACGGAGCGCATAAGAAATAAGGATTAACCGCAGTGTCGACGATACCGGACGAGAAGATCAGGGAAGTACGCGAGAGGGCCCCGATCCTCCAGGTTGTCTCCGACTATATGAGCCTCAAGAAGTCCGGGGCCAACTACCAGGGCGTCTGCCCCTTCCACGGCGAGAAGACCGCGTCGTTCAACGTGAACCCGGCGCGCGGCATCTTCCATTGCTTTGGTTGCGGCGTGGGCGGCAACGCCGTTGATTTCGTCATGCGCATGGAAGGGCTTTCCTTCCCGCAGGCGGTCAAGTTCCTGGCCAAGAAGGTAGGGGTGGAAATCCCCGAACGTCCGCTGACCCGCGAAGAGAAGCGCAAGGTGGACGAGCAGGAACAGGCCTACCAGATCAACGAGCTGGCCTGCGAGTTTTACCGCCGGGTGCTGGAATCGGACGAGGCGGGTGCCGCCGGCAGGGCCTACCTGGAGAAGCGCGGGGTCGATAAGAACACCGCCGCCACCTACCGCATGGGCTTCGCACCGGCGGGGTGGGACAACCTGACCAGCTTTCTGCGACGCAAGGGGATCCCGCTGGAAGCGGCCGAGAAGCTTGGCCTGCTGAGAAAGCGCGAGGGGAAGGACGGCTACTACGACACCTTCCGCAACCGTCTCCTCTTCACCATCGCGGACCTGCACGGGCGGGCCATCGGTTTCGGCGGGCGGGTCATGGACGACTCGCTCCCCAAGTACATAAACTCGCCGGAGTCCATCGTCTACCGCAAAAGCGAGGTCCTCTTCGGGGTCGACCTGGCCAAGAAGGGGATGCGGGAGAAGGGGAGCGCCATCGTGGTCGAGGGGTACTTCGATCACCTGGCACTGTACCGGGCCGGTTTCACCAACGTGGTCGCCACCTGCGGCACGGCCCTCACGCCGCCGCACGTGAAGCTTTTGCGCCGCTATGCAGACCGGGCCTTCATGCTGTTCGACGGCGACGAGGCCGGGCGCAAGGCGACGGTCCGCTCCATGGAACTGTTCCTCGAGGAAGGGTTCCCGGCGCGGGTGGTCGAAGTCCCGGCGGAGGACGACCCGGACACCTTCATCAACCGTGAAGGGGGCACCGCCTTCCAGCCGCTTTTGGACAAGGCGCTTCCCATCTTCGAGTCCTTCTACAAGGGACTCCTCAAGCGGATGGACGTGAGGAGCGTGGAGGGGAAGGTCGCCTTCGTCAACGAGGTCTCGCCCCGGCTCCAGAAGATCGGCGATCCGGTGGAGCGCGGGCTTTACGAGAAGGAGATCTGCCGGGCGCTCGGCATCGACCGCGCCATGCTGCTGCAAAAAGTGGGGATCCCCGCGCAGGTTCAGGCGCCGCGTCCGCAGCCCAAAGGGGCGCCGCAGCAGCGAGGCACCGAAGAGGTGCTGCTGACCCTGATGGTCAAGTACCCGGACGTTGTGTTAAGGGTTCGCGACCACGGCGCCGATAAGCTGTTCAGCGCAAGCCATCTGAAGCTGGCGCAGGCCATCGTGGCACAGTCGGAAACGGGGGATCTCGATCTCCCCCTGGTGTTGGAACAGATCGAGTCGCACGAGGAAAGAAGCCGTCTCTATTCACTGTTCGTGGAGGATGCACACCTTGAGGACCTTGACCCGATCAAGGCCTTTGAGCAGTGCTGCCAAGCCCTCGAACGGCGGGCGCTCAAGGGGGACGGCAAAGCTCTGGCAAGGGAACTGGCTACTGTCGACCCGGATTCCCCGAGATACTTGGAGATACTGTCTGAACTTGAGCGGTTGCGTAATAAAAAATCGAAATTACTATAGTAGGATTCAAGCGGTACCTGTGCTGGATTCAAGCTGTAGCGGAGCGTGGTAAATGGCCAAGAAAAGCATGGACGAAGTGAAGCAGCTCATCGACCTGGGCAAGGAGAAAGGTTTTCTCACCTACGAAGAGGTGAACGACCTGCTCCCCCCTGACATCGTCTCCTCCGATCAGATCGACGATGTGATGAGCATGTTTGGCGATATGGACATCGAGATCGTGGATTCCGCCCAAAAGGTGAAGATCCCCAAGATCAAGATGGACCTGGAAGAAGACGGGGAAGAGCACGAAGGCGGCGAGGGTGAAGAGGTCGAGTTCGAGCCCGGCACACTCGGCCGCACCAGCGACCCCGTACGCATGTACCTGCGCGAGATGGGTTCCGTTTCCCTTTTGACCCGTGAAGGCGAAGTCGAGATCGCCAAGAGGATCGAAGTCGGCGAGCGCGACGTGGCCAGCGTCATCCTGAACACCCCGATCACCGTGCGCGAGGTCATCTCACTGGGCGACCGTCTGCGCAAGCAGCAGATAGGCGCCATCGAGATCTCCAAGGATGTCGAGGAGGAGGTCCTGGAGGAGGGCGAAGAGGACCTGCAGGCGCTGCGTGTCCTGGGGATCATCGACGAGATCAGCGAGATGTCCCAGCGCATGGAGCAGATCCAGACTGCCCTGGAAGGCAAGGTCTCCGCCAAGGAAGGCGAGGCGCTCAACACCGAGCACGGCGAGCTGAAGGTCAAGATGGCCGAGACCCTGAAGTCCCTGCGCCTCAAAGACCGTCACATCGAGAAGATCGCCCAGCGCCTGAAGGAGCTCTCCTGCAAGGTCGACACGGTCATGCAGGAGATCGCCGAACTGGAGAAGGAAACCAGCACCGTCAAGGACGTGTTCCTGGCCGCCTTCGAAGGGCTGAAGAACGCATCCGATGCCGACTTCTCCAAGAAGATGAACATGAGCCTTGAGGAGGGGCAGAAGCTCGAGAAGCGCTACCGCTCCAGCGAAGCGAAACTGAAGAAGATCGAGCAGGAGTCCGGCTTCAAGGCGAGCGAGCTCGCCAACGCGCTGCTCGCGATCGAAGAAGGTGAGCACAAGGCCAAGCTGGCCAAAAGCGAGCTGGTCGAGGCGAACCTCCGCCTGGTCGTTTCCATCGCCAAGAAGTACACCAACCGCGGTCTCCAGTTCCTCGACCTGATCCAGGAAGGGAACATCGGCCTGATGAAGGCGGTGGACAAGTTCGAGTACCAGCGCGGCTACAAGTTCTCCACCTACGCCACCTGGTGGATCCGTCAGGCCATCACCCGCGCCATCGCGGACCAGGCCCGCACCATCCGTATCCCGGTGCACATGATCGAGACCATCAACAAACTGATCCGTACCAGCCGCCAGCTGGTGCAGGAGATCGGCCGCGAGCCCTCCCCGGAGGAGATCGCCGAGCGCATGGCGCTGCCGCTGGACAAGGTAAGGAAGGTGCTGAAGATCGCCAAGGAGCCGATCTCCCTGGAGACCCCGATCGGCGAGGAAGAAGATTCCCATCTTGGCGACTTCATCGAGGACAAGGGTGTGGTAAGCCCCCTCGAGGCGGTCATCAAGGCGAACCTTTCCGAGCAGACCTCCCGCGTGCTCTCCACCCTCACCCCGCGTGAGGAGAAGGTGCTCAGGATGCGTTTCGGCATCGGCGAGAAGAGCGACCACACCCTTGAGGAGGTCGGCCAGGACTTCGAGGTAACCCGCGAGAGGATCAGGCAGATCGAGGCCAAGGCGCTCAGGAAGCTGCGGCACCCGAGCCGGGCGAAGAAGCTGAAGAGCTTCGTAGAGTAGTCACCAAGGCCGCACCGGAATCGCCGGCGCGGCCTTTTTCTTTTTGTATCTTCCCCAGACCAGCCTTTCATCCCCTCCCCCGGAGGGGGAGGGTTAGGGAGGGGGAAGGTTCCGAGAAAAATCCCCCCTCCCAGCCTCCCCCCTCCGGGGGGAGGAGCCAGGGACAGAGGTAAGCGATGAAGAAGAAAGCGGTAATCCTGTACAGCGGCGGGCTCGATTCGACCACCTGCATGGCCATCGCCCGTCACCAGGGCTTCGAGCCCTACGCCATGAGCTTCAGCTACGGGCAGCGCCACCAGCACGAAGTGGCTCTCGCCAAGCAGAACGCGCGCCCGATGGGGGCCGTGGACCACATGCTGGTCGAATTTGATTTACGAATGATGGGTGGCAGCGCCCTCACCTCCGATATCGCGGTCCCCAAGGAAGGTGTCGGGGAGGAGATCCCGGTCACCTACGTGCCGGCCAGGAACACCATCTTCCTTTCCTTTGCACTGGGCTGGGCGGAAACGCTCGGGGCCTTCGACATCTTCATCGGTGTCAACGCCCTCGACTACTCCGGCTACCCCGACTGCCGTCCCGAGTATATCGCCGCCTACGAGGCGATGGCGAACCTCGCCACCAAGGCGGGCGTGGAAGGAAAGAAAATGACCATCCACACGCCGCTCATCAGCCTGACCAAGGCCGAAATCATCAAGACCGGCCTGACGCTCGGTGTCGACTACGGCAAGACCCATTCCTGCTACGACCCCACCGAGGACGGCGCCGCCTGCGGCCTGTGCGACTCCTGCCGCCTGCGCCTGAAAGGGTTCGCGGAGCTGGGCGTCACCGATCCGGTCCGGTACGTCAAAAGGTAGAGACAGGCCTCTCGAAGATAGACAACGACTCCCGCTGCCTAGCCTGGCTCCCCCTCCCTTGACGGGAGGGGGCCGGGGGGGTGGGTGAAGTTGCCATGTGCAATGCAGTTTGCGGATTCCCCCACCCCCTAACCCCCTCCCGCAAGGGGAGGGGGGAGCAAGTTATCCAGAGCCTGAGGAAAAGGCATGAGCAAAGATATGGAGCAGAAGAAAGAAGGCAAGACCCTCACCGACGTGCAGTTGACCCGCGACACGCGCAACATCCCCATCGGAAAGGTGGGCGTCAAGGACGTCTCCTATCCCATCGTGGTGATGGACAAAAACAAGAAGTTCCAGAACACCATCGCGCGCATCAACATGTATGTCGACCTCCCGCACCACTTCAAGGGAACCCACATGAGCCGTTTCGTGGAGATCCTGAACAAGTACCGGGAGGACATCGCCCTCGACAAACTGGAGGTGATCCTCTCCACCATGAAGGAGAAACTGGGGGCCTCCAACGCGCACCTGGAGATGGAATTCCCCTACTTCGTGGAGAAGAAGGCGCCGGTTTCCAAGGCCAAGAGCCTCATGGAGTACACCTGCACCTTCAGCGCCTCGCTGTCCGACCATTTCGATTTCGTGCTGACAATCAAGGTGCCGGTCACCTCGCTGTGCCCCTGCAGCAAGGAACTTTCCAGCTACGGCGCCCATAACCAGCGCTCGATCATGACCGTCCAGGTCCGCTACAGCGAATTCATCTGGATCGAGGACCTCATCGACCTCATCGAAGAGTGCGGTTCCTCCCCTGTGTATTCCCTGCTCAAGCGCGAGGACGAGAAGTTCGTCACCGAACGAGCCTACGAGAATCCCCGTTTCGTTGAGGATATGGTGCGCGAGGCGACGGTGCGCCTGCTATCTATGGAAAATATCACATGGTTTTCCGTCGAAGCGGAGAACTTCGAGTCCATCCACAAACACTCCGCCTACGCCGCCATCGAGAGAAAAAAGGGGTAGCCGGACCGGTAAAGTCAACAGCTTGACTGGTTCCGTCTGTGGATAACTTTGTTGAAAAGTGGGAAAATTGTGGACAAGTCTAGCTTTTACCCCTTCATTTAACTCCCTTAAGGTTTCTTTCTCTAATGAAACGCGCGCTCGCCATCTTCGCCAAGACACCGCTGCCGGGACGGGTGAAGACCCGTCTCACGCCTCCCTTGTCGCCGCCCCAGGCGGCCGAGCTTTACCGCTGCATGCTGCTGGACATCATCGAGCGCGCGGCCGGGCTTGAGGCGGACATCGTGATCTTTTACGAGGGGAGCGCGGAGTTCTTCAGGAAGGCCGCGCCGGATGCGCTCCTGGTGCACCAGAGCACGGGCGGGTTGGGCCTGCGCCTGGAGCATGCTTTTGAAGAACTGAGCGGGCGAGGATACGGCGCTCGCGTGGTGATAGGAACCGATTCCCCCGATCTCCCCATTGCCTTCATCGAGGAGGCGTTCCGGAACCTTGAACAGGGCAGCGACGCGGTCTTTGGTCCGGCAGATGACGGCGGGTATTACCTGGTGGGAGTCAAAGCCGGCTACGGTGCCCTGTTCCAGGACATCCCCTGGTCCAGTGAAAGGGTGCTGGAGACGAGTCTCAGGCAGGCACAAACCTCGGGGCTGACCGCAGCGCTGCTCACTTCCTGGTATGACGTCGACAGCTATGAAGATCTGCTCCGTCCGAGCCTCCTGGACCCTGCCAACGGCGCGCCCCGCACGCGCGCGTTCGTAGCGGCCCTCGACCTTGCCGCACCGCTTGCCGCCGACGCGATCTGACGGCGCGCGAAGTTGACAAGGTTCCCAGACCTGTTTTGATCTATGGCGTGGCGCGGACCGCGCCTTTGTCGTTTATCCCCTCTCCCTCCGGGAGAGGGCTAGGATGAGGGCGTTGCCCAGAGCAGATTGTCTGAGCCGGCAGAGCCCTCACCGTTGGGCACCCTCTCCCTGAGGGAGAGGGACTATCGGAAGATTGTCACCAATCAGGAAGGTTTATATATGTCGCTTTCCCACATCCAGATCCTGAACGAGGTGTTCGGCTTCAAATCCTTCCGGCCGCGCCAGCAGGAGATCGTGGAGACGGTGCTCTCCGGTAAGGATGCCTTCGTGCTGATGCCGACCGGTGGCGGCAAATCCCTCTGCTACCAGGTCCCCGCCCTTTGCCTTCCGGGCACCGCCCTCATCGTCTCTCCGCTGATCTCGTTGATGAAGGATCAGGTAGATGCGCTGCGCGAGAACGGCGTCGCCGCTGCCTGCTACAACTCCGCTCTCGGCGAGGCCGAGGCACGTCGGGTGCTGGCCGAGTTTCACGCCGGGGAGTTGAAGCTCCTCTACGTGGCACCGGAGCGGCTGCTCTCAGACGGTTTCATCGACCGCATCAAGGCCCTCCCCATTTCCCTCTTTGCCGTCGATGAGGCCCACTGCGTCTCGCAATGGGGGCACGACTTCCGTCCCGAGTACGCACAACTTGGCATGCTGCGCGAGATCTTCCCGCAGATCCCGATGATCGCGCTCACCGCGACGGCCGACGCACAGACCCGCGGCGACATCCTCTCCCGGCTCGGGCTCCAGGACGCCACCTGCTTCTGCACCGGTTTCGACCGCCCCAACATCCGCTACAGCGTCGTGGAAAAGAACAAGCCGTTCAGCCAGCTGACGGCCTTTTTATCGACCCGGAAGGACGAGGCGGGGATCGTCTATGCCCTGTCCCGCAAACGGGTCGAGGAGGTGGCAAGGAAGCTGTGCGAGGCGGGCGTGAAGGCGGCCGCCTATCACGCGGGGCTGCCCGACAAGGAGCGCCACGAGGTCCAGGAGGCGTTTCTGAGGGATGACGTGAAGGTCGTGGTTGCGACGGTCGCCTTCGGGATGGGGATCGACAAGTCCAACGTCCGCTTCGTCGTTCACTACGACATGCCCAAGAGCATCGAGAGCTACTACCAGGAAACCGGCCGCGCCGGCCGCGACGGGCTTCCCGCCGACGCGCTGTTGCTGTTTGGTTACGGAGACATCGCGGTGGCCCGGGGGCTGATCGGCAACGGCGGCAACGAGGAGCAGAACCGGATCGAGCTGCACAAGTTGAACTGCATGGTGGGCTTTGCCGAGGCGCAGACCTGCCGGCGCCAGGTGCTCTTGGGATACTTCGGTGACAGCCTGGCCGCCGGGTGCGGCAACTGCGACATCTGCGAGAGCCCGCCCGAGCGTTTCGACGGGACAGAGGATGCCCGTAAGGCGCTCTCCTGCGTCTACCGGGTCGGTCAGCGTTTCGGCATGGGGCACGTCATCGACGTGTTGCGGGGATCGCAAAACCAGAGGATCCACGAGCTGAAGCACGACCAGCTCTCCACCTTTGGCATCGGCAAGCACCATTCCCAGGAGGTGTGGGGCAACCTCCTACGTCAGTTGATACACCTGGGTTACCTGGAGCAGGACCTGGCCAATTTTTCGGTGCTGAAGCTGACGGAAAAGGCGCGGCCGCTGTTGCGGGGGGATATGGCGCTGGAGTTGGCCAAGCCGAGGGATACCAGGGTGGTCGAGAAGAAGACCGCAGCCAGGAAGCCCAATTATGACGGCGAGCTCTTCGGCGAACTGCGGGAGCTGCGCAAGCAGATTGCCGATGAGCAGCAGGTGCCGCCGTACGTCGTCTTCCCCGACGCGACACTCGCCGAGATGGCGGCGCACATGCCCAAGGACAAGTGGGAGCTGTTGAAGATCACCGGCGTCGGCCAGCACAAACTCGCCCGTTACGGCGACGCCTTCCTTCGGGTGATAAAGGCACACCAAAACCATTAGCCACGGAGAAAGTCTGAAAAAAACGGAGAGAGGCTAAGAACTCGGATTAACCTTTAACAACGAGAAAGTCTGAGGACATCTGAGAGAGACAAAAAGAAAAGGGGACAGGATACCTTATGGAAAAGTAGCCTGTCCCCTGTCCCTAATCCGTTTTAGATCCGCTCAGATTTCCTCAGATTTTATCCGTGGCCAATGGTTTTAGCTTTTTACTTAATCACCTCAATCTGATACCCGCACTTCGTCAGGTGCCGGGTCACCTCCTGGATGTGCTCCGTGCCGCGGGTCTCCAACTCGACCAACACCTCGGTCTTGCCGATCGGCAAGGACTCGGAGCGCCGATCATGGGTAATAATGGAGATGTTGGCCCTCGCCTCGGCGATCTCGGCCGCGAGCCGCGCCAGCGCACCCGGCACGTCGTCCAGTTCCACCTTCAGCTTCAGATAGCGCCCCGCCGCCAGCAGACCTCGCTCCACGACCACCGCGATGGTCTTCACGTCGATGTTCCCGCCCGACAAAAGCACCACCGTCTTGCCGGTGATCTTCTTCACCTTGCCGTTCAGGAGCGCCGCCAGGCCGACCGCGCCGGCACCCTCCACCATTAGCTTGTTGCGCTCCATGAGCGACACGATGGCAAGCGCGATCTCTTCTTCGTCCACCAACACGATCTCATCCACATAGTCCCGCACCACCGGAAAGGTGTTGCTGCCGGCAGTTTTTACCGCGATGCCGTCGGCAAGGCTGGCGCGAATCGGGATGGTAAGAACCTCGCCCGCTTTCACCGCCTGGCGCATGGAGGGGGCCGCCGCTGACTCGACGCCGATGACGCGCACATGGGGATGGGTTTCTTTGATGGCGCGGGCAATCCCGGCGATCAGGCCCCCACCGCCGATCGGCACCAGCACGTTGGCCAGATCGGGAATGTCCTCCAGCAGTTCCAGCCCGATGGTCCCCTGACCTGCCATCACCAGCGGGTCGTTGAAGGGATGCACGAACAGGGCTCCGGTCTGCTCGGCCTGCCTCAGCGCGGCGGCGCAGGCCTCATCGAAATTTTTCCCCTCCAGGACCACCTCCGCGCCGTAGTCGCGGGTGGCGAACACCTTCTGCGGCGGCGTGCTTTCCGGCATGTAGACCACTGCCTTCACGCCGAGCAGATCCGCGGAGAAGGCGACGCCCTGGGCATGGTTGCCTGCCGAGGCCGTGATCACGCCGCCGGCTAGGGCGTCGCGCGACTGGGCCGTCATGAAATTGAGCGCGCCGCGGATCTTGAAGGCGCCGGTGCGCTGCAGGTTTTCGCACTTGAAATAGAGGGGGATGCCGAGTCGTTCGCTGAAGTGGTGGGCTTGGATCAGTTCGGTGCGACGGACCCTTTTTTTCAGGCGTTGGGCCGCGTCGAGAATCAGGTTGTAATCGAGCATCTAAAGGTTTCCGTTCGCAGGTTAATGTGTGTGATCGTGGTCGTCGCAGTGATGGTGCCCCTGGCACGTGCCGTGCGGGTGGTGGTGCGGGTGCGCGTGGGCATGCGCCAGCGACGCGGCGCGGGGACGATGTCGGAACTGCTTGGCCCCCTGCACCTCGGTGCAGCGGGCGCTCTCGACCTGCAGCGTGGTGTGGGAGATGTGGAAATGTTGGAACAGCTTCTCCTCGATCTTGCGCAGGATCTCCCCTTGGTCGCTGGTTGAACAATCGGGGATGACCACATGCGCCGAGAGGGCGATGATGTGGGAGCAGATGGTCCAGATGTTCAGGTGGTGCACCTCGGCCACCCCTTCCACCTCCCGCATGGCGAAGGCGACCTGGTTGATGTCGATGCCGCGCGGAACCCCCTCAAGGAGGATATGTACCGACTCGCGTATGACCCGCCACGACCCCCAGAAGATGATGAAGCCGATGCCGACCGAGATGATGGCGTCGAGAAGGTACCAGTTGGTGAAATACATGATGATGCCGCCCACGATGACCCCGACCGAGGCGGCAGCGTCGCCGATCACGTGCAAGAAGGCGCTGTGGACGTTCAAGTCGTCGTGCGAGTGCGAGTGCAGCGCGCCGGCGGAGAGCAGGTTCATGGCCAGGCCCACGGCAGCGATGATCAGCATCTCGAGGCTCTTTACCGCCTGCGGCTGCATCATGCGCTCTACGGCCTCGTAGCAGATGATGCCGGCGATGAGAAAGACGGTGGTGCCATTGATGAAAGAGGCGAAGACCTCGGTGCGGTGCCAGCCGAAGGTCCGGGTGTCGCTGACGGGATAGGAGGCGAGCTTGATGGCGCCCAGCGAGAGCAGCAGGGCGAACAGGTCGAGGAACACGTGCGCCGCATCGGAAAGGAGGGCGAGCGAGTTGGTCCAGATGCCGCCGACCAGCTCCGCGACCAGGGTCAGCGAGGTGAGCAGGATGGCATACTTGAAGCGTCCGGTTATGCTCTGGTCCAGGTGGCTGTCGGCATGGGCGTGCATAGCGTATCTCGATGGGGAGGGGCCGAAGCCCCTCACTCCCGGTTAGAAGCTCAACCCGGCCTTAAGCGAATAGATCGGGCGTTGCTGGTACTCAACCTCGGCGGTGATGCCGATCAGTGGCAGCGGCGAGAACTTGACCCCGCCGAAGACGCGAGGCTGGAAGACGTCCTCGGACTTGAGAGTCGGGGCCAGGGCCTTCAGGTGCCCTTTTGCCTCACTGTTCACCCACACCCCGCCGACCCCGGCGTAAGGCGTGAGGATCAGGAACCCCTTGCTGATGGAAGCGTCGATGCCGGCGGTCTGCAGGTCAAGGTCGTTGACGCCGGAAAGCCTGCTGTAGGTGGCTCTCACCCCAAGGGCGGGCGTCGCCGCGGTTCCTTCCAGGATCGCCTTGCTCACCTCCAAGCCCCAGAGCTTTATGTTGGAATCGGGTACATAGGAGTACATGGCGCCCACGTCGATCCCCATGGGGAGCCCTTTCCTGGCGCGCAGCTTCGGAATCGCGAGGAACGAAGGAGCGTCGTTGCGGTATGCATCCTTCCAGTAGCTGCTGTTGCTGATGTCAATCGCCGAGAGCTCGACGCCGACGTCGAAGCCGGTGATTCCGAGCGGCTCGGCGGGGGCGACGTTTTTGTAAGAGATGGCGGCACCCGCCTCCCTGGTCAGGTCCCTGAACTCCTTCTGCGTCAGCGGTGAGGTGAAGCTTATGTCCCTGGCCATCGCCTGCGCGGCAGTAAAAAGACCGACCGACAAGGCCAGTAAAACGGCAACCTTTTTCATGTTTTCCCCCTTTTCATTATACTGAGCAATGGGTTGAATCTTAGCAGAGCTGCCTATCGGGGTCAATCGCTTACCCGCCTGGCGCCTTGCAATTTTAACTATATACTGTTATCTTTCCGGCAAATTTCTGTCGGAGGTCTGTACACATGGAACCGATTCACCATCGTCTCATCATATTAGGGTCAGGTCCTGCGGGGTACACTGCCGCGATCTACGCGGCGCGCGCCAACCTGAACCCTGTCCTCATAACCGGGCTGCAACAGGGGGGGCAGTTGATGACGACGACCGAGGTGGATAACTGGCCCGGCGACCCGGAAGGGGTGATGGGGCCCGAGCTGATGGAACGGATGCGCCAGCACGCCGAGCGCTTCGGTGCCGAGTTCATCTTCGACCACATCAACAAGGCTCAGGTCACCAAGCCTCCCTTCGTCCTGGAAGGCGACAGCGGCAGCTACAGCTGCGACGCGCTCATCATCGCCACCGGCGCCTCCGCGAAGTACCTGGGGCTTCCGTCCGAGCACGCCTTCAAGGGTAAGGGTGTGTCCGCCTGCGCGACCTGCGACGGCTTCTTTTACCGAAACAAACCGGTCGCCGTCATCGGCGGCGGCAGCACGGCGGTTGAAGAGGCGCTGTACCTCTCCAACATCGCAAGCCACGTGACGGTGGTGCACAGAAGGGACAAATTCCGCGCCGAAAAGATCCTGGCCGACCGGTTGATCGAGAAGACCAAGAACGGCAACGTCACCATTGAGTGGAACCACCAGCTGGAAGAGGTGATCGGGGACGAGTCCGGCGTCACCGGGGTCAGGCTGCGCCACAAGAGCGGCTCGGACAAGCTGATCGACGTGCACGGCTGCTTCATCGCCATCGGGCACCAGCCCAACACCCACATCTTCGAAGGCCAGCTCGAGATGGACGAGGGGTACATCCGCACCAACTGCGGCTACGAGGGGAACACGACCGCCACCAGCACCCCCGGTGTCTTCGCCGCCGGCGACGTCCAGGACAGGAACTACAAACAGGCGATCACCTCCGCCGGCACCGGCTGCATGGCCGCCCTCGACGCCGACCGTTATCTGGAAATGCTCAAAGGCTGATTGAGGGGACTGATTGAGGGGACTGGCTCCGCCAGGTGCCTGTCCCCTTTGCCCCCGCTAAACCAGAAGCAGCGCACCACCGCAGCCACCGCACGAACTCACCCTTCACCGTTAGTTGGGGGTTCTCATGCTTGCCAAGGTTCTCGCCAGCGCGCTCTTAGGCATTGATGCCATCCTGGTCGACGTGGAAGTCGACATCGCCCAGGGACTCCCCCAACTTGCCACCGTCGGTCTCCCCGATGGCGCAGTCAAGGAGAGCAAGGACCGCGTCAAGGCCGCCCTCAAGAATTCCGGCTACGATTTCCCCAACCGCAAGATCACCGTCAACCTGGCCCCCGCCGACGTCAAGAAGGAGGGGGCTTCCTTCGATCTCCCCATCTCCATCGGCATCCTTGCCGCCACCGGCGCGGTGAAAGAAGAGCAGCTCCAGCGCTATATCCTCCTGGGCGAACTGTCGCTGGACGGCGGCGTCAAGCCCGTGCGCGGCTGCCTTTCGGTCGCGGTCGCCGCGCGCGAGGCGGGACTTGCCGGCATCATCATCCCGGCGGAGAACCTCTGCGAGGGGGGTGTCGTCGAGGGGGTAGAGGTGATCGGCGTCACCGAGCTCTCCCAGGTGGTCGAGTTCCTGAACGGCAACCTCGTCATTCCCCCGTACCGCGCCGACGTCGAAGCCCTCTTCAGCCAGGGGTGCGAGGCCGGCGACGACTTTTCCGAGGTGAAGGGGCAGGAGCACGCCAAGCGCGCCCTGGAGGTCGCCGCAGCGGGGTCGCACAATCTACTTATGATAGGTCCGCCGGGATCGGGAAAGACCATGCTGGCCCGGCGCATCCCCTCCATCCTGCCCCCGATGCTCTTTGAGGAGGCGATCGAGACCACCAAGGTCTACAGCGTCATGGGGCTATTGGAGCGGGACCACGCGCTCATCTCCACCCGTCCCTTCCGTTCGCCGCACCATACCATCTCCGACGTGGGGCTCATCGGCGGCAGCAACACGCCCAAGCCGGGGGAGGTATCCCTGTCCCACAACGGTGTCCTGTTTTTGGACGAGCTGCCCGAGTTCAAGCAGCACGTCCTGGAAGTGCTGCGCCAGCCGATGGAGGACGGCCGGGTCACCATCTCCCGGGCGCTTTCCTCGGTCACCTATCCCTCCCGTATCATGCTGGTCGCTGCCATGAACCCCTGCCCCTGCGGCTACCTCTCCGACCCCGTGCACCAGTGTTCCTGCACCCCCCTCATGATCCACCGTTACCGCTCTCGCGTTTCCGGCCCGCTGCTGGACCGGATAGACATCCACATCGAAGTGCCCGCGGTGAAGTACCGTGACCTGGCTGACCGGGGCGAGAGCGAGAGTTCCGCCGCCATTGCCGCGCGCGTGGCGCAGTCCAGGGAAGTGCAGAAGGAGCGCTTCAAGGGGACCAAGGTGAGGAGCAATGCCCAGATGACCGCCCGGATGATCCGCAAGTTCTGTGAGCCCGACGAGGCGGGGAGCAGGATGCTCGAAGTGGTCACCGACCGTCTCGGCCTCTCCGCCAGGAGCTACACTAGGATCCTGAAGGTAGCCCGCACCATCGCCGACCTCGAAGGCGCTTCCAGCATCGCCGAACATCACATCTCCGAAGCGATCCAGTACCGCAGTCTGGACAGGAAGACCTAAGGGGACTGGCGCCAGATGCCCTGTCCCCCTTACCTTGGCAGATTAGACGGTCTGCCCCCCCTCGATGTCGTCAGGCTCATCGGTAATTTGATAACTCGAAAGGCTGAGCCTCCAGCCTAGGGAGTAATTTGAAAAAGTAAAAGGCTGAGCCTCCGGCGCTGGGAGTAAATTGAAAACGAAGAAGGCTGAGCCTCCAGCCTAGAGAGTAATTTGAAAAAGCAAAAGGCTGAGCCTCCGGCGCTAGGAGTAAATTGAAAACGAAGAAGGCTGAGCCTCCAGCCTAGGGAGTAATTTGAAAAAGCAAAAGGCTGAGCCTCCAGCGCTGGGAGTAAATTGAAAATGAAAAAGGCTGAGCCTCCAGCCTAGGGAGTAATTTGAAAAAGCAAAAGGCTGAGCCTCCAGCGCTGGGAGTAAATTGAAAATGGAAAAGGCTGAGCCTCCAGCCTAGGGAGTAATTTAAAAAAGCAAAAGGCTGAGCCTCCAGCCTCGGGGGTAATTTGAAAAAGTAAAAGGCTGAGCCTCCGGCGCTGGGAGTAAATTGAAAACGAAGAAGGCTGAGCCTTTAGGCTCGGGAGTAAATTGAAAACCGAAGAGGCTGCATCTAGTGGTGCCACATCTAGGGGCTAGTGGTGCCGGCTAGTGGTGCCCGGCTAGGGGCTAGTGGTGCCAGGTCTTGAAAAATCACTATTGCGATGCAAGGATCCGGTGGCGGAGCGGAAGGCCTCGAAAAGGGGACTGGCTCCGCCAGGTGCCTGTCCCCTTTGCCTTGGTTCCTTATGAAGGCCCACCTTGCGCTCCTCCAAGCTTCCCACCCATGATCAGAATCCTCGACAGGGTTAACTTCCAAGCCGATTCCTCCCATCTCAGCAACGCCACTGGCATAACCAATTGGAATTATCAAGTATCCAACTTTCTGAATTTTTTGTGACTTAACTCACTTGATTAGAGGGCATATTTAGTTGTGCATTCATGAATACTGGTATAATGTCATTTGCGACTTTATGTCAGTTTGAATAACTCCCGGTAGTATGCCGTACGGCCTATGAGTGAGATATGCACAACATCGACATAAATGTGAATGTCATGACTCCCAGTCCTGAAATGGAGATGGTGCAAAAGGCCAGGGAGAACCTGGGGGAAGGGGGGCTGAAGTCCGTCCGGTTCCCGGAACCGCTGGAATCCGCCTTCAACGAGTACTACGGCGACAAGACCCTCAAACACGTCAGGGTCGCCCTCTTCACCGGGTTGATTCTCTACGCGGTGTTCGGACTGGTGGACGGCCTGCTCCTGCCTGCTGACCGCGCCCACATGTGGTTCATCCGCTACGCGGTGGTCTGCCCCACGGTCGTCGCCGGCCTTGCTTTCACGTACTTCCCACACCTCAGGCGTTTCATGCAGCCGGTGGTCTCACTGGTGATGCTGGTGGGGAGCCTCGGCATCGTCTCCATGGTCTACTATGACCCGACCCCCACCAAAAATTATTACTACTCCGGTCTGCTGCTTCTCATCATGGGGGCTTTCACCTTCGTGAGCCTCAGGTTACGCTACGCGATGTGCTGGGCCGTCGCCACCACGATGGCATATGAGACGGTAGCTTTTTTCATCAACCACACCGACATCACCATCCTGACCCAGAACACCTTCAGCATCGTCGCAACCATCATTATCGGGGCCTTCTCCAACTCGCTGATGGGAAACTACCTGCGCCGCGACTTCCTGAACGCGAAACTGCTCGAATACGAAAACCGGCAGCTCCAAAACGCGACGCTTGAATTACGCAGGCTTTCCATCTCGGACCCGCTCACCAGCCTGGGCAATCGCCGCCATTTCGAGGTGATGCTCGACCAGGAATGGCTGCGCGCCGTCCGTTCCGAGGCGCCTATCGCGCTCATCTTCTTCGATATCGATTGCTTCAAGCTGTACAACGACAACTACGGGCACCAGGCGGGCGACAACTGTCTGAAGCTCGTAGCGCAGGAATTGGGACGGTTTGCGAGGCGGCCGGGGGACACGGCGGCGCGTTACGGCGGGGAGGAGTTCGTTCTGCTCCTTTCCGGCATCGGCCTCGCCGATGCGGCGACCATCGCCAAGGCGTGCCGCAAGGCGGTGGAGGCCCTTCACATCCCGCACAGCCACTCTCCCGTGGCCCGGGTTGTTACGGTAAGCGCCGGTGTTGCCGCCATGATTCCCGACCTCGACGCAGACAGGCAGCAGCTGGTGGAGGCCGCAGACAAGGCGCTCTATCGGGCCAAGCTCAAAGGGCGCAACAACGTGGTTGCTTCGAGTCGGGACACTGAGCGGAGAGGCCGGCAGGTCTACCAGCAGGCTGTCAGTTAATGGTCGGTGCTGCGCTGCGTCGCTAAATCCCCCCTATCCCCCCTATCCCCCCTTCGCAAAAGGGGGGGACTCCGGTTCACGTGTACCACTTCGTAAGTGGCACTTTCAGCCGGGAACCTTTCAGGAACGCTCCTTTCAGCTCAGCCACTTTCTACAAGCAGTAAGGGGACAGGCACCTAGCGGACAAGCGCTAAGGGGACAGGCACCTGGCGGAGCCAGTCCCCCTCTTCGCAGGGCGGGATCAGAGTTCGCGGCGCGGTATGGACAGAAGCTCTCCGATATAGGAGAGGTGGCGCTGCTCCTGGGAGAGGTTCACCCGCAACACCTTCATGACCTCTTCGGGAAAACCCAGGGTTACCGCTTCCTGATATTTGCGGTTGGTAAGCCTCTCATTGCTCTTCATCGCCTCCAGGGCTTCCTTGGTGCCGGTGAGACTCATCAGGGCGGTGAACCCTTCGATCAGGTAACCTTTGAGATCAGGCACGGGCTTGACCGGCGTCCCCCCCATCTGCTGTACCACGGCGGTAAGGTTGGTGATGTGGGCCTGGTGGTCTTCCTGGAAACCGCGAAACCTCTTTACGATGTCACGATAGTGGATGTGCTTGATGGCATGATCGTAGGCCTCCGCCGCATCGACGTCCAACTGGATCAGCTCGTTCAGTTTGTCAATTATCTCCGCCCTTTCCATGTCCGCCTCCCCTGTTTGAAATGTGAATACTCTAATCTTAATGACAGGCATACATTGTAGCTGCTGCCCGGTTGATGGCAACCGCGGCGGCCACAACTCTCTTGCTGTGCTTGACCTCTCTTTTCCAGCCGTTATCATCCTTGTGTCGAGTCATCACACACAGACACAGCACGGAGAACTACATGGAAACAAGGACCAGGTTCAAAGCACTGGTAGTTGAGAAGGGGGCGGACCAGACCTTCACCAGGAGCATTAAAGAGCGCGACATAGACGAACCAGGGCCGGGGGAACTATCGGTGCGGGTGCGCTATTCCTCGCTCAACTACAAGGATGCCCTCTCCGCCACCGGCCACCCCGGCGTGACCAGACAGTTCCCGCACACTCCCGGGATCGACGCCGCAGGCGAGGTGGTGTCATGCAGCGACGGGAGTTTCGCCCCCGGTGACCAGGTCGTGGTTATGGGGCACGACCTCGGTATGGAAACCGACGGCGGCTGGGGGGAGTACATCCGGGTTCCCGCGAGTTGGGGGGTACCCCTTCCCGCCGGGCTCTCCCTGCGTGACAGCATGATCCTCGGGACCGCCGGATTCACGGCAGGGCTGTCGGTGCTGAAACTGGAATGGGCCGGGGTAAGGCCGGAAAGCGGCGACATCCTGGTCACCGGCGCGACCGGCGGCGTGGGGAGCATGGCGGTGAGCATCCTCGCCGCGGCAGGTTACCGCGTCGTGGCCGCCACGGGCAAGGCGGCCGACGAGAGTTTTCTCCGGGAGCTGGGCGCGGCGGAGGTCATCTCTCGCGAAGAGGTGACCTCGGGAGGGGAGCGAGCCCTGATGAAGGAGCGCTGGGCGGGCGCCGTCGACGTGGTCGGAGGGGAGACCCTGGCAGCGGTGCTGAAGTCGACCCGCTACGGCGGTACCGTCACCTGCTGCGGTCTGGTCGGCTCCGCGGAGCTCCCGGTCAACGTCCATCCTTTCATCCTGCGTGCCGTCACCCTGATCGGGGTCGACTCCTCGCGCTGCCCGCGCGATACCCGGTTTCAGGTTTGGCAGCGCCTGGCCGGCCCATGGCGGCCGCGCCTCTTGGAGCAGATGGTGACCGAGGTGCCGCTGGAGGGGCTGGAGGAGAAGGTCGGGCAGATCCTGCAGGGAAAGGTCACGGGGAGGGTCCTGGTAAAATTGTGTCCCGCTTGAAGTAGCGCTACAGCAGTGGAGCGTTCCGCTACAGGGACAGGCACCTGCGGAGCCAGTCCCTTCCGGCATAAAAAAAGGCCAGTCCGTGACGGACTGGCCTTTTGACTTTGCAGGCGGCTTAGGAGTGTAACATCGTCAGCTCACCTGCACCTCGATGCGACGCGGCTTGGCGATCTCGGCCTTGGGGATGCGCAGGGTGAGTATGCCGTTGGCGAAATCGGCCTTGGCCTTGCCGTGGTCGAGGCTTTCCGGGATGGTGAACTGCCGGAAGTAGCTCCCTAGTTCGAATTCCCGGTAGACCGCGTTGCCGGGCACGGAGTGGGCCGCGGGCGCGCTGATGGTGAGAACTCCCTTTTCCACGTTGACGTCGATGCCTTCCTTGGTTGCGCCCGGGAGGTCGGCTGTCACGAACAGGCCTTCCTCTGTTTCGATGATGTTCACTGCCGGGCGTATGAATCTCTCGTTCGACCTCGTTTCTTCACGGGCCTGGACGTTCATTTCGTCATTTCTTTCGGTCAAGCTGTTGGGTGCCATATCGACGACCTCCTTTCTTCAATGTTCTCGCTTATGAAAGCTTGATCTCGATCTTCTTGGGCTTGGCGTGCTCAGCCTTTGCCATGGTTATGGTCATGATGCCGTCCTTGCACTGGGCGGTGATCCTGTTGGCGTCGATGTCGACCGGAAGCTCCAGTGTGCGGCTGAACTTACCGGAGCCGAGCTCGGTGCGGTGCACGATCCCCTTCATGTCGGCGAAGGGCTTGCGCTCGCCGCTGATGGTGAGGGTGTTCCTGAGCACGGAGAGTTCAACATCCTTAGGATCGACCCCCGGCACAAGGGCTTCGACGTAAACGTTGCCCTCATCCTCGCTGAAGTTGACCATCGGGAATCGGCGGGTGGTCACCGGCGAGAGGAAGGTCGGCCCAAAGGGGCGGTTCATCCCGGCGCCGCGGAAAGCTTCGTCGATCTCTCTTCTTAAATTGTCCAGTTCTCTGAAAACGTCCCAACTTGCCATGTCGATTGTCCTCCTTTCGGTGAGTCAATTTCTAAGCGTAAGATAATCACGGTTTTGATCGTGTCAAGGGGGGCAGAGGAGAGCGGAAGGGACAGGCTCCGCTTCGGTGCCTGTCCCTTTAGCGGAACGCTCGTTTCTGCTTAATCTGCTCACCAAGCCCCAAAGGGGACAGGCACCTGGCGGAGCCAGTCCCCTCCTACGAGAACCGGCTCTTCAGGAAGTCCAGTCCCTTGCCGACGAGCCCCCCTTCGGGAACCTTCCCGTCCGGTGTGGCCTGGTCCACCGCGTCGGGAAGGTAGCGGGTCAGTTTGGTGACGGTTTCGTCGGTGGAGAGTCCGGCCTGGTTCGCCAGCCGCTGGACCCGGTCGCCACCGAGAACCTCGTGCAGCTGGTTGGGGGTGACGGGAAGGTTGGGGCCGGTGTCGATCCAGGAAGAGATGATATGTCCGAGTCCCTTCTGGTTGAAGGCCTGGATGATCCCTCCCAGTCCGCCGCTGTGGCGGTCGGTCAACATCTCTATGATCCCTTGCATGAGACCGGCATCCCCACCGCCGGCCAAGCCGCGCGCCTTGCCGACGACATCGTCAATAATGCCCATATGATCCTCCTGTTCGTTGGTTTGGGTTTGCGGGGCGATTGAGGCTGCACCCCTGTCGACAGGTTCCTGACCGCTTATCCCGGGTGGCTGATACATTGCATTGGTGTATCCTAATAAGCGCAGAAGTGTACCACGCGTCTGGTTGGATGGAAGAGGCCGGATATACTTTGCAATCATGCCAAGGGGGTGCCCGATGCATTCGATAGGAAACGCGGCTTTACTGAAGTTGCGCAAGGTGGCTTTCCTGTGTTCCCGCAAGTTCCCCCATGAGGCGGCGGAGAAGGCCTACGACTGGGCGGAGGCGCAACGCGCCGCCGGCACCTGCGTCATCTCTGGCTATCACTCGCCGATCGAGAAGGAGGTGCTGTGCAGGCTGCTGCGGGGAAGCCAGCCAATCATCATCGCCCTGGCCCAGGGGCTGCACCGGCTCGATCCGGAGTGGGAGCGGCACATGACAGCGGGACGCCTCCTGGTGATATCCCGCTATGCCCAGAGTGTGAGCCACCCCTGTGAGTCCAAATGCTATCAGCGCAACAAAATGATGATCGACCTCGCCGATACCATTGTCATAGCGCATGCATCTCCCGGAGGAAGCCTGGAGCGGCTGTGCTCCGAGCACGGGGATAAAGTGGTTCTGCTGTAACGGACTGGCTCGGAAAATTCTAAAAATAAAAATATTGACAATCACAACGCCCTCCTCTATAAACGAAAACAACTTTCAAAACCAACCACATCGTTGATCCATCCGGCTGCTTTATTCCCCAGTCAATCAGATGTTTAGGTCGGCAACGGACGCTGTCGTGACATTCACGACCCAAGGCGTTTCTGTCAACGGATTGTCCGGTCGATGCTTTGAAAGTGAATGTCATTGTATTGAAGTGTCGGGAGGGCTCCCTCCGGTACCACCGAGGCGTATGTGAACCAATCGAAGCAGAAGGTGAAAGAGCAGTTTCACCGTTTTCTCTCCAAGAAACGGCTCAAGGCCACCCTGCAACGCAGCCTAATCCTGGATGCGTTTCTCGACCTTGACCGCTCCACCCATATCGATGAGCTGTATCTGGTCCTGCGTGGCAGGCACCACCACATCGGGCACGCGACCGTGTATCGCGCCTTGCGGCTGTTCATCGCCGCAGGCATAGCCCGCGAAATATACCTGGGAGACGGGTTGACCCGCTACCAGGTCGACGGACAGGGGCAGCGCCGCGATTACCTGGTCTGCAATGACTGCGGCACCGTCACCGAGTTCGACAACAGCTCCACCGAACGGCACCAGGACGAGGCGGCCCGCACCATGGGCTTCACGGTCCAATCACTTAAGATCGAATTGCGCGGGCTCTGCAGCCGCTGCCTGACGCAGCAAAGCTGACAGTCTCAGGCACGGGATTTCTGCAACTGACATATGACGCTGCGGCACTGAGTTACTCACGGCTACGCGGCGACTCAAGGGAGTATTGTTTTTTTTCTCCAATGAATGAAATTGGTTTTCAGTTTTGAATGACTGTTCCGATAAAGGTCAAATAGTGAAAACAGTTTCGTAGATACGAGAGTTTGTTCAGATCTTGCTGTCAAAACCGTCGAAGTCTCAGCAAAGAAATGAGGAGGGATTCTATGTTCAAAATGAAGAAGATTACCGTGACCGGGATGTTCCTGTTGGGGCACCTTTTTATGACTTCCGGGGCGGCCTTCGCCCTGCATCCCGACCTGGTGGTGCCGGAGAAGGTGGAATGCAAAGTGAAGGCCTGCCAGGAGATCATGCGCCTGGGCAACAAGTACCAGGTGGAGGGGCTCTTCTCCAAGGAGTTCCAGGAGGGAAAGGCGCAGTGCTCCCGCATCGACGTGGCCCTGGCGGTACATCTTCTGACCGAGAAGATGGCCGAGAAGGTGGTCAAGGAGGGGAGCCAGGCGGTGGACAAGGAGGACCTTGTCCTGCTGAGCGACCTCAAGGAGGAACTGCGCGCCGAGATGCTGCTGGTCGGCACCAGGACCTTCCAGTCCCGCCACGAGGACCTGGGTACCAGGTTCACCGCCCTCACCAAGAACATAGCCCTCTCCGGCGGGATGGTCGGGGTGCTGCAGGGCTCCATCGGCAACAAGCCCAAGGACTCCACCGACGCGGTGGGGCGCGCCGACCTCGTCTTCAACTTCAAGGTCGGCGAGAACACCATCGCTGTCATCGACGTGGAAGCGACCGGCGGCGACGGCAGCGACTCCAGGGTGGCATCCTTCTCCGGGCTGAACGGTGTCGCCGGCTCCACCGGGGACCGGGTCCGCTTCCGGGAGGCCTGGATCGAGCACTCAGCGCTCAACGACCACCTGGTACTGACCGCCGGCAAGGTCGATCTCTCGAACTATTTCGACTCCAACGCGGTTGCCAACGACGAGAACAGCCAGTTCCTCTCCTCCGCCTTCGTCCACTCCGCGGTCCTTCCCTTCCCGGCCAACGGGCCGGGCGCGAGGATCCAGGCGAAACTCGCCGAGCCGCTTATCTTCGGCATCGGCTACGGCAGCGGCGACGCCGGCAGCGCGGACAACTCGGACAGCGCGGACATCTTTGACCACGGCTTCGGCATCGCGGAGCTGGCTTACAAGCACAAGGCAGGCGAACTCGAGGGGAACTACCGGATCTACGGCGCCCTGGACGGGGCGCGGCAGGACGGGACCAACAAGCTGGTGCGGAAAAACGCCTACAACGTGGGCGTCAGCCTGGACCAGCAGGTAACCGACAAGCTGACCCTCTTCGCACGCTACGGCCAGCGCGACAAGGACGTCTACGCCGTCAAGGGGGCATGGAGCGCCGGCGGCCACTACCAGGGACTGATTCCCGGGCGCAAGGATGACATCCTGGGCTTCGCCTACGGCCAGGTAAGGGCGGCCGGCACGGTGGCCGATGCCCAGGAGAGACTCACCGAGGTCTACTACAAGTACAAGGTGAGCGACCAGATCGAGATCTCGCCGGTGGTGCAGTACCTGGTGAACCCGGCCGGCCTCAGCAGCAGCGACAACGTGGTGGCCCTGGCCCTGCGTACCAAGATCAGCTTCTAGAGAAGGGTAGGGGACGGCGCCCGAAGGCAGCGCCCCACACCGCACAAAGAAAAACGAAAAGGAGCGCCCATGATACCTCTGGGACTTTTAAGCGCGGGAGAAAGCGGCGAGATCGTCGAGCTCGCATTCGGCGCGGCGGCAGGCAGCGCCGCCGTGAAGGCGGAGCAGGACAAGACCATGGTCCGGGTGGAGGAGATGGGGCTTCGCATCGGCAAGAACGTTGAGATGCTGACCAACGGCGGCAGCACCATCCTGCTCAGGGTGGACGAGGCGAGGATCGCCCTGGCCCGCCGCATGGCGATGAAAATTATGGTGAGGAGATAGCGAGATGAATCTGGCAAAGCTGAAACCGGGGCAGAAGGGAACCATCACGTCGATCGGCTCGATCGGCCCCCTGAAGAGGCGGCTCATGGACATGGGTGTGTTGGTGGGAGAGCAGGTGAAGGTACTCAAGGTGGCGCCGTTGGGCGATCCCATCGAGGTGAGCATCAAGAGCTACAACCTTTCCCTCAGGAAGAAGGA
The DNA here is from genome assembly GCF_018986915.1 of Geomonas oryzisoli. Lineage (NCBI taxonomy): Bacteria > Pseudomonadati > Thermodesulfobacteriota > Desulfuromonadia > Geobacterales > Geobacteraceae > Geomonas > Geomonas oryzisoli. The sequence continues at coordinate 94,452 of NZ_CP076723.1, forward strand.
AGCCGAAGGCATCGCGGTGGAGGTGGCGGGATGAGCACGCAGCTGAAGCACAAGGACGAGGAATTCGAGGCCGAAGTCTCCGGGCGCTCGGCCGAGGCGCGCGTCATCACGGTCGCGGTCGCGGGCAACCCCAACTCCGGCAAGTCGACCCTCATCAACGCCATCGCCGGCACCAGGCTCCATGTCGGCAACTGGGCCGGCGTCACCGTGGAGAAAAAGGAGGCCCTCTTCGAGTTCGTCGGCAGGAAAATCCGGCTGGTCGACCTCCCCGGCACCTACTCGCTTTCCCCCTATTCGCAGGAGGAGATCGTGGCGCGCGACTACCTGGTCCACGAGCGCCCCGACCTGATCGTAAACGTGGTGGACGCCACCAACCTGGAGCGCAACCTCTACCTCACCGTGCAGATCATGGAACTGGGCATCCCCGTGGTCATGGCCCTCAACATCTACGACGAGGCCCAGGAAAAGGGATACCGGATCGACGAGAAGGTGATGGAGAAGATGCTGGGGATCGCGGTGGTACCGACCTCGGCCACCAAGAGGACCGGCCTGGACGAGCTGCTCGCGACCGTGCTGCGGGTGGCGGACGCCCGGAACCAGCGGGCGCCGAAAAAGCTCAATTACGGCGAGGACATCGAGGTGGCCTCGGAGCACCTGGCCAAGGCCTTCCATACCAGCTACCCCGCGCTTTGGGAGCGCTACCCGAAACGCTGGCTGCTTTTGAAGCTCATGGAGCAGGACAGCCACGTGATGGAGGAGCTGAACCTGGACGACCTCGGCTTCCTGGACCAGGCGCTGCACCACCTGCGGAAGGCGCACGGCGAGGACATCGAGTCCATCATGGCCGACGCCCGCTACTCGCTCGCCTCCGGCCTCACCCGGGAGGTGCTGCACAAACCCGAGCTGCGCCAGACCGAGCTGACCGAGAAGATCGACAAGATCGTGCTGAACCGTTTCCTGGGAATTCCGATCTTCATGGCGGCGATGTGGCTTCTGTTCAAGCTGACCTTCGACCTTTCCGCCCCCTTCGGCAAGTGGATCGGCGCCATGACCGACGGCCCCTTCAAGCGCTGGGCCTCGGCGGTGCTGACCCCGCTTGGGGCACCGGACTGGACCGTGTCGCTGGTGAACGACGGGGTGATTGCGGGGGTGGGATCGGTGCTCGTCTTCGTGCCGGTCATCTTCGCCATGATGTTCTTCATCACCTTCCTCGAGGGAAGCGGCTACATGGCCCGCGCCGCCTTCGTCATGGACCGCACCATGCACTCCATCGGCCTGCACGGCAAGTCGTTCATCCCGATGCTGCTCGGTTTCGGCTGCAACGTCCCGGGCATCTACGCGACCCGGACCCTGGAGAACCCCAAGGACAAGGTGTTGACCGCGCTGCTGGTGCCGCTCATGTCCTGCGGCGCGCGCCTGCCGGTGTACGTGCTCTTCGTCGGCATCTTCTTTCCCAAGAACTCCAGCACCGTGATCTGGTCGCTGTACATCATGGGAATCCTGCTCGCGGTGGGCATGGGGCTCGTCTTCAAGAGGACGCTCTTCCGCGGCGAGGCGCCGATGTTCATCATGGAGCTCCCCCCCTACCGCATGCCGAGCCTGCACAGCCTCTGCGTGCACACCTGGGAGAAGGGAAAGCACTTCCTGTTCAAGGCGGGTACCTACATCTTCGCCGTTTCCGTCCTGGTCTGGTTCCTGCTGAACCTCCCCTGGGGGGTCGAGCACAAGCGCGACTCCTACCTTGGCCAGGCGGGCGCTGCCATTGCCCCCATCTTCCAGCCGGTCGGCTTCGGCAACTGGGAGGCGGCCTCCTCGCTGATCACGGGCGTCATCGCCAAGGAGATCGTCGTGGGGACCATGGGCGAGATCTATGCCCCCAAGAAGGACGAGAAGAAGGAGGTCCCGACCCTGCAGGAAGACCTGAAGGAGGTGGCGACCTCCTTCGGAGAGGCCTGCGTCCAGGCGGTGAAGACCCTGCTCTATCTCCCCCAGGCGGAGGAGAAGGAGGAGGACCGGGGCGGCCTGAATGTGGCCATCCAGGGGGCGTTCACTCCGCTTACCGCTTACGCCTTCATGGCCTTCGTACTGCTCTACATGCCGTGCGTGGTCGCCATTGCGGCCATGCGGCAGGAGTTCGGCACCTGGAAATGGGCCGGCGTGGGGCTCATCTATCAGACGGCGCTGGCGTGGACTGCTGCGCTGATCATCTACCAGGGGGGACGTCTCCTGGGTCTGGGAGGTTGAAAATGGGAGTTGCCGATATCGTCATTGCGGCCGTAATCGTGGCCGGAGCCTGCTACATCCTGTACGCGACACTCTGGAAGAAGAAGGGGTGCTGCGGCTGCGAAGGGGGGAGCTGCTGCAAGAAGTAGGGTGCTGAAACGACAAGGGCCGGGGGAATTCCCCCGGCCCTTTGCGGTTGGTGTTTCGTTGTTTCAGGCGTAGACGGAGAATCCCTCCGGCGGGTTCACCGCGGTCGCCTGCTGGGCCAGGATGTTGGCCATCTGCATCTGGGCCTGCGCGGCGTGCTTCATCAACTCCATGGAAGCCGACTGCTGGGCGAGAGCAGCGGCGCCTGCTACCTGCATGGTTGCTATGGTGGTTACATCCATAACGTGACCTCCTGCGCCGCTTACCTCCGGCGCTGCAGCTCTTTTCGGCACCAGAGAACGAACTCTTGAGAAAAATATCGCGACCGGCTCCGGCGTTGTCCGGTGCCCCCTCCCCTTGCGGGAGGGGGGGTAACCGGGCAACTGGCCTATTGTTCGACCGTGGTTTCCCTCAAGGTGGTTTCCACGCGGATCTCGCTGGTGAGGGTGCGGTGCACCGGACATTTCTCCGCGATCTCCAGGAGCTTTTGCCTCTGCTCCTGGTCTAGCTCCCCGACCAGCTCCAGCTCCCGGTGAAACTTGTCGATGCGCCGGTCCTGGGAGTCGCAGTCGCGGCAATCCTCGGCGTGGATCTTGTGATGGGAAAGCCGCACCAGCGCGTCGACGAGCGGCCACCCCTTGCGCCGGGCGTACATCTGCATGGTCATCGTGGTGCAGGCCGCGAGCCCGGCCATGAGGAATTCGTAGGGAGAGGGACCTTCGTTGCTGCCGCCGTAACTGACGGGCTCGTCCGCGGTCAGGCTGAAGCCGTTGGCGAAGATCTCGGTGCGGAAGCCTTCGGCCCCGGTGCGGGCGGTGACCCGGTTGTCCGAGGCCTGGAACTCGGGCTGGGTCATGGGCTCGGGTTGGGCGACGTCGAGATAGCGCCCGGCCCAGGAGGCGATGACCTCTCCGGCATAGCGCGAGTCGGTCGCCTCGGAGAGGAGGTGGTCGGCCCTTCCGAGCGAGATGAAGCTCTTCGGGTGGTGCGCCGCCTGGAAGATCTGGGTCGCGTTGTCGATCTTCACGATGTCGTCCGCGGCGGAGTGCAGCACGAGGAGCGCCCCCTGCAGATTGGCCAGCGATTCGGCAGGGCGCTGCGCCTCCAGGTCTTCGAGCAGGCTTTTCCTGATGGTGAAGTCGCTGCCGCCCAGGTTCACGGTCGCCTCTCCCCGGCGCTCGGCCTCTTCGGCAGACGGTCCCAGCAGGCGTCGCAGATGGGAAGGGGAGTAGGGAGCCGCTATGGTTGCCACTGCCGTCGCCGAGGGGATTTCCGCGGCGGCAACCAAGACCGCCGATCCCCCCAGCGAATGCCCCACCAACAGCCGCGGCGCCTCGTACTCGCGCTCCAGGAAGCGCGCCGCCGCGACCAGGTCGGAAACCTGCGACGAGAAGGTGGTGTCGGCGAATTCCCCCTCGCTCTCCCCCAGCCCCGTGAAGTCGAAACGAAGGACAGCGATGCGCCGGCTGCTCATGGCGCGCGTGATGTTGACGGCCGCCTTGATGTTCTTGGAACAGGTGAAGCAGTGGGCGAAGATGGCATAGGCCACGGGGCGCTCGTCATCCGGAAGTTCCAGCCGCGCCGCCAGCCGGTACCCGTTGTCGTTTATAAAGGTGACCCTCTTGGTGTTCATGGCGAACTCCTCCGCCGGTCGCCCCGGCTGTAGCATAGACTCTGCTTGATGATGGCAGGAAAATGATAATGCCGGCCGGGATCAAGTCAATGTGTCACAGTAAAAAGATTTAATCTGCGGGCGTACTCCTGTGTTAGTCCTCACGAGGCGAAATTACAATATTGGAATTCAAATCACAAAACGGTAATGATTTGGTACTTTTCTCTTTAAAGAGAATGAGCTATAAAGATAACTTCCATCATTATAATGTAATGCTATGCCAGTGGGGAGCGCGAAGATGTTTGCAACGTGGTCGATTAAGAAGAGAGTTGTCGTTTCCGTCATCGCTTTGTGTGTCGCCAGCATCACCATTTTGGGGGTTTTTGCCTACCAGTACCAGATGCACCAGATGCAGGAAGGCCTCAAGGACGAAGCCGCCAACAACGGTCGCCTGTTCGAGGCGATTCTCAAAGGCGACGCCGAGGGGCTGGGGCGTGCCCACACCGGTCTCGACAAACTCGACGTGCTGATGGCTCCCTTTGCCGCCGGCAACAAGGACGCGCTCCTTGCCGCGGCCCAGCCGATCTTCAGCGAGATCAAGCAGAACAACAACATCACCCACATGTACTTCATCCAGCCCGACGGGAAGGTGCTGTTGCGGGCGCACAAGCCGGAACAGGACGGGGACGTCCTGAAACGGGAAACGTTCCTGAAGGCCCAGGCGACCAAGCAGATGTCCTGGGGGCTGGAGATGGGGAAGAACTTCTTCTCCCTGCGCTGCGTCAAGCCGGTCAGCTACCGGGGCAGCGCCCTGGGGTACATGGAGGTGGCCGAGGAAATCGACCACGTCTTCCAGCAGATGAAGCAGATCACCGGCAGCGACGTGGCCCTCTTTCTCAATGAAGACTTCCTGAAGAGTAAATCCGCCGATGTAAAGAGCGAGTTGGTGCATTCGTTCCGGATACTCTACCCTACCAATAAGCCCATAGCGCTCGGGGTCGCCGCCAAGGTGGGGACCGAGATGACCGAGGGGCTCAAGGACCCCAAGATCGCCATCGTCTCCTTTAACGGGGGAAAGTACCTGGTCGGCATCAGCCCGGTCCGGGACGCTTCCGGCGGCACCGTCGGCGTCGTATTCACGCACAAGGAGATCAGCCCGCTGTTCGTCACCATGTGGAAAGGGGTGGCGGCGCAGCTTGGCATCTTCATCGCCATCCTGTTTGCCTCCATCGCCATTCTCTACCTGTCGCTCAAGCCGAGCCTCAACCTCTTCCACACCTTAAGGGAGCATATCGTCTCGGTTACCTCGACCTGGGACCTGAGCCGCCGCCTCGAGGTGGAAACCCAGGACGAGATCGGTGCCATGGCAAACGATTTCAACGCCATGACCGACAAGCTCGCCATGATGGTGCGGCAGGTGAGCCACTCCAGCAACGAACTCGGTGCGGTTTCCGAGAACCTGATGCAGGTTTCCGGCACGGTGGTGTGGGTCGCCGAGCAGCAGTCCACCTCCGTTGAAGAGGCTTCCAGCGCGATGACCCAGATCACCTCCTCGATCAAGGGGGTGGCACGTGCGGTGGAGGGGCTGTCGCAGTCGGCGTCGGAGAGCTCCTCTTCGGTGCTCGAGATGGCCTCCAGCATCGAGGAAGTGGCGTTGAACGCCGAGGCACTGGCCCAGCAGGTGGACGAGGTCGGTTCGGCCATCATCGAGATGGCGGCCTCCATCAAGCAGGTGGGGAGAAATGCCGACCTGCTCCTCGAGGAGGCCAGCATCAACTCCTCCTCCATCGTGGAGATGGACAGTTCGATCAAGGAAGTGGAAAAGAACGCGCTGAACACGGTGAAGATCTCCGAGACCGTCAAGCAGGACGCCGAGGTGGGCAAGAGCGCGGTAGAGTCGACCATCCTCGGCATCAGCGCCATCAAGGCCTCCTCGCGCATCACCTCGGAGGTCATAGCGACCCTCTCCCAGCGCGCCGGCGACATTGGCACTATCCTCTCGGTCATCGACGACGTGGCCGAGCAGACCAACCTTTTGGCCCTCAATGCCGCCATTATCGCGGCCCAGGCCGGCGAACACGGCAAGGGCTTCGCCGTCGTGGCCGGCGAGATCAAGCAGCTCGCCGAGCGCACCAGCGCATCCACCAGGAAAATCTCCGAGGTCATCAACGGCGTCCTCGAAGAGACCGACCGGGCGGTGGTCGCCATCCGGCAGGCGGAGCAGAACATCGCCCAAGGGGAGGAGTTGTCCCGTAAGTCGGGCGAGGCGCTGGAGAAGATCGTCGCCGGGGTGCAGCAGGCCACCGAGCAGGTGAACGGCATCGCCCGGGCCACCGCCGAGCAGGCGCGCGGCAGCCTGATGATCAGGGAGACCACCGACAACGTCACCACCATGGTGCGCCAGATCGCCATCTCCACCCGCGAGCAGGGGGAGGGGAGCAGTCTCGTGCTGAACGCGGTGGAGAAGATGAAAATGCTTACCGACCAGGTGAAGAGCTCGACCCGTGAGCAGAGCAACGTCGGCAAGTTCATCGCCAACTCGACAGAGAACATCACCGAGATGATCAAACGCATCCAGAAGGCGTGCGACGAGCAGAGCAGGGGCGCCGACCAGGTGCTCCCGGCCGTTGAGAGCATCAAGTCCGCCACCGAGAGCAACATCGGGGCGGTCAAAGTGCTCGGCGAAAGCACCTCGGCCCTGGCCGGTCAGATCAGCGTGCTGCAAAACGAGATCGACCGCTTCGACGTCTCATCCGCCAAGGAGTAGGGGGGGCGCTGCAGCACCAATCCCGTTTCCCAGCTCTCCCCCTCCCTTGACGGGAGGGGGCAGGGGGGTGGGTGACCTTGCCATGACCGCAGATGTGGCACCTTCCCCCACCCCCTAACCCCCTCCCGCAAGGGGAGGGGGACATGTACGCCTGCATCCGCCAATCTCGCCTGCTTAACCTTCTTACCGCCCGCACCCCTCGTAAAACCCGGTATAATTCCTGTCGTTGTTTTTTACGTCCCGGTTCCTAAGGTAGGAGAAAGGCGGCTGGTATGTCCGAAAACGATGGCACCTTCACTGTCATGACCTACAACGTGCACCGGTTGACCGGCAACGACGGCCGCACCTCGGCCGCGCGCATCGCCGAGGTGATCGAAAGTTACCAGCCGGACATCGTGGCGCTTCAGGAACTTCCCGGCGCGCGTTTTCGCCCCGAGACCGGCGGTGCCTGTCAGGATCTGGCGCATGAATTGGCGCTGGTGGTCAGAAGGGACGTTCACTACAATCTCGAACGGGAACGGTGGGGCAACGTGGTCTTCAGCCGCTTTCCGATGCGTCTGGTCCGGGCGGGGGGGCTGCATCCGGAGAACCGCTACCGGACCATGGTGCCGCGGGGCGTGATGTGGGTGGAGATAGATGTCTGCGGCCAAAAACTGCAGCTGGTGAACACCCACCTCGGACTTACCCCCCGGGAGCGCGGCTACCAGGCCAAGGTGCTCACCGGTGCTGAATGGCTCGCACACCCGGACTGCCGTCCGCCGGTGGTGCTGTGCGGCGACTTCAACACCCTTCCCAGCTGGAGCATCCACAAACGTCTCAGAAACGCACTGCAGGACGAGCAGGAACGGCTTAAATTCGGGCACACCCAGTTCACCTTCCCGAGCAACATGCCCATGCTCCGGTTCGACCACATCTTCATCTCCCCCGACCTCGCGGTCGAGAGCGAACTGATCCCGCGCACCAGGCTGACCGGCGTCGCGTCGGACCACCTGCCGCTCATCGTGAAGCTGCGCCTGGCTTGCCTCGAACAGCCGCCGGAGGCGACGAGGTAGCAGCGAAAGTTTCCAAAACTCCTAAAGTCGACGGCCGCCTCTTCCGAAGAGTAGGAAGAATCAAACAGACGCCCCGCAGCGGGGAAACGGAGAGATGCTATGAGCGAATACACGGAGATGCCGGACGATATGGAAGTACAGGAAGTTATCATCGAGCGCGTGCTGCAGAACACGGGCTCTTTGCTGGAAATATGCCTGGTGAAGCACGGCCGCCAGTACGAGGCTGCAATCTTCGTGGAAGGGAAGTACAAGCCGGGACCGCCGCTGCCGCGCCCGCTGGAGTCCCCCTCCGGCAACTTCAGCCACTGGATGGGGGTGCGACCCAAGGTCGGGCTTTCACAGGAAGAGGCGGACCAGATCTTTTATGAGGTGAACGGTCTGAACGCCCTGCACCGGATCCAGATGAAGGATGACTGGGGGCACCTGCTGGATACGGTCTAAGCAGAAGGGACTGGCTCCTTTAGGTGCCTGTCCCTTTAGCGGAACGCTCCATTCATCTCAGTTATCTTTTCAAGCTCCAAGCAAGAAGGGGACAGGCTCCTGGCGGAGCCAGTCCCCCACCAACGAAAAAAGGGCCGCTCCCGTCGAGGGGGCGGCCCTTTTCCTTTTGCTGCAACTCCGTAGCTACATCTCCACCCTGGTCAGGACCCCCTGCAGCTTGCTGGCGGGGAGCTGGTTGAACTGGACGAAGTTCGGGCTCAGCTTCTTGATGGCGTTGAACACCTTCCAGATCGGGTTGTTGGTGGTGATGTCCTCGACGCCGTAGAAGATGACCTTCTCGTGGATGTTGTTCTTCTTCAGGAGGCTTTCGATGTCGATCACCTCCATGTACCCGGCGAAGATCTCGAAGGAGTCCAGGCCGCTGCCCCGGTTTTCGGTCAGCTTGTAGGAAACGCCGAAGGGCTCGTCGGTCCTGATGATGGAGATGAAGACGTTGCGCTCGTAGATGATGTTGCTGCGGATGATGCAGTGCACGACATACGGGGGCACCACCGCCCACTCACGGGTAAAGAAGAGGCCGGTCCCGGGGATGGTGCGGTTCTTGGCGAAGATCTGCTCGTAGGACATGAGGAAGGTCTCCACGTCCAGCGGCTTGAGGGCGCGGTACAGGGCGCGCTGCCCCTTGGTCCAGAGCAGGATGGTCAGAAACGGCACCGAGGCCAGGATCAGGGACCAGTAGCCGCCGTGCGGCAGCTTGTTCAGGTTGGCGATCAGGAACACGGAGTCGACCAGGGTGACGGCGATGGCGATGGGGACCTTCCACCTCTTGGTGGTGTTGGCGAAGATCCAGGTCATCATGATGCCGGTGATGGTCATGCTGCCGGTGACGGCGAGGCCGTAGGCCGCGGCCAGGTTCTCGGACTTACCGAAGAGCAGCATGATGAAGATAACCAGCACCATCAGGGTCCAGTTCACCGAGCCGATGTAGATCTGCGATTTGAGGTGGCTCGAGGTGTAATCCACCTTCATGAGGGGCATGATCCTGGTGGTGATCCCCTGGTAGATGATCGAGAACACGCCGCTGATGAGCGCCTGCGAGGCGATCACCGTGGCCAGGATGGTGAGCAGCAGGAAGGGGATGTACAGGATCTGGGACTGGTCGTGGATCATGCCGAACAGGGTGTTCTTCTCGTGCTGGTGATCCAGCAGGAAGGCGCCCTGCCCCAGGTAGTTGATCACCAGGGCGATGAAGACGAAGTACCACGCGCGCACGATCGGCTTTCGGCCCAGGTGTCCCATGTCGGCGTAGAGCGCCTCGCCCCCTGTGGCGCACAGGATTACCTCGGAGAGGACGAAGAAGGCGGACATCCCGTTGTCCAGGAAGAACTTGATGGCGTACCACGGCGAAATGGACTTGAGCACCTCGGGGTGCCCCACGATGGCGATCAGCCCCGACACGGTAAGGGCGGAGAACCAGAGCACCATGAGGGGGCCGAAGGCGCCTGCCACCTTGTCGGTTCCCTTGGACTGGAAGATGAAGAGGATGATGGCGATGGTCGCGGCGATGGCGATCACGCCCGCCTGGGACAGGTTCGCGGTGGCCGGTATCAGCTCGAGACCTTCGACGGCGGAGAGTATGGAAATCGCGGGCGTGATGACGCCGTCACCCAAAAGCAGGGACACCCCGATGAAGGAGAGCAGGCCGATGAAACCCATGGCGCGCCCCCCCTTGAGCAGGCGGACCAGGATCTCCTTCAAGACGATGGTACCCCCTTCGCCCTTTCGGCCGAGGCTCATGGCGAGCCAGGCGTACTCGACGGTGACCAGGATGAACAGAGTCCACACGATCAGCGACAGGATGCCGAAGATGTTGTCCGCAGTCGGTTTGGTAAGGGCGAAGATGACGGAGAGGGTATAGATGGGGCTCGTACCGATGTCGCCGAAAACCAGGCCCATCGATTTCACTACCCCGCCCCAATATGATTGTTCGTGTTTCTGCATGGAGCACGCCTCCAGATGGTAACAGCGCGCAACTTATAGCACCGCTCTGCACCAGTGACAAGAAAAACCGCGCAAAGGGCCGGTATATCGACATCTCTCCGCTTTTTATACCATCGGCCTCTCCTTTGCCATCTTTGCCTTGTGAATAGGGTGGAGTGACGAGAGTCGGCGTTGCCCTGTAATGGGCGGAAATCCTTGTTTGCGCTTGACATTGTTGACTATTGCTTGTAGCTTAAGTCGTTTCTCTCATGGCTTAAACTGACAGTTCGGAGGCCGTTTATATGGATTATAAGGACACTCTCAATCTCCCCAGCACCAACTTCCCGATGAAGGGAAATCTTCCCCAGCGCGAGCCCGAGATGCTCAAGCAGTGGGGCGAGGTTGACATACACCAGAAGATCGAGGAGGCCGGCAAAGGCAAGCCGCGTTACGTGCTGCACGACGGCCCTCCCTACGCCAACGGGCACATCCATATCGGCCACGCGCTGAACAAGATCCTGAAAGACATCGTGCTGAAGAGCAAGCGCATGGAAGGCTTCGCCGCCCCCTACGTTCCGGGTTGGGACTGCCACGGCCTCCCCATCGAGCTGCAGGTCGAGAAGAACCTCGGTTCCAAGAAGCACGAGATCTCCAAGCTGGAGATGCGCAAGCTCTGCCGCGAGTACGCCGCCAAGTTCGTCGGCATCCAGCGCGCCGAGTTCGAGCGCCTGGGCATTTTCGGCGACTGGGACGAGCCGTACCTGACCATGAACGCGAGCTACGAGGGGGCCACCGCCCGCGAACTGGCGCGCTTCGCCGAGAACGGCGGCCTCTACAAGGGTAAGAAGCCGGTGCACTGGTGCTCCTCCTGCGGCACGGCGCTGGCCGAGGCCGAGGTCGAGTACGCCGACCACAAGTCCCCCTCCGTGTTCGTGAAGTTCCCGCTCAAGGAGGACCTGGGGAGCGCGGTGCCGGAACTTGCCGGCAAGAAGCCCTCCATGGTGATCTGGACCACCACCCCGTGGACCCTCCCCGCGAACCTCGCCATCGCCCTGCACCCGGAGCTCGACTACGTGGCGCTCGTGCTCAATAGCGGCGACGTGGTCATCGTGGCCGACGGCCTGAAAGAAAGCTTCCTGAAGGAGATCGGCGCGGAAGGGACCGTGCTGGCGAAGTTCCCCTCCACGCTGCTGGAGAAGAAGCTGGCCCGCCACCCGTTCTACGACCAGGATTCCATCATCCTCCTGGGTGAGCATGTCACCCTGGAAGCCGGTACCGGCTGCGTCCACACCGCCCCCGGCCACGGCCAGGAAGACTACGAGCTCGGCCTTGCGTCCGGTCTCGACATCTACAACCCGGTCGACAACCGCGGCCGCTTCTACGAGAACATCGAGTTCTTCGGCGGCCAGTTCGTGTTCGACGCCAACAAGAACGTCATCGAGAAGCTGATCGAGGTGGGTGCCCTTCTGGGTTCCAAGGAGATCTCGCACTCCTACCCGCACTGCTGGCGCTGCAAGAAGCCGGTCATCTTCCGCGCCACCGAGCAGTGGTTCATCTCCATGCAGAAGAACGACCTGCGCGGCCGGGCGCTGACCGAGATCAACAACGTGAACTGGATCCCGAAGTGGGGGCGTGAGCGCATCTACGGCATGATCGAGAACCGCCCGGACTGGTGCGTTTCCCGTCAGCGCTCCTGGGGCGTGCCCATCGCCGCCTTCTACTGCAAGAGCTGCGGGCACGTGCTCGCCGACGGCACGATCATGCACCGCGTGGCCGACCTCTTCGCCGAGCACACCTCCGACATCTGGTACGACTGGGATGCCGCCAAGTTCCTGCCGGAAGGGACTACCTGCCCCTCCTGCGGCAAGAACGAATTCGAGAAGGAAGGCGACATTCTCGACGTCTGGTTCGACTCCGGCACCTCGCACGCCGCCGTGCTCGAGCTGCGCGACAATCTCGGTTCGCCGGCCGACATGTACCTGGAAGGAAGCGACCAGCACCGCGGCTGGTTCCACTCCTCGCTTTTGGCCAGCGTCGGCACCCGCGGCCGCGCCCCCTACAAGAACGTGCTCACCCACGGCTTCGTCATGGACGGCGCCGGCCGCAAGATGAGCAAGTCCGTGGGCAACGTGGTGGCACCCGAGGACGTCATCAAGAAGTTCGGCGCCGACGTGCTGCGTCTGTGGGTCGCCGCGCAGGACTACCGCGACGATCTGCGCATCTCCCAGGAGATCCTGACCCGGCTCTCCGAGAGCTACCGCCGCATCAGGAACACCTGCCGTTACATCCTGGGCAACATCCACGACTTCAACCCCGACACCGACTGCGTCGCTTACGCCGACATGCCGGAGCTGGACCGCTGGGCCATGCACCAGCTGGAACTCTTGAAGGAGAAGGTGCTTGCCTCCTACACCGACAGCGAGTTCCACATCCTCTACCACGCGGTGAACGGCTTCTGCACCGTCGAGATGAGCGCCTTCTACCTCGACATCCTCAAGGACCGCGTCTATACCTCCAAGGGCGATTCGCTGGCCAGGAGAAGCGGCCAGACCGTGATGTACAAGATCCTGGACGCGCTGGTGCGCATGGTGGCGCCGGTACTCTCCTTCACCGCCGAGGAAGTCTGGGCCGAGATGCCGGGCACTCGCGAAGAGAGCGTGCATCTGGCGCTCTTCCCGGCGCTTACCCCGGAGGTCAAGGACGAGGCGCTGGCCGCCCGCTGGGAGAAGATCATCAAGATCCGCTCCGAAGTTTCCAAGGCGCTCGAGCTCGCCCGCGTCAAGAAGGTGATCGGCCACTCCCTCGACGCCGCCGTCGCCATCAAGGCTACCGGCGACACCGCGGCGTTCCTCAAGGATTACGAGGCGCAGCTTGCCGAGATCTTCATCGTTTCCAAGGCTGGACTGGTCGGCGAACTGGCCGGCGACGTCTACGTGGCGGAAGGGATCGAAGGGCTGGAGGTGGGTGTGAGCGCGGCTCCCGGCGAGAAATGCGAGCGCTGCTGGTGCTACAGCGAGGAACTCGGCAAGGATGCCGAGCACGCGGGCATTTGCCCGAAATGTCTTGCGGCCGTGAAATAAACTACCTTCATCACTCCCCCTCCCCCCTTGCGGGGGAGGGTTGGGGTGGGGGGGAAGGTGCCACCTGCGACGATGTTGGCTGCTTCACCCACCCCCCAGCCCCCTCCCGTCAAGGGAGGGGGGGCGATTGCAACCTAGGGATCCTATGAAACCAAAATACATCATCCTCGCGGCGGTATCGGCGCTGGTACTGGTGCTGGACCAGTTGAGCAAGCTCTACATCGACAGGACCATGACCCTGCACAGCTCCTATCCCGTCATAGAGGGGCTCTTCAACATCACCTATCTGCGCAACAAGGGGGCCGCCTTCGGCATCCTGGCCACTTCGAGCTACCGGCTTCCGTTCTTCCTGCTGGTCTCGAGCATCGCGGTCATCGTGATCCTGGTGGCGGTCGGCAAGCTGCGGGACGACCAGACCCTGAACGTCGCCTCTTTGTCGCTGATCTTCTCGGGAGCGCTCGGCAACATGATCGACCGGGTCCGTCTGGGCGAGGTCATCGACTTCCTCGATGTGCATTGGAAGGGGCATCACTGGCCCGCCTTCAACATCGCCGACTCCGCCATCTGCGTCGGCGTCTTCATCCTGGCCATCGACATGATCCTCGAGGAGCGCAGGGAAAAGAAGAACCCGCCCACTCAGGACGCACACTGACCGTTTCCTTTCATAAAAGGGGACTGGCTCCGCTAGGTGCCAGTCCCCTTTGTTTTTGATGAAGCTGGCGGAGCTGAGAGAAGCGTTCCGCTAAAGGGACAGGCACCTGACGGAGCCTGTCCCTTCTCCCTACCTAGCCGTTCTCCTCCAACAACCTGGTGAACAACTCCCTGATCTCGTTGGGCAGGCGTCGGGCCTTCATCTCCGGACTCACGCAGGCCAGCGTCACCTTGGCCTCCACCAGCAACTTGTCGTCTTCCTTTCTCACCACCTGCTGCGCCACCGTGAACGAGCTGTTCTTCAGCGTCGCGATCTGGGTGCGCACCACCAGCAGGTCGTCCAGCCGCGCCGGTGCGCGGAAGCTGGCGTCGATGTGGACTACCGGGAAGATGATCCCCATGTCGTGCATCTCGCGGACCGATAGCCCGTGCGTCCTGAGAAACTCCGTCCTCGCCCTTTCCATGTAGCTTATGTAGTTGGAGTGGTACACCACCCCGCCTGCGTCGGTGTCTTCGTAGTAAATACGTACTTCCAATGCGACCTCCAAAAAAAATCATTTACAGGGATAAAAGGGATAAAAGGGATAAAGGCCTTTAAGGCATAAAGGACTTGGGTCTCAAACCAAAAAATTGGGTTTTAGATCTTATCCCCTGTATCCCTTTTATCCCTGTTAATTGCCTTTGGTGTTTTCCTCGCCCAGAATCCTGCCGTACACCTCGCGCACGGCCTCGGTCACCCGCTCGTAATCCGCCATGAGCGCCTGTCCGGGGTTCTTCAACATGGGGTCGTAGCCGAGCCTCCTCGCGAGCTTGTTCAGGTATTTGAGCGGCCCGCCCAGGTCGTTCATCGAGTAGTCGTGGATGATCCTCAGCCGGTTCTCGAGGCGGCGCAGGAAGCGGTACCCTTCGGCAAGCGATTGGTAATCCGGCTCGGAAACGATGCCGAGCATGCGCATGGCATCGAGGGCTTCCAGTGAGTTGCAACTGCGGATCTCGCGGTGCTCGCAGCCGTACTTCAATTGCAGGAACTGGATGATGAACTCGACATCGACCATGCCGCCGCGACCGGTCTTGATGTTGTAGCTCCCGGTCGATTCCTTGGCGAGCTCGTTCTCCATGCGCATCCTGAGCCGGTGGATCTCCTTGCGCACGTTATCATCGGCGCTGGCGCCGTAAACCGTCTGCTCGATGACCTGCTCCACCTTTTCCTTCAGCCGCGGGTCGCCGTAGGTCACCCGCGCCTTGGTGAGCGCCTGGCGCTCCCAGATCTGTGCCTCGGTGGCGTGGTAGCTCTGGAAGGATTCCAGGGACGTGACCAGGGGGCCGGCATTCCCCGAAGGACGCAGCCTGGTGTCGATCTTGTAGGCGTACCCCTCGCGGGTCTGGGTGGTCAGCACCAGGATGATCTTCTGTCCGAGTTTCGCGAAGTACTCGCGGTTGGTGATGCTCTTCTCCCCGTCGGTGAACCCCTGCCCGTCGTAGATGTAGATGATGTCCAGGTCGGAGTGGTAGTTCAGCTCGAAACCGCCCAGTTTACCCATGGCGACGATGGCGAATGCGGCCTGATGCCTGGTGCCGTCCTCCTCGACGACGATGGGGCGGCCGAAACGGGCCAGCTCTCCGGTCGCTATGCAGCAGGCCGCGGCCAGGGTCACGTCGGCCAGGTCGGTTAGCTGCTGCGCCACCTCGGGCTGCTTCATCTTGCCGTAGATGTCGTTCATGCCGATGCGCAGGAACTCCTCGTGGCGGTAGCTCCGCATCGCGTCCAGTTGCTCCTCGAATCCGTCGGCCTGGGTGATGAAACCGTCCAGCTCCTTGGCCATGGCGGCCCGCTCCTTCTGCAGATAGGCGTAGCCGCGCGTGGTCATGCTGTCCAAAAGTTCCGGGTGGCCGATGAAGATCTTGGACAGGAACTCGGACATGCCGAACATGGAGGTGAGGAGCTTCAGGATGTCGCGGTTTTCGGCAAGCAAAGCGTAGATGGAGGAGCGGGTTCTCTGCGAGGAGAGGAAGCGTTCCAGGTTCGCGAGTGCCAGGTCGGGGTCGGGGCTGTGGAAGACCTCCTGCAGGAACAGGGGGGCGATCTTCTCCAGGGTGCGTCTGCCCTGTTCGGTCAGGTTCACCTTGGCGGGGCCGTCGCGCAGCACCAGGAGATTCTGGTAGGCGGCATCGGGGTGCTCGAAGTGGCGCTCCTCGAGCATGTCCTTGATGAGGTCCGGGTCGGCGTTGTGGTCGAAGAAGAAGTGCACCTCGGGGAGCACCTCCTCCTTGATCTTCTCGTCGCGCGACAGGAAGAGGTCGCCGTAGATGGCGGAGACGGCGCGCCGGTGCCCTTCCAGTGTCTCCCGGAACCGGTGCAACCCGTCCTTCCTGAGGTAGCCGCAGCGGCGCGCCAACGCGTGCATTTCCTCGTCCTTTCTGGGCAGGGCGTGGGTCTGTCTCTCCTGCACCACCTGGATCCGGTGCTCGACGGTACGCAGGAAGCGGTAGGCGTCGGAAAGGGCGGTGCAGTCGGCTTCCTTGATGATGCGCGCCTGGTAGAGGGTCTGCAGGGCCTTGAGCGAATTGCGCTCGCGCAGGTGCGGGTTCTTGCCGGCGTAGACCAGTTGCAGCGCCTGGATGAAGAACTCGATCTCCCTGATGCCGCCGCGGCCGAGCTTGATGTTGATCTCCCCTTCCTGGTTCCTGGCCAGGGATGCGTCGATCTTCTTCTTCATCGCCATCATGTCCTCGATCAGGTTGTAATCGAGGTAGCGGCGGTAGATGAACGGGGTGAGCGCGGCGAGGATCCGCTGGCCCAGCTCGATGGAGCCCGCGACGGGGCGGGCCTTCATCATGGCGGCGCGTTCCCAGGACTGGCCCCAGGCCTCGTAGTACACCTCGGCGGAGCGCATGGAGCTGGCGAGGTCCCCGGCCTTGCCGTCGGGCCGCAGCCCCATGTCGACCCGGAACACGAAACCGTCCTCGGTGACCTGGGAGATGGCGCGGCTCACCATTTCCGCGAGCTTGACGAAGAAGGTGTGCAGCGAGAGCTTGTTCTTGAACCCGCCGCGGCCGTCCGGGATGCCGGTGCACTCGCCCTTGTCGGAGGAGTAGAAGTAGATCAGGTCGATGTCGGAGGAGAAGTTGAGCTCCCTGCCGCCGAACTTGCCCATGCCGATGATGGTGAATTCCGCGGGGATCAACCCGTCGGGGCTGTTTTCCATCGGCGTGCCGTGCTCTTGCACCAGTTGGGTGAAGGCGGCCTCGTAGGCTAGTTGCAGCGTGGCCGCGGCCAGTGCCGACAGTTCGCCGGTGACCTCCTCCAGGGTGGCCAGACCGTTCAGGTCCCGTGCGGCGATGCGCAGCATCTCCGCGTACTTGAAGCGGCGCAGGCAGGAGAAGAGATCGGCGTAGCTGGTGCCTGTCGGGACGCGGTCGCGCAGGGCCTGCAGCATCTCGTCCTCGCTGCGGCGCTGCATGATCTCGCGCTCGATGAAGAGACGCCGCAGGTAAGAAGGGTCCCGGCAGATGATGTTGGTGAGGAAAGGGGAGGAGCCGCAGATGTTCATCAGCTGGATGGTGACTGCGCGGCGGGAGCAGATCTCCAGCAGGACCTCGCGCGGCACCACGGTGCTGATACGTTCGAAGCCGTTCAGCGCCATATCGGGAAGCGGGGTGGCGAGTGCGGCGAGCGCCAGTTCGACCAGGCGCTCGCCGGGCAGCATCTCGGAGAGGAGCCGCAGGTTTTCCACCGACCGTGCGCCATAGCTGAAGCCGACCTGTTCCAACTGGTGGGACAGATCAGCTTTGTCCGGCTCGGAGAGCGCGGACAGCAGCAGCGCGGCGAGGTCGGCGAGGCGGCTCATAGTCCGACCAGTGCCTTCAGCTCCCTCTCGTAGTCGCCGCGCACCACCCCTTTTTCAGTGATGATGCCGGTGATGTAGCGGGCGGGGGTGACATCGAAGGCGGGGTTTCTGACCTTGACGCCTTCCGGTGCGATGGTGACGCCCTGCACCTTGGTCACCTCTTCGGGGCTGCGCTCCTCGATGGGGATCTGGTCGCCGTTGGCGAGCTTCAGATCCAGGGTGGAGATCGGTGCGGCCACGTAGAACGGGATCCGGTTCTCCTTGGCGAGGACCGCGACGGAGTAGGTGCCGATCTTGTTGGCGGTGTCGCCGTTGGCCGCGATGCGGTCGGCGCCGACTACGCAGAAGTCGATCTGTCCGCTTTTCATGAGCCAGCCGGCCATGTTGTCGGAGATGAGGGTCACCGGGATGGAATCCTTCATCAGTTCCCAGGCGGTGAGGCGCGCGCCCTGGAGCCAGGGACGGGTTTCGTCCGCGAAGACGCGGATGTTTTTGCCCGCCTCGTGCGCGCCGCGGATGACGCCCAGCGCGGTGCCGTAGCCGGCGGTGGCTAAGCCCCCTGCGTTGCAGTGGGTGAGGATGGAGGCTCCCTCCTTGACCAGTGCGGCGCCGTGGCGGCCGATCTCCTTGCAGATGGCGAGGTCTTCCGCCTCGATGCTGATCGCTTCAGCCTTCAGGATTTCGCGGATCGAGTTGAGGTCGAGTTCCTTGTGCTGCAGCGCCACCCGTTTCATCCGCTCCAGTCCCCAGAACAGGTTGACCGCGGTGGGGCGGGTGCGGCCCAGGACGTCGCAGACGTTTTCGAGTTGGCGGTAGAAGGTGTCGAAGCTGTCGGCGATGATCTCGCGTGCGCCGATAGCGACACCCATGGCGGCGGCGATGCCTATGGCCGGTGCGCCACGGACGACCATGCCGCGGATGGCCTCGGCGACCCCTTTGAAGTCCGTGTACTCGTTGTAGACCTCCTCGGCCGGGAGCCGGGTCTGGTCTATCATGATCACCTTGTTGTCGCGCCACTCAATGGTTCTGAAAGACATTTATTACCTCGAAAAAACAACACCGTCGCACACGGATTTGACGGAAACGTGCGGATAAAGGCGGGTACTTCAAAAACGATTTTGGGTTAAACCAAAAACGATTGATTCTGCCTTTTCCGTTTTTTCCGTTCGATAACACCGTCGCACACGGATTTGACGGAAACGTGCGGATAAAGGCGGGTACTTCAAAAACGATTTTGGGTTAAGCCAAAAAACGATTGATTCTGCCTTTTCCGTTTTTTCCGTTCGATCCGCGTGCGATGCCGTTGACTTTGTTTTTATCCCTTCAACTTCTTCAGCAGAAGCTCGTTCACGACCGCGGGGTTGGCCTTCCCTTTGGAGGCGCGCATGACCTGGCCGACGAAGAAGCCGAAAACGGTCTCCTTGCCGCCACGGTACTGTTCGACCTGGGCCGGGTTGTTGTTTAATACTTCGTCCACCATCGCCTCGATGGCGCCGGTGTCCGATACCTGCACCAGCCCCTTCTCTTCGACGATCTTCTCCGGCGCCTTGCCCGTCTTGTACATCTCGTCGAACACGGTCTTGGCGATCTTGCCGGAGATGGTTCCTTTCTCCATCAGTTTCAACATGTCGGCCAACAGCGCCGGGGTCACCGGACAGTCGGTGATTGAGCGGTTGTTGTCCTCGTTGAGGGCGCGGGAGACCTCCCCCATGACCCAGTTGGAAACCGTCTTCGCCTGCGGGAAGCGGGCGACGGTCTCCTCGTAGTACTGCGCCAGTTCGCGGCTCGATACCAGCACCTCGGCGTCGTACTCGGGAAGCCCCAGTTCCGCGACATAGCGGGCGCGCTTAGCCTCAGGCAGTTCCGGCAGCGTGGCGCGCACGTCCTCGATCCACTGGTCCGGGATCAACACCGGAACGAGGTCCGGGTCCGGGAAGTAGCGGTAGTCGTGGGCCTCCTCCTTGCCGCGCATGGAGCGGGTGGTGCCGGTGTTCGGGTCGAAGAGGCGGGTTTCCTGGATCACCTTGCCGCCGTCGTCCAAGATTTCGGCCTGGCGCTCGATCTCGTACTCGATAGCCTGCTTGATGAACTTGAAGGAGTTGATGTTCTTAAGCTCCGCGCGGGTGCCGAAGACGGTGGAGCCGACCGGCATGAGCGACACGTTGGCGTCGCAGCGGAAGCTTCCTTCCTCGAGGTTGCCGTCGCAGATGCCCAGGTACATGACGATCTGGTGCAGCTTCTTGAGGTAGGCGATGGCCTCGTCCGGCGAGCGCATGTCCGGCTCGGAGACGATCTCCAGAAGGGGCGTGCAGGCGCGGTTCAGGTCGACGCAGGAATCGTCCACCCCGGGGATGTCGGCGTGCACCAGCTTGCCGGCGTCCTCCTCCATGTGGATGCGGGTGATGCCGATCCGCTTCGTTTCCCCGTCCACCTCGATGTCCAGGTGACCGTGCTGGCAGATGGGGAGGTCGAACTGGCTGATCTGGTACCCCTTGGGGAGGTCCGGGTAGAAGTAGTTCTTCCTGGCGAAGACGTTTCTCTGGGTGATGGAGCAGTTGGTCGCGAGTCCGGCGCGGATGGCGTTTTCCACCACCTGCTTGTTGAGGACCGGGAGTGCGCCGGGGAAGCCGAGGCAGACCGGGCAGGTCTGGGAGTTCGGCTCGGCGCCGAAGCGGGTCGAACAGCCGCAGAAGATCTTGGTGTTGGTGGTGAGCTGGGTGTGCACCTCAAGCCCGATGACAACCTGATATTTCATAGATAGCTCCGACAGAGTTGTTTTCTGTGTGATGCTGCCCCCCTCCCGACCTCCCCCCTCCTGGGGGAGGAGTTAACTCTCGCCCAAGCGTGGGAGTTGCTACTCCCTCCCCCGGAGGGGGAGGGCTGGGGAGGGGGGAAAGGCTAAAGCGGCGCCTTCTTCAGGTGCCACTGGGTCTCCTTCTCGAACGCGTAGGCGGTGGAGAGGATGGTGGCTTCACCGAACGGCTTGCCGATCAGCTGCAGGCCGATGGGAAGACCGGCGGCGCTGAAACCGGCCGGGATGCTGATGCCGCAGGTGCCCGCCAGGTTCACCGGAATGGTGAAGATGTCGGAAAGGTACATCTGCAGCGGGTCGGCCAGTTTCTCCCCGATCTTGAAGGGGGGCGTCGGCGCGATCGGGGTCAAGAGTACGTCCACCTCGTTGAAGGCGTTCAGGAAATCCTGCATGATCAGGGTCCTGACCTTCTGGGCCTTGACGTAGTAGGCGTCATAGTAGCCGGAGGAGAGGGCGTAGGTCCCGAGCATGATCCTTCTCTTCACCTCGGAGCCGAAGCCCTCGGCGCGGGTCTTGGCGAACATCTCCTTCAGGCCGCGCGCGTCCTCGGCGCGGTGCCCGAAGCGGACGCCGTCGTAGCGTGCCAGGTTGGAGCTCGCCTCGGCGGTGGCGATCAGGTAGTAGGTGGCGACGGCGTATTCGGTGTGCGGCAGGCTCACCTCGCGCATCTCGGCGCCCAGGCTCTTGTAGAGGGCGATCGCCTCGTCCATGGCGCGCTTCACGTCGGGGTCGAGACCCTCGATGAAGTACTGCTTCGGGAGACCGATCTTCAGCCCCTTGACGCCCGTGGCAAGCCCGGCGACGTAGTCGGGGACCGGGGTGTTGACCGAGGTGGAGTCTTTGGGGTCGTGCCCGGCAACGGCACCCAAAAGGAGCGCGGCGTCGGTGACGTCACGGGTGAGCGGCCCGACCTGGTCCAAGGACGAGGCGTAGGCGATCACGCCGTAGCGGGAGACGCGGCCGTAGGTGGGCTTCAAACCGACACAGGAGCAGTGCGAAGCGGGCTGGCGGATGGAGCCGCCGGTGTCGGTGCCGAGGGTCGCGGTCGCGGTGCGCGCGGCGATGGCGGCGGCGGAACCGCCGGAGGAGCCGCCCGGGGTGCACTCGAGGTTCCAGGGGTTCTTCACCGGCCCGAAGTAGGAGGACTCGTTGGAGCTTCCCATGGCGAACTCGTCCTGGTTCAGCTTGCCCACGATGACTGCGCCCTGCTCCTTGAGCTTGGCGACCGCGGTGCCGTCGTAGGGGGGGACGAAGTTTTCCAGGATGCGGGAGCCGCAGGTGGTGCGGATCCCCTTGGTGATGAAGATGTCCTTGAGGCCGACGGGAATGCCGGTCAAGGGGGCGATGTCGCCGGCGGCGATGCGCTTGTCTGCCGCTTCCGCCTCGACCAGTGCCTGCTCCGGGGTGACCGTGATGTAGGCGTTCACCTGGCCGTCAACCGCCTCGATGCGATCCAGCATGGCGCGGGTCGCCTCGACGGAGGAGACCTCCTTCGCCTTAAGCTTCTCGTGCAGCTCGTGTATGGTAAGGTCGAAAATTTCCATTAAAGACTCCGATCTCAAAGTTGTCGGACTAGTCCGACTAGTCCGACCAGTCTGACTGGTCCGACAGCTATTCTATTACCTTCGGCACCCTGAAAAAGCTCTCCGCGCGCTGCGGCGCGTTGGCGAGGGCGGCTTCCACGCCGATCGAGTCGGCGGGCTGGTCGGGGCGGAAGGCGTTTTCCATCGGCACCGCGTGCGAGGTCGGTACGATCCCCTCGGTATCCAGTGCGTTCAGCTTCTCGACGTAGGCGAGGATGCCGTCCATCTGTCCGGTGAAGGTGTCCAGCTCGCTGTCGGAAAGCTCCAGTCGGGCCAGCCTGGCTACGTGCTCCACCTCACTTCTCGTGATCTTCATACCTGCTCCAAATGCGCCCACGGAGGGGCGTCCTGACGTTAAAAGTGTCCCCGGTTATTATCATGAAAGGGCTGAAAAGGCAACGGGAGCTAGTCCGGGAGCACCAGCCCCGCATCGACGACGTTGGACGGCGCGCTTTCGACGGTCTGGCCGTCGACGGTGGCGACGCTGGTCACGGCGTAGCTGTAGGTTTTTCCCAGGATCACTTCCTGGTCCTGGAAGGTGTTGCCGGTCAGCGGCGCCTTGTTGAGCGGGGCGAGCGGCATCGGCTCTCCCTTTTTGCTCCGGTACACGTTGTAGCCGGCAGCGCTTCCCTGTTCCGGAGGAAGCCCCACGAAGTTCAGTGTCACCTCGTTGGGCGAGCCCGCCGCCTCCAGCACCGGGGGGAGGGGAGGGGTGACCGCCGTACGCCGCACCTTGTTGGAATCCTTGCTCTGCGCGCCGCTTTTGGTGAAGGAGCGCACCTTGTACTGGTAGGTCTGACCCTTCTTGAGGTCGAAGTCGTCGTAGATCCAGAGGCTCCCCACCTGGCGCACACCTTCGGGGAGCTCGAGATCGACCCGCACCAACTGCTTGTACGCGCTCGGGCACTCCTCGCAGTCCTCAGCCGGCGGAAGCACGTTGCGCCGGAAAAGCAGGAACCCCGCCAGGTCTTCCAGCTTGCCTCCCTTTTCCTGCTTCCCCGGGCCGGTCCAGCTTACCTGGAATTCGCCCCCCTTCTGGGGAGCGGCCAGCGTGGTGATCGGCGCCGGGACCAGCGCCTCGGGGGGAATCAGTTGTCCTCTCTTGCCGCACCCCGGCACAAGCGCGAGCGACGCGACCAGGAACAGGGGGGGCAGGAATCTACGCACGATCGCCACGGTTTAACGCCCTTCCTTGGCGCGTTCGATCTCGGCCTTGACCCGCTCCAGCGCGGTGCCGCCGGTTGCGCGGCGGGCGTTGACCGAGGCCTCCAGCGTGATGGAGCCGAAGATGTCGTCCTCGATGCGGTTGGAGAAGATCTGCCACTCGGCCAGGGAGAGTTCCGGGATGTCCATCTCGTTCTCGATGCAGTAGCGGACCGCCTTGCCGACGATCTCGTGGGCGTCGCGGAACGGGATTCCCTTTCTCACCAGGTAGTCGGCCACGTCGGTCGCGGTGGAGAAGCCGGCGCCGGCGGCCACCTTCATGCGCGCCTCGTTCACCTTCATCTCGCGCACCATGTCGGCGAAGATCTTGAGCGAGCCCTTCACGGTGTCGATGGTGTCGAACAGCGGCTCCTTGTCCTCCTGCATGTCCTTGTTGTAGGCGAGCGGGAGCGATTTCATCAGGGTAAGAAGGGACATGAGGTTCCCGTAGACCCGGCCGGTCTTGCCGCGCACCAGTTCGGGGACGTCCGGGTTCTTCTTCTGCGGCATGATGGAGGAACCGGTGCAGAAGGAGTCGGAGAGGTCGACGAACTTGAACTCGCTGGTGGACCAGAGGATCAGTTCCTCGGCGAAGCGGGAGAGGTGCATCATCAGGATCGAGGACGCCCCGCAGAACTCGATGGCGAAGTCGCGGTCGGAGACCGAGTCGAGCGAGTTCCTGGTCACCTCGGGGAAGTCGAGCAGTTCCGCCACGTACTCGCGGTCGATGGGGAAGGTGGTTCCGGCCAGCGCGCCGGCGCCCAGCGGCAGCACGTTGGTGCGCTTCAGGCAGTCTTCCATGCGCCCCTTGTCGCGCTTGAGCATCTCGTGGTAGGCCATCATGTGGTGCGAGAAGAGGATCGGTTGTGCCGTCTGCAGATGGGTGAAGCCAGGCATCATGACGCCGAGGTTCTGCTCCGCCTGGTAGATGAGCGCGTCGATGAGGAGGTCGATGTAGGCGGAGATCTCCACCAGTTCGTCCCTGAGGTAGAGGCGGATGTCCAGCGCCACCTGGTCGTTTCTGGAGCGGCCGGTATGGAGCCTCTTGCCCGCGTCGCCGATCTTTTCGGAGAGGCGCGCCTCGATGTTCATGTGGATGTCTTCCAGGGAGACCGAGAAGTCGAAGTCGCCCGCCTCGATCTTGTCCAGGATTTCCCGGAGGCCGTGCACGATCTGCTCGACGTCCTGGAGCGGGATGATGCCCTGCTTGCCCAGCATGGTGGCGTGGGCGATGGAGCCGCGGATGTCCTGGTGGTACAGGCGCTTGTCGAAGTTGATGGAGGCGGTGAACTCTTCTACGAACTTGTCGGTGGGCTGGGTGAAACGGCCACCCCACAGTTTGTCTTTGGACATGTCTTTCGGTCTCCTGCTGCTGGTTTTTTATAGAACTGCAACTTCTGTAACGCAAAGGCGCCAAGGCGCGAAGCCGCAAGGGAAAAGCCGTGAGGTTTAGCCGTCAAAAGTTTTCCTGATTGGCGACTCTCTTCCGCGATCTCCCACTCCCCCCTTTGCGAAGGGGGGGCGGGGGGGATTTGCCTTTCCCGAACCTAGAGCAAATCCCCCTAAATCCCCCTTCGCAAAGGGGGACTTTTACCCGCGGAACCTTGTGACTAATCGGGAAAGCCCTTACTTTGCGTCTCTGCGCCTCCGCGTCTTCGCGTTGAATGCTTTTTAAAGTACCTGCCCCGCACCGTCGCCCGCCTTGATCCACCCCTCATCGGTCCAGCGTTGCACCGTGTGCACTTTGAGCGGCACCCGGGAACTCCTCGGGTCGAGCTCGTGGTAGAGCGGCAGGTTGAAGTAGAAAAGCCTGGTCCCGGTGCCGAACCTCAACCGGCAGATCGGCGCACCATCGAAGTCGTCGCTGGCGAACTCCCGCTCCTGGACCAGGGACATTTTGTGGCGCGCGCTGATGGCCACAAACGATACGCCGTAGCAGCTCTGGCAGCGCACCCCCTCGATCTCACTCTCGTCGGAGCAGTTGCCGAAGACTGTGACCGTCTCGCGCACCCCCGGGGTATCCTCGAGGTGCTCGCCGTAGAAGCCGGTCAGCACGTCCCGGTAGGCACTGTGCTCGGGCTTTGGGTTGCACTGGATCACGAAGAGGGCGTCCAGCGACTGCCTCATGGTGAAGAAGAGCCGGTTGGCGTGATCGATGATCTGCTTGATGTTGGAGGAGTAGAGGTCCCGGTAGAGGTAATCAAGGCAGATGATCGTCATGAAGTTGAAGCAGGCCGGCTCGCCGCGGAACAGGTAGAAGTGGCGCCCGCGGTACAGGTCGTGGTCCTTGTCCAGGAACTCCTCGCCGCGGAAGGGGTGCGTCTTCGCCTCCAGGAAGACCCTGAGGCGGCCGCTGGTTTCCTTGATGGCGATGCAGCACCAGTTGACCGGCATACTCAGGATGTCGCCCGAGTCGATGTCCCGCTCGACGCACTCCAATGCCTCGGCGTTGTCCTCCCGGAACCGGGTCAAGAGCGCCCGGTACTGCTCCAGCCGGATCTGCTCCAGGCCGAACATGGTCACCGTGTCGTTGCGGAAGCGTTCCCCGATCACCTCGAGCAGGTCGTCGAACCGGGACACGGGAATCGAAGTCTCCGGGAACATCAGGAAGTGCAGCCGCTTCAGGTTTCCCGCACCGTCGGCCACCAAGTCGAGAACGCTGCGCACCATGTGCCACTGATCTTCCGGGTTCACCAGCGAGAACAGGTGCTCGCGGCGCTGCAGCCGGTTCGGGATCTGCGCGATGAGGCAGTGCAGGTGATGACCCAGAGGGAAATCGAGCTGGACGTGTTTCTCGACGATCTTGACCAAGCGTAACCCCAATTGACAATGGAAAATTGACAATTGACAACTAACACCCGGAGACAAGTGTCAATTGTCAACACGCAGCGTTTTGCCAGTACGAAGTGGCAGGTAGCCGTATCGTTGTCAATTGCCAATCGTCAATTGTCAATTGGTTTCAAAGATCTTACTCAGGATGAAGCGGGCGCCGGCCGGGATCTTGTACCTCTCCAACTCGGCCGGCTCGACCCAGCGGGCCTCAGCCACTTCGTCCTTGTTGTGGTTCACGTCGCAGTAAAGCGGCGTGCAGCGGTAGTAGATGATGATGAAGTGGTAGTTGTCCTCGCCCGGCGTCACGTGCTCAAAGACGTCGATCAACTCGCCCACTTCCACTTCGAGGCCGACCTCTTCCCAGACCTCGCGCTTGAGCGCCGCCACGATGGGCTCGCCCAGGTCGATCTTCCCCCCCGGCATCACCCATTCCCCCTGAAACGGGGGGATGTTCCTCTTGGTGAGGAGCACCCTGCCATCGGTATCGATGATCACGGCGACCACCGAAGTGACTATGTGGCTGGCCTTGAAACCGTTTTGCTCCATATAAGCGGATAGGGGCACGAAAGCCTCGTGCCCCTATGAGCCTCCTCTACTGCAGTCGGAACTACTTGTTCTTGTTGGCCAACATCAGGGAACGGATCCTGAGCCTCAGCGAGTTCAGCTTGATGAAGCCTTCGGCGTCCGCCTGGTTGTAGACCTGGTCCTTCTCGAAGGTCGCGAAGTCGAGGTTGAACAGGGAGTCGCTCTCGGACTTGCGGCCCACGGTGCGCACGTGCCCTTTGTAGAGCTTGAGACGGGCGACGCCGTTCACGGTCTTCTGGGAGTCGTCGATCAGGCACTGCATCATCTCGCGCTCCGGGGAGAACCAGTAGCCGTTGTAGATCATCTCCGCGTAGCGCGGGATCAGGGAGTCACGCAGGTGCATGACTTCGCGGTCCATGGTGATCTGCTCGACCGCCATGTGGGCTTCGCGCAGGATGGTGCCGCCCGGGGTCTCGTACACGCCGCGGGACTTCATGCCGACCGAGCGGTTCTCCAGGAGGTCGACGCGGCCGATGCCGTGCTCGCCGCCGATGGTGTTCAGGTGCGCGAGCAGCTGCGCCGGGGTCATGCGCACGCCGTCGACGGCTACCGCGTTACCCTTCTCGAACTCGATCTCGACGTACTGCGGCTTGTTGGGCGCCTTTTCCGGAGCCTTGGTGAGCACGAACATGTTCTCGGGCGGCTCGAGCCAGGTGTCCTCCAGGATGCCCCCTTCGAAGGAGATGTGCAGCAGGTTGCGGTCGGAAGACCAGGGGCGCTTCTTGGTGATCGGGATCGGGATGTCGTTGCGCTTGGCGTAGTTGATGAGCGCCTGGCGGGAGTTGAGTTTCCACTCCCTCCACGGTGCGACGACGGTGATGGCCGGGTTGAAGTGGTAGTAGGCCAGCTCGAAGCGGACCTGGTCGTTGCCCTTGCCGGTGGCGCCGTGGGAGACCGCGTCGCACCCTTCGATCTTGGCGATTTCCATCTGGCGCTTGGCGATCAGCGGGCGCGCGATGGAAGTGCCCAGCAGGTAGGAGCCCTCGTAGATCGCGTTGGCGCGGAACATCGGGTACACGAAGTCGCGCACGAACTCTTCGCGCAGGTCGTCGATGTACACCTTGTCGGCGCCCGTCTTGAATGCCTTCTCGCGCACCGGCTCCAGCTCGTCGCCCTGGCCTAAATCTGCGGAGAACGTCACCACCTCGCAGCCGTACTCGTTTTTGAGCCACTTGAGGATGATGGAGGTGTCAAGCCCGCCCGAGTAGGCGAGGACGATCTTTTTCACTTCTTTCTTTGCCATGGGTTCTCCTTATGCGTTGTTTTGTACTAGTTCTTCCAGGACAGGCAGCAGGTCCTTTTGCAATTCAGGCAGATCTTCTTGTACGGCGCTCCAGACGATTTCCAGAGCGATGCCGAAGTATTCATGTATGAGTTTGTCCCGCATTCCGGCAATCATGCGCCAGGGGAACGCCGGGGTATCTGCTCCGGATTTCCTCATCTATATGCGTGGCAGCTTCCCGAGAATCTCGAAACCGCGTGTTACGGCGTAGATGGTTTTTTTGTCGTTGCAGAACTCCTCATAGTTCATGCCTTGGGTGAACTCGAGGATGCTTTGCATCGCATCACTCATGTCGACCAGGTAGTCTCTGATATCCCTGGGGCAAGACATACTGGACTTCTCGGAGGATGACCCTGCCGATATACGGCTTGAGGGCTTTACGCGAAACGAGGTCCACCTTCGTGCCGCCGAACAACTCTTCGAGGTGGTACTCGAGCCTCATGAACTTCATCAGCCCGATAGGGCGGCTGAAGTCGACGAGGACATCGACGTCGCTGTCCTCGCGGGCTTCGCCCCTGACCACCGAGCCGAAAACACCGATTTCGGCGACGCCGTACTCCTCGGCAAGCTCGGTC
Organism: Geomonas oryzisoli; assembly: GCF_018986915.1. Classification (NCBI taxonomy): domain Bacteria; kingdom Pseudomonadati; phylum Thermodesulfobacteriota; class Desulfuromonadia; order Geobacterales; family Geobacteraceae; genus Geomonas; species Geomonas oryzisoli. The sequence goes on from NZ_CP076723.1 coordinate 123,125, forward strand.
TTGTGGTCCCGGATGATCTCTTTGATCTCGTTCAGAGGTTTCACTTCAAAGCCTCCTTCAGCTTTGAAACTACTTCATCAGTGTGGCCATGATGGCCTTCTGCACGTGCAGGCGGTTTTCGGCTTCGTCCCAGACGGCGGAGTGGGGACCTTCGATCACCTCGTCGCTGATCTCCTCGCCGCGGTGCGCCGGCAGGCAGTGCAGCACCATGGCGTTCCCCTTGGCGAGATCGAGCAGTTCCTCGTTCAGCTGGTAACCGGCGAAGGCCTTCTCGCGGATCTTCTGCTCCTCTTCCTGCCCCATGCTGGCCCAGACGTCGGTGTTCAAGACGTCGGCGTCCTTGGCGGCCTCCTTGGGGTCGCGGGTGATCACGATCTTGGAGGAGCCGTTGGCCTTGGCCCAGGCGAGTACCTGCGGGTTGGGATCGTACCCTTCCGGGCAGGCGAGGGTCAGGTCGAAGCCGAAGATGGCGGCGGCCTCGATCCAGGAGTTGGCCATGTTGTTGCCGTCGCCGATCCAGGCGAACTTGAGCCCGTCGTAGCTACCCTTGTGCTCGATCACGGTGAACACGTCGGCCATGATCTGGCAGGGGTGGTGCAAATCGGTGAGGCCGTTGATGATCGGGATGGAGGCGTACTTGGCGAACTCCTCGACGGTTTCCTGGGCGAAGGTGCGGATCATGACGCCGTCGCAGTAGCGCGCCATGACGCGGGCGGTGTCCTTGATCGGCTCGCCGCGACCCATCTGGGAGTCCTTGCTGGAGATGAAGAGCGGGTGCCCACCCAACTGGTACATGCCGACCTCGAAAGAGATCCTGGTGCGGGTCGAGGACTTTTCGAAGATCATGGCCAGCGTCTTTCCCTTGAGGAGGTGGTGCTCCTCGCGGTTCTTGGTCTTTGCTTTGAGCTCCTTGCACAGGGCAAACATGGCATCAAGTTCAGCCTTGGTGAACTGGCTCAGCGCCAGGAAGTCTTTTTTCATATTCGCTGGTTCTCGCTTCCTAAGTTGATAGCCGACAATGCGGCTTTGCTACGCTTTATGTCCACACTCCCTCTCCCCCTGGGCGAGGGGAGCAAAACTCTCGCCCCCGGAGGGGGAGGGCTGGGGAGGGGGTAGTTGTTGGTGCGAAACCTTCCCCCCTCCCGGCCTCCCCCCTCCGGGGGGAGGTGGGTGGACAGCGAGGGAGGTCGGCGCTTACAGTTCGGCCAAGATCTCCGTCAGCGTGGCGATCATCTCGTCCACTTCCTTCTTCCCGACGATGAGCGGCGGGACGAAGCGGAGCACCTTCTCCTGGGCGCAGTTTAAGAGCAGCCCGCGGGAGAGGGCGGTCTTGACGATGTCGCCGCCGGGGATGGCCAGCTCCACGCCGATCATGAGGCCGATGCCGCGCACCTCGGTGATCAGGGTGGGGAACTTCTTGCCCAGCGCCTCCAGTTCGCCCATCAGGTACTCGCCGATTTCCTCGGTGTGGTTCAGGATCCCTTCTTCCTGGATGGCGCGTACCGTGGCCACCGCGGCCGCGGTCACCAGAGGGTTGCCGCCGAAGGTGGAACCGTGGGTGCCCGGGGTGAAGGATTCCGCCAGTTTGTCGGTGGCGAGCATGGTGCCGATCGGGGCTCCGCCGGCCAGCGCCTTGGCGAGGGTCATGATGTCCGGGGTGATGCCGAAGTGCTCGTGGGCGAACATCTTGCCGGTGCGCCCCATCCCTACCTGGACCTCGTCGAAGATGAGGATCAGGTTGTTCTCGTCGCAGATCTTGCGCACTTCCTGGAAGTAGGAAGCATCGGGGACGACCACGCCCCCCTCGCCCTGGATCGGCTCCAGCATGACGGCGCAGGTGCCCGGCCCGATGGCATCCCTGAGGGCCTGGGCGTCGTTGAAGGGGATGTGGCGGAAGCCGTGCAGGAGCGGATCGAAGAACTTCTGCACCTTCTCCTGGCCGGTGGCCGAAACGGTCGCCATGGTGCGGCCGTGGAACGAGGAGATGGCGGTGATGATCTCGTAGCGGTCAAGGCCGTATTTCTCGCGGCTGTACTTCCTCGCCAGCTTGATGGCCGCCTCGTTTGCCTCGGCGCCAGAGTTGCAGAAGAAGGCCTTGTTGGCGAAGGAGAGGTTGCACAAAAGCTCGGCCAGTTCGATCTGGGTCGGGATGTGGTAGTAGTTCGAGCAGTGGATCAGTTCCGCCGCCTGTTTGGCGAGTGCCGCCGTGACCTTCGGGTGGCAGTGACCCAGGTTGTTGACGGCGACCCCGGCCAGGAAGTCGAGGTAGCGTTTGCCGTCCGCGTCCCAGAGGTAGCACCCCTCGCCCTTCACCGGCACCAGCGGGTACCTGCCGTACGTCTTCATGATGTATTTGTCAGCCTTTTCTATCCAGGCAGATGAATTCATAAAACCTCCAAAACCGGTTCAACGAAAACCGGTTCAACGTTCAATGTTCAACGTTCGAGGGAGGACCTCCTTCACAGCAATTTCACCGTGACGGCGCCGTACCGGTCGGTTGGCTATGGGCAAGACCCATGTCGAACCTTGAACGTTGAACGTTGAACGGCCGTTAAGGCCGTTAGGCCTGTATCTCCGTCCCAATCCCCACGTTGGTGAAGATCTCCAGAAGGATGGCGTGCTCGATGCGGCCGTCGACGATGTGGGCCTTCTTGACACCGGCAGCGAGCGCGTCGGTGCAGCAGGTCACTTTCGGGATCATGCCGCCGGTGACGGTGCCGTTGTCGATCAAGGCGGGGACATCGGCGAGCGGGATGCTGGAAAGAAGCTCCCCTTGCTTGTCCTTCACGCCGGAGACGTCGGTCAAAAGGATCAGCTTCTCCGCGCCCAGCGCCGCGGCAACCTTGCCGGCCACCACGTCCGCGTTGATGTTGTAGCTCTGCCCGTCACGTCCCACGCCTACCGGCGCGATCACCGGGATGAAACCACCCTTCTCCAATGCCTGCAAAATGGCGGGGTTCACTTCGACGACATCGCCCACGAAGCCGATGTCGACCATCTCGACCCCGCCGTCCTCTCGTCGGACTTCCTGGAGCAGTTTCTCGCAGAGCAGGAGACTCCCGTCCTTGCCGGAAAGGCCGGCGGCACGGCCGCCGTGCTGGTTGATGTAGCCGACCACCTCGCGGTTCACCTGGCCGGTAAGCACCATTTCGACGACACCCATGGTTTCCGCATCGGTGACGCGCATCCCTTTCACGAACTCGGACACTATACCGTAGCGCTTCAGTGTCTCGTTGATCTGCGGGCCGCCGCCGTGCACTACCACGGTGTTGATGCCGATGTATTTGAGCAGGATGATATCAAGGGCAAAAGACTTTCTCAGCTTTTCTTCTGCCATGGCGTGGCCGCCGTACTTGATGACGATGGTCTTCCCCGAGAAGCGTCTGATATAGGGAAGGGCCTCCATGAGAGTGCTGGCTTTTTCTATGAGATGCTGCATAAGTGCCTCTTATAGCGTTAATTAGGGCATAGAAAGACGTAATATAGCAGATAGGGGGAAATAATCAACTTCAAAGAGGGGCGAAGCCCAGAGTTATCAGGGGCTTTGGCTGGCTTTGTTGGGGAGTGTGATGACGACGCGGGTGCCGACGTTTTCCTCGCTGTCGATGCTCACGGTACCGCCGTGCATCCGGATGAACTCGCGCACGTAGAACAGGCCGAGCCCGAAGCCACGCACCTGGCCGGTATGTTCGGCGTCGACCTGGTAGAACTTCTCGAACAGCTTGGGGAGCTGCTCCGTCGGGATGCCGATGCCGTCGTCCTGGACCGTGATCTCGCACTGGTCCTCAAGGTTTCTCAACGTGACGCAGACCACGCCGGTTTCCTTGGAGAACTTGATGGCGTTGTCGATCACCTGGCGCACGGCGAAGCAGACCTTGTCGCGGTCCAGCATCAGCTCCGGAACGGTGTCCTGGGTGATGTGGGCGGTGACTCCGGGGCGGTCGGCGACTTCCTGGGCCTCCTGCAGGAGCTTGGGGAGCAGCAGGTTGAGGGTGCAGGGTTCCAGGTGCAGCCCGGCGCCGCTGTCCATGACCGAGGAGAAGGTGAGCAGGTCGGTGACCAGGTTGCCCAGGTAGCACGCCTCGTTGTAGATCAGCTTGATGTGTTCCTTGGCACCCTCGTCGGACGGGTCGATGATTCCGGAGGCGAGGTTCTGCAGGAACAGGGAAATCGAGGTGATGGGGGTGCGGAACTTGTGGGAGATGAGCGACAGGAACACCGTCTTGAAGCGGTCCAGGTTCCTCAGGTTGGCGATCTCTTCCTTGAGCGCCTTTTTCACCAGCGCCTTGCTGATGGCGCTCTTCAGCTGCAGGAGGTTGAGCGGCTTGGTGATGAAGTCGTCCGCGTCGGCCTTCAGGGCCTTGAGGATCAGGTCCTTGTCGGCGAAGCCGGTCATGATGATGACCACCATGGTCGGTTCGCGCTCTTTCAGTTTCTTCAGGAGCTCGATGCCGTCCATCCGGGGCATCATGACGTCGGTGAGGATGACGTCGATGCCGCCGCGCAGGAAGATCTCGTACGCCTCCTGCCCGTCCTCCGCCTCCACGATGTGGTAGTCGTTGAGAACCCGCCTGCACAGGTCGCGGATCACCCCTTCATCGTCGACGATGAGGATGGTTTTCTTTTCCCTGTCCTGTAGGAGTTCCTGGCTGTGCTGGGCGGTCAATTCGAGCATAGGCATGTCCCGGTCGTGCTGAAATATCTGCCTGTTGCAAGTACGAGTTAACTTCTTCCCCTAGAGGGGGGGGACAGGCACCTATCGGAGCCAGTCCCCTTCCATCTCTCTACCCTACGATGCGGTACACCGCCTCGAGTGCCTCGGCGAGGTTCTCTGGCTTGGTGCCGCCCGCTTGGGCCAGCTCCGGCTTGCCGCCGCCGTTGCCGCCGACGATGGGGGCGATGGCCTTGATGATGTCGCCTGCCTTCCAGCGCGAGGTGAGGTCGGAGGTGACCGCGACCAGCAGGTTCGCCTTGACGGCGTCTCCGGCGCCCAGGACGATGATGCCCGAGCCGATGCGGTCCTTCAAGGTGTCGGAGAGTTCGCGCAGCCCCTTGGCGTCGCCGTCGACTTTGACTGCGAGGATCTTGACGCCGTTTTGTTCGCGCACCTGCTGGATGAGGTCGGCGGACTTGGAGGCATTAACCTTCGCCTGCAGCGCATCGAGCTCCTTCTGCAGCTCGCGCTGGCCGGCCAGAAGTTTCTCCACGCGATCCAGGGTGCTGACACCTTCGGCCTTCAGGAGCGTCGCGATGCTGCGCTGCTCGTCTTCCATCTGGTGCACCACGGCCAGGGCGCCGTGCCCGGTCTGGGCCTCGATGCGCCTGACCCCCGCGGCGATGCCCGCCTCGGAGATGATCTTGAAGAAGCCGATCTCGCCGGCGCCGTGTACGTGGGTGCCGCCGCAGAGTTCGGAAGAGACATCGCCCACGCGCACCACGCGTACGACGTCGCCGTACTTCTCGCCGAAGAGGGCGGTGGCGCCTGCGGCCAGGGCCTCGGCAGCCGGCATCTCGCGGGCGTCGACGGAGTCGTTCTGCATGATGTGGCCGTTGACCAGGACCTCGACCCTGCGGATCTCCTCTGCGGTCATCGGGCTGAAGTGGGTGAAGTCGAAGCGCAGGCGGTCCGGGGTGACCAGGGAGCCGGCCTGCTTGACGTGGTCACCCAGCACCTCGCGCAGCGCCGCCTGCAACAGGTGGGTCGCGGTATGGTTCCTGGCGGTCGCGGAGCGGTTCGCCGAGGCGACCTTCAGGTCGACGGCCTCGCCGTTACGGATGTTGCCGGAAACCACCTTGCCGCGGTGCACGATGAGGTCGGTGAACGGGCGGCTGGTGCTTTCCACTTCCACGTGTGCCGCGCCGGTGGAGATGGTGCCGGTGTCGCCAGCCTGGCCGCCGGACTCGCCGTAGAAGGGGGTCTTGGCTGTGACGATTTCGACCTCGTCCCCGGCGTTGGCCTCTTCGACCAGCACGCCTCCCTTCACAATGGCGCTCACGGTCGAGTAGGCGGTCTGCTCGGCGTAGCCCACGAACTCACTGGTGATGCCGGAGCCGTGCAGTTCCTTGTAGATGGCGGCGAGCCCCTGCTCGCCGGAGCCTTTCCAGTTCTCCCTCGCCTTGACGCGCTGCTTCTCCATGCACAGTGCAAAGCCGTCCTCGTCCAGGGTGAGCCCTTCCGCTTCGACGATGTCGGCGGTGAGGTCGACCGGGAAGCCGTAGGTGTCGTAGAGCTTGAAGATCACTTCGCCGGAGAGCACGGTTTCACCCTTGCCCTTGAGCGCAGCGGTCTCCTCATTGAGGATGGCCAGGCCGCGGTCCAGGGTTTCGATGAAGCGCTCCTCCTCCGCCTTGATCACCTTCTTCACGTAGTGCTCGCGCTCGAGCAGTTCCGGGTAGGCGTCGCCCATCATCATGTTGACGGCGTCGACAACCTTGTAGAGCATCGGCTCGGACACGCCCAGCATCTTCGCGTGGCGGGCGGCGCGGCGCATGATGCGGCGCAGCACGTAGCCGCGACCCTCGTTGGAGGGGAGCACGCCGTCGCAGATCAGGAAGGTGGTGGCGCGGGAGTGGTCTGCGATGACGCGCATGGAGACGTCGTCCTTCTCGTCGGCGCGGTACTTCTTGCCGCAGATCGTCTCGATGTGGCGGATGATCCCCTGGATGAGGTCGGTGTCGTAGTTGGAGGTGACGCCCTGCATGACGGCGGAGATGCGCTCCAGGCCCATGCCGGTGTCGACGGAGGGTTTCGGAAGCGGCGTCAGGGTGCCGTCCTTGTCGCGGTTGAACTGCATGAAGACGTTGTTCCAGATCTCCATGTAGCGGTCGCAGTCGCAGCCGACGGCGCAGTCCGGGGAGCCGCAGCCGGTGCCGGGGCCGTTGTCCCAGAAGATCTCGGAGCAGGGGCCGCAGGGGCCGGTGTCGCCCATGGCCCAGAAGTTGTCCTTCTCGCCGAAGCGGTAGATGCGCTCGCGGGGCACCCCTTCCTGGGTGTGCCAGATGTCGGCCGCTTCGTCGTCGTCGTTGTAGACCGTCACGTAGAGGCGGTCCTTGGAGAGGCCGAGGTCGACGGTGAGGAATTCCCAGGCGAAAGCGATGGCTTCCTTCTTGAAGTAGTCCCCGAAGGAGAAGTTGCCGAGCATTTCGAAGAAGGTGTGGTGGCGCGCGGTGCGGCCCACGTTCTCGAGGTCGTTGTGCTTACCGCCGGCGCGAACGCATTTCTGCGAGGAGACGGCCCTGTTGTAGTCGCGTTTCTCAAGGCCCAGGAACACGTCCTTGAACTGGTTCATGCCCGCGTTGGTGAACAGCAGGGTCGGGTCGTTTTTCGGGATGAGGTTCGAGCTCTCCACCAGGGTGTGACCCTTTTTTTGAAAGAAGTTGAAGAACTGCGCCCTGATCTCTTTGCCTGTCATAAAAAAACCTCAGTAAATGGAATATCTGAACCTTGAATCGGTTGTGCGCGGTTTGTGCACCAGATGTCGTCTTCGCCCTTTGCCACGGTTCATCCGGATTGGAAGGGACGTTTTGCTGTGCTGGCTACCGTGGCGCTGAACGAGCCCTCACGTTCCCCCCTTGTGAAAGGGGGAAGCTGGGCTTGAGGCTGGTGGCTAGGCTGAACGCAGCGTTCCGCTAGAGGGACAGGCACCTGGCGGAGCCAGTCCCTTCTGCTATTCGCCCGCCTTTAATCCTCGTGCGCCTTCAACTCCCGGAAGATGGCGGAGAGTGAAAAACCCTTCCTCTGCAGGTACCCGACGATGCGTCGCTTCTCCTTGTCGGTTGCGCTGGCCGCATCGAAACCCGGATAGCGCCGCTCCACCAGCTGCGCCAGCAACTCGGCCTCGCTGTACTCCTGGGCCAGTTCGTCCAGCACCTGGTTCACGATGGAGCCCGCGATACCTCGGCGGGTAAGCTCCAGCTTCAGCCTCGGCCCGACCCCCTTGCCGTTTCTCAGCGCGGAAGAGGCGAAACTGCGTGCGAAGCGCAGGTCGTCGAGATAGCCCAGCTCTTTCATCCGGGCGACGCTCTCTTCGATCTCCCCTTCCTGGTACCCCTTGCCGGAAAGCTTCTTTCTGAGCTCCCCTTCCGAGTGGTCGCGCAGGGTGAGCACGCGCAGGCAGCAGTCGTAGGCCGTACCGCGCTGCACCTAGTACTTCTCGATGACCAGCTCCTTGTCGCCGCCCTCGGTCGCGCCCTCCGGTTGTTCCTCGGCGAAGCTGTCCCAGCTGGAATCCGAGGTGGAGGAGATGCCGGAGACTTTGAGGGCGAAGTCGTCGGGGTTGCTGGACTGGCGCAGGGCCTCTTCGTAGGTGATCAGCTTCCTGCTCAGCAGCTGCATGAGCGACTGGTCGAAACTCTGCATCCCGTAGGTGGTATGTCCCTGGGCTATGGCATCCGGGATCTGCTTGGTCTTTTCCTTGTCGTCGATGCAGTCCCTGATGCGGGCCGTGCCGATCATGACCTCGACGGCGGGAACGCGTCCCTTGCCGTCGATGCGCGGCACCAGGCGCTGCGAGATGACGCCCCTGAGGATACCGGCCAACTGCATCCGCACCTGGCGCTGGTGGAAAGGGGGGAAGACCGAGATCACCCTGTTCACCGTTTCGGCGGCGTCCAGGGTGTGCAGGGTGGAGAGCACCAGGTGCCCGGTCTCGGCGGCTGTCAGCGCGGTCTCGATGGTTTCGTAGTCGCGCATCTCGCCGACCAGGATGACGTCCGGGTCCTGGCGCAGGGCCGAGGTGAGCGCCTTGCCGAAGGTGAGCGTGTCGAAGCCGACCTCGCGCTGGCTGATCAGGCTCTTCTTGTCCTTGTGCAGGTACTCGACCGGGTCCTCGATGGTGATGATGTTACAGGTCCGGTGCTCGTTGATGTAGTCGATGAGGGAGGCAAGCGTGGTGGACTTGCCGGAACCGGTGGTCCCGGTCACCAGGATCAGGCCGCGCTGCTCCAGGGCGAGTTTCTTCAGCACCGGCGGCAGGTTCAGCGCCTCCAGGGTCGGGATGGCGATCGGGATGGCACGCAGCACCATCGCCACCGTCCCGCGCTGGGCGAAGGCGTTGACGCGGAAACGCCCGAGACCCGGCACGCCGTAGGAGAGGTCGGTCTCGTAGTTCTCCTCGAAGATCCGCTTCTGGCGCTCGTTCATGATCGAGAAGGCCATGTTCCGGACCGCGTCAGCGGAGAGCCTTTCAGCGTTGGGGATGGCGCGCAGGGAGCCGTCGATCCTGACGATGGGGGGGAGGCCCGCCTTCAGGTGGATGTCCGACCCCTTCGCCTTCATGGCTATGGCGAGGATCTCGTTAAGTTGCATGGTTTAGGCTGCGCCGGGTGCTTGGGCGTCTTGTTCTGGAGCGGTGAGCTTAGCCCTGATCTCTTCGGTGATTTCCGGATGTTCCTTGAGGAAAAGCCTTGAGTTTTCACGTCCCTGGCCGATGCGCTCCTTGCCGTAGGAGAACCAGGCGCCGCTTTTCTCCACCACGTTGCGCTCAACGGCCAGGTCGAGCACGTCGCCTTCCTTGGAGATCCCTTCGCCGTAGAGGATGTCGAACTCCACTTCCTTGAACGGGGGGGCCACCTTGTTCTTGACCACCTTGACGCGGGTCCGGGAACCGATCATGTCGTTGCCCTGCTTGAGGGCGGCGATCTTCCTGATATCCATGCGGACCGAGGCGTAGAACTTGAGCGCGTTGCCGCCGGTGGTGGTCTCCGGGTTGCCGAACATGACGCCGATCTTCATCCTGATCTGGTTGATGAAGATGACACAGCAGTTGGACTTGGAGATGATGCCGGTGAGTTTCCTCAGGGCCTGGGACATCAGGCGCGCCTGCAGGCCCATGTGCGAGTCGCCCATGTCCCCTTCGATCTCTGCTTTCGGGACCAGGGCGGCGACGGAGTCGACGACGAGGACGTCGATGGCGCCGGAGCGCACCAGGGTTTCCGCGATTTCCAGCGCCTGCTCGCCGGTGTCCGGCTGGGAGACCAGCAGGTCGTCGGTCTTGACGCCGAGCTTCCTGGCGTAGCCGATGTCGAGGGCGTGTTCGGCGTCGACGAAGGCCGCGATGCCGCCCAGTTTCTGGGCTTCGGCGATCACGTGCAGGGCGAGGGTGGTCTTGCCGGAAGATTCCGGTCCGAAGATCTCGATGACGCGGCCGCGGGGCACGCCCCCGACCCCAAGGGCGAGGTCCAGGGAGAGGGAGCCGGTCGGGATCGACGCCACGTCCGGCAGCGCCTCCTCGTTGCCGAGCCTCATGATGGCCCCTTTGCCGAACTGTTTCTCGATCTGGCTCATGGCCAGGTCGAGGGCTTTTTCCGCTTTTTCCTTATCGAGCATCGTTTTATATCTCCTTAGCCTTGTCAGGCGCTGTTTTGGGTCTGGTTCCGGAACCAATCACACATAACATAAAAACCGTTCAAGGTTCAACGTTCAATGTTCAAAACGGGAAAACGTTCGACGTTCAAGGTTCAACGTTCAAGATTTGACGGTCGCCAGATGAACACGCTCTGCTACGGCTCCCGTGCCACTTCGTATTGATGAGGTCAACGTCGAACGTGTTTTTAGAGATCTCTGTCGCCATGGCTCCCGTGCCACTTCGGATGATCGGGTTAACGTCGAACGTTGAACGTTGAACGGCCGTTAAAACAGCGCCGGCTGGATCAGCTCCTGTTCCAGCGGCAGCACCAGGAAGAAGGAACTGCCGTCGTTGCTCTCCACCCAGACCATGCCGCCGTGGGCCTCGACCATCCCCTTGACGATGGCGAGCCCCAGCCCGGCGCCTTTGCCCTGCCGCCTGCCGCTGGAGTGGTGCCTGATATCGCCCACCTCGTAGAAGATCTCGAAGATGCCCAGTTGTTCGTGCAGCGGGATGCCGATGCCGCAGTCGCGCACCTCGACTTCCAGATAGCAGCGTTCGCCGCAGCGCCTCAGGAAATCCGGGTTGAAGCGCGTGAGGGTGTGGGCGCGCTGGTGCAGGTCCTCTTGCTGGACCACGCGGCCGTTGACGACGATCTCGCCCCCTTCGGGGCTGAAGCGGATGGCATTTAAAAGGAGCTCGTAGAAGACCCGCTCGAGATAGCCGCAGTCCCCCTGGAAAAAGGGGAGGTGGTCCAGGTCGCGTAGCGTCACCACCTGGCTGCGCTCCTCGAAGAGGGGCTGCAACTGGTCCAGGAGGTTCTCCAGGAGCATCCTCAGGTGGATGGCGGACGTCTCCAGCCCTTCCCGGCGCGCCTCCAGCCGGATCAGCTTCAAAAGGTCCGCGACCAGGGCCTTCAACCTCAGCCCGCCGTCGCGCACCATCTCCATGACCCGGCAGGCGTCCTCCTGCGAACTCCATCCCTGCTGCAGCAGGTGGTCCACCCCGGAGATGATGCTGGTGAGAGGCGTGTTGAATTCGTGGGAGACCATGCCCAGGAACTGGTTCTTCATGCGATCCAGCCGGGCCTGTTCCAGGTGCGCCTTTTCCACCAGGGCGAGGTTGTGCTTGAGCTTCGTTTCGGACACGGAGAGGCTGTGGCTGCTCTTTTCCAGCAGCCGGTGCGAGCGGAGCAGTTCCTCGCTCTTCCACTTGAGCTCGGTGAAGAGCCTGATCTGCTCGATGATGCTCCCCATCTGCTTGCCGACCGTCTCCAGGAAACGCAGCTCTTCGGGGGCGTAGCTGTGGGGCTCGCGGTGGATGAGGTGAATCACCCCGATCAGGCGTTCCTGGGAGCTGATGGGGATGGAGGTGAGGCTCCCCCAACCTTCGCCGGCATCGCCCAGCGGCACCGTGCAGACCTGGCGGAAGCCGTCGGGATTCTTCAGGGTTTCCCCGAGCACCTGTTCCAGGTTGGGGGAGGCGTGTTTCGAGGCGCAGAGGGAAGGAGAGGATGCCTCCGGGGTGGAAAGGTGCAGGGTGCCCCCTTCGGCGCGGAACAGTTCCATCAGCTGGAGCAGGGTCCCTTCCTGTACCGCTTTAAGCTCCATGCCGAGGTTCATGCTGGTGAGCATGTTGTTGAGGATGGAGAGCTCGCGGTTTCTCTGCCAGATCTCCCGCTCGGTGCGGCGCTTCTCCGTGATGTCGCGCAGCAGGCAGTGCGCCACCTGCTCGTCGCCGAGGTCGATGAGCCGCGCGTTGATCTCGCCCAGGAACGAAGAGCCGTCCTTGCGTATCAGCCGTACCTCGTCCCAGTCAGCCTTGCCGCTGCGCACGAGCTGGTACAGGAAGCTGCGCAGCCGCTCGTGTTCGCAGGGGTCGAGCAGGTCGCGCACCACCATGTTGCCCAACTCGTCCTTGGTGAAGCCGAAAAGCTCGCGTCCCAGCCGGTTCTCTTCTTCGAGTTCGGCCGTTTCCACGTTGAAGATGAAGATGGCGTTGCCCGCTCCTTCCAGCAGGCTCTTGTAACGCCGTGCACTCTTGGCCGCCTCCTGCTGCATCTCTCCGATCTCGCGGCGCAGGCCGTCAACCATGCTCTCCTGGCGCTGCTTGAAGAGCGCCACAAAGCACAGGAGCACCGCCGCCAGCGACACGGAGACGCCGAGGTGGAGCCATCCGGGCAGCGGCGTGTACTGCTCGATCAGAACGAGCAGCAGTTCGCAGGCGACAATGAGTAACAGCGGCGCAAAGTGCAAGGTCGTTTCCCCTGTACCAGCATTTTGACACCTGATTGGCGACGATCTTCCGCTACCTGCCACTCCCCCCTTCGCAAAGGGGGACTTTTACCAGCGGAAGTTTGTCACTACTCGGGTTTTGTTATGGCCCCGTCACTCGGGGACCGCTGCACCATGGCGGGTGAGGAGGTGTTCGCGCAGCCAGTTGAGCGCGGTAAAGCAGGTGATGGAACGGACCCGGGCCCGGTCCCCCTGGAAGTTGCAGCGTTCGACCCGGCAGGATTCGGCGTCGGCCAGCGCGATGTACACGGTGCCCACCGGTTTTTCGGACGTGCCGCCGTCCGGCCCGGCGATGCCGGTGACCGACAGGGCCAGGTTGCTTCCGGAGGCCTCGCGGGCGCCTTCGGCCATGGCGCGGGCGACCTCGGCACTGACCGCCCCGTGCCGCTCGATCAGTTCCGGGGAGACCGCGATCATCCGGCTCTTGGCGGCGTTACTGTAGGTCACGTTCCCTTCCAGGAAGTAGGCGGAGCTGCCGGCCATAGCGGTGATGCGCGCGGCGATCATGCCGCCGGTGCAGGATTCTGCCAGGGCGAGGGTGACCCCGCTCTCCCGGAACAGGCGCGCCAGCACATCGTCCATGGTGTCGCCGTCCTCGGCGAAGAGGAACTCGGACAGCCGCCTCCTTACCTCGGCCGCGGCCGCCTCGAGGTGCTCCGCGTCTGCTGCCGCCGCCCGCAGGATCACGTGGATCTCCGGGTACTTAACGCAGTAGGCGAGCTGCAGAGGGGCGTCCGCCGGGAAGGCGCCTTCCAGCCGCTCGGCGATGGCCGCCTCCGGGATGCCGAACACCTTCAGGGTGATGCGCCGCCAGGGCGCGGGGAGCCGCTTGGAAAGCTCCGGGAGCACCGTGTCCGCCAGCATCCGCTCCATCTCGTAGGGGACCCCGGGGAGGAAGAAGAGCTCGGCCTGGTCGATGTCGATCGCGAAACCGCAGGCGGTTCCCAGTGGGTTGGGGATGAGCCGGGCACCCTTGGGGAAAAGCGCCTGGCGCCGGTTGGCCGGGTGCAGCGGTTTTGCGATCCTCTTTTCGAACTCCGCCAGGTGGTCCAGCGCCGTCTGTGAGAGTTCCAGCTCCACTCCCGCCGCCCGCGCCGCGCCTTGGGCAGTGTAGTCGTCGGGGGTGGGACCGAGCCCGCCGGTGACGATGACGGCATCGCTCACCCCTGCCAGCTCGAGGAGGGCCTGCGCGATCGCCTCCTCGTCATCCGGGACGGTGAGGTGCCGAAAGACGCGCGCACCGCAATCGTAGATCCGGCCCGCGATGTGGCTCGCGTTGGTGTCCGTCACCTCGCCGGTCAGGAGTTCGTCCCCTATGGAAAGGATGGCGACTCTCACAAAAACCTCAGGGCCAGGTGCGTGGCGGCGCAGGCGTAGATGCCGGCGACGATGTCGTCCAGCACCACGCCGTAGCCGTTTTTCAGCGAGCGGTCGAACCAGCGCGCCGGCTGCGGTTTCAGGATGTCGAAGATGCGGAACATGACGAAGCCCGCGAGGATCCCCTGCCAGGACGCCGGGACCGCGGTCATGGTCACCAGGTAGCCGGCCACCTCGTCGATGACGATCTTGCCCGAGTCGTGCTCGCCCCAGAGCTCCTCGCCGAAACCCGCGCTCCAGCAGGCGAACAGCGTGAAGGCGGCCGTGGTGAGGAGGTAGAGCCACAGCGGCATGCCCGAGAGGAGCAGGAAGAAGGGGATCGCCCCGAGCGTCCCGACCGTTCCGGAGGCAAAGGGGGAAAAGCCGGTGCCGAACCAGGTGGCGGAAATGATCACGAACTTTTTCATCCCTTGCTGCACTCCCTCTCCACGGTCCGGTACACCTCGAAAAGCGGCACTTGCTTTGCGAGGGCGATCTCCCGGCAGGATTCGTATTCCGGCGTGACCCGCCCGTTGCCCAGCACCTTGACCCGCACCTCGCCCAGCGAGGTCTGCCGCGTCTCGCAGGAGCGGGGGAGGGTGATCCGGCCGGCGGGGTAGTAGCGCAGGCCGATGGCGCTCGATTCCGCGAGGATGATGGCCGACAGTTGCTCCAGGTCGTCCGGCTTGGCGATCACGGTGAGGCGGGTTCCGGGGCGGTTCTTCTTCATCTGCAGCGGCGAGAAGGCGACGTCCAGCGCCCCCGCCTCCATGAGCCGTTCCATGAGGAAGCCGAAGATCTCCGCGGGCATGTCGTCGATGTGCGTCTCGAGGACCAGCACCTCCTGTGCCTCTCCGGATGCGGCGCTTTCCCCCAGCACGAGCCGGAGCAGGTTGGGGAGTTCCGGGAAATCCTTTTCTCCGGCGCCGTAGCCCGTCGCCGCGACGGTCATCGCCGGGGGAGGACCGAACTTCTCGGCGAGCGCCGCGACGATCGCCGCGCCGGTCGGGGTGACCCGTTCGCCGGGGCCGATGTCGGGGCCGAGCGGGATCCCCTCCATCAGCTTCGCTGTGGCCGGCGCCGGGACGGGAAGGAGTCCGTGGGCGGTTTTCACGAAGCCGTGGCCGTAGGGGAGGCCCGAGGCGCAGACCTTCTCGATGCCGAGGTAGTCGAGGCCGATGGCGGTGCCGACGATGTCGACGATGGAGTCGACGGCGCCGACCTCGTGGAAATGCACCCGCTCCAGCGGCACGCCGTGCACGCTCGCCTCGGCCTGCGCCAGCTTCAGGAAGATACGCTGGGAGAGTTCCTTGACCCGCGGCTTGAGATCCGACTTCTCGATCATCGCAGCGATGCCCGAGTAGTGGCGGTGCGGTTGGTCCTCTTCGGTGAGGGTGACCTTGAAGGAGGCGCCGGAGACGCCGTGGCGCTCCACCTTGCGGCTCTCCAGCGTGTAGCCGCACAGCGGCAGCGTAGAGAGTTCCTGCTGCAGCGTCTCCAGCGGGAGCCCGAGCTCGATCAGGCCGGCTACGGTCATGTCGCCTGCGATCCCGGCGAAGCAATCGAAATACAGTACCTTCATCCGTGAATCCTGTTCATGAGGCTCGCCGCGTAGGCAGCTCCGAAGCCGTTATCTATGTTGACCACCGTCACCCCGGCGGCGCAGGAATTGAGCATGCCGAGCAGGGCCGCGACGCCGCCGAAGGACGCGCCGTAACCAACCGAGGTGGGGACCGCGATCACCGGTTTGTCCACCAGCCCCCCCACGACGGAGGGAAGGGCCCCCTCCATCCCCGCCACGACGATGATCACCGAGGCTTCCGCCAGCGTGCCGCGCCGCGCCAGCAGGCGGTGCAATCCCGCCACGCCCACGTCGTACACCTTTTCCACCACGTTTCCCATCATCTGCGCGGTGAGGACCGCCTCGGCCGCCACCGGTATGTCCGAGGTGCCGGCACAGACCACCAGCACCTTGCCGCGGCCGCGCAATTCGACCGGATGCTGTTCGATGGTGAGCGCGCGGGCGTCGGGGTGGTAGATGGCCTGCGGGAAGAACTCCTTGAGTTTGGCCCCCTTGGCGCCGTTGACCCGCGTCGCCAGGACGTTGCCGCCTTTCTCCAGGAGCGCCGTGATGATGGTGCGCATCTGGGCGATGCTCTTGCCCTGCCCGAAGATCACCTCGGGAAAGCCCTGGCGCAGGGTGCGGTGGTGGTCCACCGTGGCGCAGCCGACATCTTCGAAGGGGAGGTGCTTCAATCTCTCCAGCGCCTGGGGGATGTCGAGCGCCCCCTCGCGTACTTCCAGGAGGACCTTTTCAATTACCTTGTTTTGCATGAATATGAAGCTGCCTCCGCAGGTTGCAAAATGGGATTAAGGCTAACATAGAAACGTGGGATTCGCTGCTAAAAAATACTTTTTTTGGCAGGAGCGGGGAATTTTCTGAGAGATGGACGGGATGGGGATGTCGCTGTGTCGTAACGTGTCAAAGTACAAAGAAAAGCCCCGTTGTAGAGGAGGCTTTTGAGAGGGATTAGGGCGTGCGGGATTTCTTTGTGACGGCAGAGGTCCCCACTCTCTTCTTGCGCTGTGCTTCCATGACCGTCCGCAGGATCCTGTTGGCCCTGGTCTGATACCCTCTGCCCGCCTCCTTAAGCCATGTCACCACATCGGAATCCAGGCGTATGGTAATAGTCTGCTTAGCGGGGACAAAGGTCGCCTTCTCGAAAAAATCGTCCCCCAGTTCCGGCAGGTCCGAGTAGTCGATTTCATCATCTTTCATGGCATCAACCTTGTCCCACTCGAATTTCATCTACGGCCTCATTGTAAATACACATGTATGTACAGTCAAGCAGCAGAATGCAGTCCCGGCGGTTATTATACCCGCTGTTTATGTTTGCGCGCGTATTGTCCATGTTGTACCGTTTGAACGCTTGACAGAATGGGGATGGTACGGGAGGTTGAAAGATGGCACAGGGGGAGCAGAAAATGGTGGCGCTGGTGACGGGAGCCGCACGCGGGATCGGCAAAGGCATCGCGCAGCGACTGCTTGCGGAAGGCTACGCCCTGGTGTTGGCCGACATCGACGGCGCGGCGCTTGCCGAGACGGCAGCGGCACTCGGTGCCCCCGATGCGGTCCTGGCGGTGGAAACTGACGTTGCGGATGAGCACTCCGTGCAGGCGCTCATTGCCGGGACGTTGGCCCGTTTCGGACGGCTGGACCTGTTGGTGAACAATGCGGCGCTGGCCCGTGCTCACGCGGCACCGGTGCATGAACTGCCGCTTTCTGAATGGAATCGCGTCATCGGCACCAACCTGACCAGCGTCTTCCTCTGCTGCAAATACGCGGCGCCGCACCTCAAGCAAAGCCGCGGCAGCATCGTCAACATCTCCTCCACGCGGGCGTTGCAGTCCGAACCGGATACCGAAGCCTATTCCGCCAGCAAGGGAGGCGTCGTCGCCCTCACCCACGCGCTTGCCATGAGCCTTGGGCCTGAGGTCCGGGTCAACTGCGTGAGTCCCGGCTGGATTCACAATGGCGATGAGGCGGAACTGCGACCGGTGGACCACCGGCAGCATCCGGCGGGGCGGGTTGGTCGCGCTGCGGACATCGCTGAAATGGCGCTCTTTCTCGCCTCGCCGCGCGCCGGTTTCATCACCGGCCAGAACTTCGTGGTCGACGGCGGCATGACGCGCAAGATGATCTACGAGGAATAGGCCGCGGCCCATATCCCGCGATGCGCCTTATGGTGCCGCCCGACCGGAACACGGGTGTAACCGTGCTTCCTCGCGTCGGCTAGATCTTCACCGTCTTGTAAAGGAAGTTTAAGGCAACTTCAGTTAAATTAGCTGGTTATCTATGATGGGTACGATATGGGTACGAAAAAAATTAAAGAAAGTTAATTATAAGTTCAAAAACTCACTCCTGATTTTGCTTCATTTTGTCTCATCTTCCGGTAGGTGTTTTGCGGATTGCTTTGCTACACCTCAGTATAGGGCTGCAGCCAGTTCTTTACCAGCCCTCCTCCACCCAGGGGCTCTTTTCCCGGACCTCCCGCTTTGAGGACCTCCTTTCCACTACCAAAGGTACGAATTCGCAGGTCTGAACCTTTAGACAAACCTGCTGAATATGTCCGTACGGCAATTTCTGGTTGGTTTCCCCGCGAGATCAGGTGTAATGTGTCCGTACGGAAAAACGGAGGGAGGCATGGACCAAGAACAAAAGACAAGGGTCGGTGAGGCAATCTACGGCAGGGTCGTCAGCGCCAAGGATCTCGGGCAGGCCATTCGCAGCAAGCGCAAGGAAATCGGGATGCGGCAGGAAACCGCCGCAGGAATGACCGGGGTCGGGACCAAATTCCTTTCCCAACTGGAGAACGGGAAGGAAACGGCGGAACTGGGTAAAGCGCTCCAGGTGCTGTACAAGATGGGGCTCGAACTGTACGTCTTCCCGAGAAGCGCCGACCCCTTCAAGGAACGATGAGTCTCCCCATATTCAGGAGATCCTGCCACGTGACGCACCTGTCATGGTGTTCCGGGCGCAGCGAGAATTAGGGATACGGCAGCCTGAGCGGACCGCATACAGGCGGGCGGTCCGCTCAGGCTGCTGACCTGGTTTCACCTCCTGCCGGGGTCGCTGGTGCTGGTGCGAAAATGTGCATCGATGAACTGCCGCACCGCCTCCTCCTGGTAACGCACCGCACCGTGCTGGGCCATCTTTATGAACGGGATGCCACCCCCCTCCCAGCGCTTTCTGCGCAGCCAGTGCACCGACATTCCCACCATCTGGGCCGTTTCCTGCTCCGTCATCAGCCGGTTCATATTTTCCTCCTTTCGGGCCAGGTTCAGGACCCGGCTAGATTTGAATCCTCCAATCTTTAGGCATGGAACATGCCAGCCCCAACTGCCCGATTTCACGTGCTTCAGCTGGTCGTGGCAATGCCAGGCTGGTCAGGATCTGCGCTGGCTGCTGTTCAGGATTCGAACTTTGGGTTGAGTGACGTGGAACGTGGTGGCGATCAAGGCAGGGCCGTTCGAATAAAAAGGATAGAAAGAGGGGCTTCCGGGTTTTCCGTGGGTGGCAGGGTAAAGATTGAGCCCGCCCAGCCGGAACCAGATCATGATTTTGAACTATACACGAGATTTTGCTTGCAATTGTTCCGGCTGGGCCCTATAGTTGAGTAACTACTCAGTTAAAAAGTGGGATAAATAATGGCGCGGCCCAAAAGCGAAGACAAACAAAAGGCAATTTTGAACGCAGCGGTCCTCGAAATTGCAGAACATGGGGTAAGTGCCCCAACTGCACGGATAGCTAAAATTGCCGGGGTTGCAGAGGGTAGTTTGTTCACCTATTTCAGCAACAAGGATGAACTGCTCAATCACCTTTACCTTTATTTAAAAGAAGAGCTTCGTGAGTCCATGATGTCGGACTACCCGAAGGCTGAAACCGTTAAGAACCGCATCAAACACGCTTGGGAAAAATACGTTGCCTGGGGTATCAAAAACCCATCGAAACGAATAGTTCTTGCTAAACTTGGTATGTCGAACCGCGTGAGTGAGCAAACCAAAGCATTGGGGCTGGATGCTTTTTCTGATGTCGTTAAAATGATTCAAGAGAGTACAGCAAACGGGTTGTTACGTGATTATCCGTTCGACTTTGTATGCGCAATCATGGGGTCGCTTGCAGATACTTCAATGGATTTCATCGTCGGAGAACCTGCTAAAGCTGAATACTATACTAATGCCGGCTTCGAAGCGTTCTGGAATGCTGTAGCAAACGATTAGTTTTTTTTACCATCATAAATGAGCAAGTACTCGCTCGTTTATATATTAACAAAGGAGAACCTATATGTCTAAAAACACAAAAGTCTGGCTGGTCACAGGAAGTTCACGAGGACTCGGACGTAAGGTAGTGGAAACTGCGCTCAAAGCCGGTTACACCGTCGTGGCGACAGCACGGAAGCCGGAGCAACTCAATGACTTGGCAGCCGAATATGGAGAGCGCCTACTTCCGTTAGCACTTGATGTTACTGACGCTGAAGCAGTACAGGCAACAGTAACTCAAGCTCACAAAACTTTCGGTCGAATCGACGTTGTTGTGAATAATGCGGGCTACGCAAATACAGCGTCTGTCGAAGACATCACTCTCGACGATTTCACACAGCAGGTTCAAACCAATTTCTTCGGTGTTGTGTACGTCAGCAAGGCTGTTATCCCCATTATGCGCGAGCAGGGGCATGGCAATATCTTCCAGATTGCGTCTATTGGTGCACGGCTCTCAGGTCCAGGATTGACAGCTTATCAGAGTGCAAAATTCGCTGTTCGAGGGTTTTCCCTGGGGTTAGCACAGGAAGTAGCGCCGTTAGGTATCAAGGTTACCACCATTGAGCCAGGTGGAATCCGGACTGATTGGGCGGGAGCCTCAATGAACATTCCCCCTGTTAGTCCACCTTACGAACAGACAGTAGGCGCATTTGCAAAAATGCTCCGGTCAATGGCGGGCAACGAATCGTCAGATCCGGCTAAAATTGCCAACGCGATCATCGAACTCGCAAACCGTGAAGACACACCATTCGAGATCTTAATGGGAGCGGATGCAGTCGAATATGTTGCCAACTCGGATAGCGCGGTTTCTGAAAATGATCGTAAATGGCACGACTTCTCCGTTTCCGTTAAAGCCGACTGAAAGGGGTTATTTCATGATATGGCCGTGACCCCTGTTTTTATCGGTTGGAAAACAAGAAAAGTCGGTCAAGATGTCAGTGACTCCGCTTCCTTGCCAGAAGCGGAGTGCTACACAAGATAACTTGTTGAACCCGTATTCACATTGAAGGGGCTCAATACAATGAAAGTGATAATATTTGGCGCCACTGGTATGGTTGGGCAGGGAGTATTGCGTGAATGTCTTCTTGCGGATGACATCGAGTGCATCCTGACTCTTGGACGCTCGCCTTCTGGTCAACGCCACCCGAAGTTGCGGGAACTGTTGCATACAGACCTATTTGACTACAGGGCAATCGAATCAGACCTGCACGGCTTTGACGCGTGCTTCTTCTGCCTTGGGGTGTCAGCAGCAGGGTTATCAGAAGCTGAATATACCCGATTAAACCATGATCTGACTCTTGCGGCAGCTCAGACGTTGGCTCGCCTAAATCCAAAAATGACGTTCACTTATGTGTCGGGTGCAGGTACTGACAGTACCGAGCAAGGACGTAGCATGTGGGCAAGAGTTAAAGGCAAGACAGAGAATGACTTGTTACGATTGCCATTCAAAGCTGTATATTTATTCCGTCCAGGTATTATTCAACCGTTACATGGCGCACGATCCAAAACGACCGCGTATCGGATCGTGTACACAATACTCAAGCCGCTGCTGCCTATACTCCGCGCATTGCTGCCTAATATGATATTAACAACTGAAATTATTGGAAAAGCAATGCTTGCAGTAGCCCGTCGCGGTGCAGCCAAGGCAATTTTAGAAGCTCGTGATATTAATACTGTTGCACAGGAAACTGCTGTGGAAGATGATTGACCCAATTGACTAGAGAAGAGTGCGACCGCAGTTCAAAACGAAAGAGCGCCAACTTCGGGTGCCAGAACGAGGGAGGGGCGGGGGGCGGTCCTTGTGAGGGAGCCGCCCCTTTATGTTAGGTACCCATAGGGAAGAGGTCGGGGAATAGGCGTCCTGCGGCGTGCGCCGGGAACCCCATTCTGACGGGGCCTTTTGCCGAAGAAGATACGAGGAGGCCTTCAGCCAGAAGCTGAGCGAGGATGTCTCTACCCATGCGAGGGGACGGGCAGGCTGCGGCAGCTTGGCCTCGGGTCATCTCCCCACGAAGCAGCACTTCCTGGAGGATATGTGCGGCCTCCACCCTCAAGGTGGGATACTGATCGGGTAGTGGCGCCGGAGCCATCTTCAACTCGCGGAGCTTCACGTAGCCAAGGATTCTTCCCAAGAGGCCATCAAGGGAAAGCATGGACGTCATGTACTCCACCTGGTCAAGACAGGTCAGCAGGAAAAACTTGCAGAAAAAGATGAGCCCTTCGTTGGACAGGTTCCCTCTTCCGTCCAGGTCATTTCTCCTGCCGGCATCTGCAACCGCCAAGGCCTCCATGTATTTGTCCTTGCCGCGGGCCAAGCCTCGACTGACATTCCATAAGCCATATCCAGGCAGAGGAATTGATCTCAGATAGGCGTCGGAGAAAAGCCGCGCGACCCTCCCGTTTCCGTCCAGAAACGGGTGAATCCAGACGAGCCTGTGATGAGAGGCGGCAGCGGCAATAATGGGTTCCAAGCCATGGAGCGTTTCGGCCTGGTACGCGTCGTGGAATCGAGCCAGAAACATCGGTAGCGAGGCGTATTCCGGAGGGAGGTGTCTTCCTACCTCTACGTCACGTTCCCGGAATTGCCCGCCGATGACCTCCACCTTTTCCCCGGTCTTTTCGTTGGTCACCCAGCGCATCTCATCCGGAATCAGCTTGTAGAACTCGTCATGGACCCACGAGAGGAAGTGAGCTGTCGTAGGATCGAAAGCCTCGAGAGTTTCTGCCGCCAACCCCTCTACGGCTCGCTGGCAACTGATGTGCGCCAAGCTCTCCAATTGGAGATTGCGCCTCGCGGGGTCCTGTGAGTAGTCGGCGCGCATGGCGCGCTCGATCTCCACGGGGTGGGTGCTATTGCCTTCGATGAGGTTGGAATAGTAGCTGTTGATGATCCGCACCAACTCGACAACCCCCTCTTGCGTTTTGGGGTGCAAGATGCCGCTAAGGACGGAGGAGCGGGAGAGGAGATCTCGCGCCAAGTCCGCGAGCTCACCCGAAGGATCGGTAGGGAGCATAGGAAACATTTTGGATGGCAAGTCAGGCATGGCGTCAATCTTATCGGCGATTATCGGCTTAGTCAAACACTTTATTTCCTGTAGTAATTTGCAATGTATGCCGGTGGATAAGCTCTGTTTTCCGTCAATCCTTCCGTCAATCCTTCTCTGGGGTGGAGGGGTGATCAAACGCTGATGTCCGCTGATCAAATCTCGCGCCGTAAAAGGGATTGGTATAATAACTAAAATATGGTAATCAATTACTACATTTTAGTAACTTCGCAGGGCGTCAAGCCGAGGAGAGCAACACTATGGTGTACTATCTAAGCGGACTGCTGGGCTCGAAGGCGAAGGAGTGCGTCCTCATGTTCGTCTTCGCCAGGGGCAAAGCTTACGTTTCGGAGATGGCGGCATTCTTCCCCGAACTGAGCCGTAGCGCGCTGCAAAACGCGGCTGAAGTGCTGGAGAAGGACGGTATCCTGGCAGAGGGACAGCAGGGAAACCTGCGCGTTTACGAGTTCAGCCCGCGTTGTCCATATTCAGGTTCCCTGCAACTCCTTTTGCAGGACGTGGCCAAGTGCTATGCCCCCGAGGAGCGCGAGCGCCTGTTCATTTACCGGGGCGCTCCGCGCAGGAAAGGAAAGGCGGTATGACACATCGCACCGACTTCAGTGAGGCCACTCCCGAGGAGATCGCGGCGGAGGTTTCCGAGGCCCTGCGCCGGCACGGCATCACCGCTGTCATGTCCGGGGGCGGCTGCGTATCCGTCTATTCCGAGAACAGATAACACTCGGACGACCTCGACTTTATAGACAGCTACCGGGACCGGTCCGGCATCCAGCGCGCCCTGGCAGAGATCGGCTTCTACAGCGAAAAAGACCGCTATTTCAAGAACGACAGCACCACGGTCTACCTCGAGTTCCCGCCAGGGCCGGTGATGATCGGCAACGAGCTGGCGAAGGCTCCCGTCGGGTGGGAGACCCCATCCGGGAGAATCAGGATGCTGAGCCCGACCGACTGCGTGAAGGACCGCTTGGCGAAATTCTACGCTTGGGATGACGCCCAGGCCCTCTATCAAGCGCTCCTGGTGGTGGCCTCACAGCCGGTGAACTTCAGGGAAGTGGAGCGCTGGTCCGTCAAAAGCGAAGGGCAAAAGGAGCGCTACCGGCTCTTCCACAACCTGGCGAAAAAGGTCCAAAGCCGCTGGGACTTCGATGAAAGCGCCATAGTCGATCTTGCCACGGACCAGATAATTAAGGAGCGGGTCAGAAGACTCGGGCGCTAGCACTAGCGAATGAACAAAGAAAAGGGTGCGGGACTCTCCGGCTTAAACGATAGCCGGTGCGAAGGGGGGCGCTGCAGCGCAAGCGGAAGCGCCACCCGCAGCACGGGCGGGACCGGTTAAAGCTGCCGCCACAGGCGGCTGCTTTGGTCCAAGAATTTTTCCTGCTAACGGCTCCGGGACAGGAAGGAGGTCCACCCGGTAGGGTGCGCTTTTTGCTCCGAGACCGTCTCCCGCAGTGCTCCGATCTGCTGCGAAAGATCCCACAGGAAACGCTCGATTCTCTCCAGTGCCGCGCCCAAAGCGGGGGGCATTTCGGGCGCGGGTGAGGGGGCGTTTTCCCCTCGCTCCGCGAGCCGCAAAACCCCCTCCGAAAGCGTACCGACCTGCCGCGTCAACTCCTCCACCCGCAGGCTCACCGTGAGCCCCTGGGGGGCGAAAAGGCGCTCCCTGATCAGCTCGGAAAGGGAGATGCCGAGCGCCTCGGCCTGCCCGTGCAGCATCCCCCGTTCCTCCTCGGAAAGTCGCAGCGAAATCTTGTCCATGGACACTTAGGCACCCCCTTTTACCGTCGGACGCAGCGCGATTTTTCCGGTACCGCTGGCGCCAGCTCTCATTTCGCGAGCTTAACTGCACTTTGTGGCCACCGTGGTACCACGCGGTGCCACGCAACCAGCTCAAATGACGACGGTTCTTTCGTCGGACATTTTAACTCGGGTAGCTTCAGCTGCGTGAGGTGTGAGAGAAAAAAGCAGCCGCGCGAAGCGAGGCCCGCAGTAAGCTTGTGCCGCCAAGAAAACCCTGTGCCGATGCCACCAAGAGGGAGCTGAATCACCTCTCCAGCTTCGAGCCGAACCCTCTCGGCAGGGTAAGCTCGAGCTCCCTTCCCGCCACCTTCTGGACCGCTGCGATTTCCTTCGCCGGAGACGGCACCGGAAGCGGAGTTCCTGGCCTCGCAGCGGGAACCTGCACGGTAGGCTCCTGCTTGCCGATCTTCTCCCCGAGCCGCCGCTCGTTCCCGGCAAATCTCCCCTGCAGCGTCGTGCTCTTTTCCTCCACCGTTTCCACCGAACGCGCGAGGCCCTCCATCGAGTTGGTGAAGATGCGGGTGCCATACTGCGCCCGCGTCACGGCGACGTTCAGGGCGTTGTAGGTCGTTCTCCCGTACTGCTCTTCCGGTGCCGCCTGCAGCTCCTCCGCCGGCCGCGTTTTCGCCTCCTCGCTGCGGCACGGTGCGTACAGGATGGAGTGCTCCACCGTGGCGCCCTGGCTCTTGTAGATGGTGAGCGCGTAGGCATGGTCCAGGTGCCGGTAGCGCTTGAGGTCGATGCGCACCTCCCGCCCTTCAAGATCGAGCAGCGCGCCCCCTGCAAGGTCGATCTCGCGGATGGTGCCCAGGGTGCCGTTTTGCACGTCGAGCCTGGAGTCGTTCTTCAAGAGCACGATCCTGTCCCCGGCTGAGAGGTGCCGCTCCTCTTCGCGATAGAGGGCCGTCTTCCCCGCCATGTCGGCGGCGGAGAATTCCCTGGTCACGGTGCGGGAGAGCTCGCGTCCGTCGTGCTTCTTGGTATCGAAGGAGTACGTCACCTGCACGAGGTTCCGTTCCCGGTTTATCCCCGTGACCTTCGCCTCCGTGTTGAGGCGCGTCCCCCAGCGCTCCACGTGTCCGTTCGGTCGCGTCTCCCCGCAGAAGAGGACCGTATCCCCGACCCGGTAACCTTCCACCGTGACCCCCTGGCGCACCGGAACCAGCACGGCATAGGGGTTCCCCTCGGCGATCTCGCCGGTGCTGATCCGCTCCCTCCTGATCTCGCTGTTCAGCTCCCTGCGCGCCGTGTTGGTGCTGGTCAAAAGGAGCACCCGCTGCGGTTCACCCGACTCCACCCGCCGGGGGTGCCTGGAAGGCTTTTTACTCTCCTCCAGGTAGTGCCTGACCACCGCGTTCCTGAGCTGGGCCTGGTCGGCGATCTCCACCACCTCCCGGCGCCCTTGAAGGGTGCGCAGTGCCCTCTGTGCGTTCTCGGCCAGCGGCCGGTCCATCCGGTTCAACCCGCGCGCGATCTCGAGGAGCCCCGGGTCCCTCTGCCGCAGGATGTCGGTCAGGCGCGCGCAGTCGATCTCCCCCCTGGCGCCGAGCCTCTGCAGGGGGCCAAGCAGGTTCCCCGCCTGGATCCCCGGCATCTGCTTCGCGTCGCCCAGGAGGTGCAGTTTTACCTGTACACCGCTCTTCCCCAACTCCCGGACCACGTCGAGCAGGCGCTCGGTCTGCCTCGCCCCGAGAAACCCCGCCTCGTCCACCCGGATCACCACCTGCTGCTGTGGCCCCACGGGCATGAGAATTTTTTCACCCCTTACCACTACCATGGGCGGCTCCCCGTTTTGCCTCTGTAGGGCAAATTTGGAAGCCGGATTCTCCTTTTCGAAGCTGTGGATGGTGCAGGCGGGTCTGCCGGTGGCGAGTGAAAGCTCCCGCGCCGCCTTCCCGGTATAGGAGAGGTTGATGGAGAGGTG
Source organism: Geomonas oryzisoli (assembly GCF_018986915.1). Lineage (NCBI taxonomy): Bacteria > Pseudomonadati > Thermodesulfobacteriota > Desulfuromonadia > Geobacterales > Geobacteraceae > Geomonas > Geomonas oryzisoli. The sequence continues at coordinate 149,727 of NZ_CP076723.1, forward strand.
CGTGCGCCCCTCGGGGCGCAGCTTCTCCTCGTTGAAGCGCTCGATCAGCCCGAGCGTCGAGGTCTTCCCGGTCCCCGGATCCCCCATGGTGAGAGCGACGCCACGGCTCCCGGTCAGCTCGTTCACGATCTCCCTTTTCTGGCCGCGCGTGGGCTCTACCCCCTCTGCCGCGAGCCGGCCGAGGAAGCGCTCTACCTCCGGCGCGGCAACGAAGGCCGCACGCGGCTCAAGCTCGGAGATCCGCTCCAGGTTGCGTCGCTCCAGGTCGCGCATCTCCATCGTCGTGTAGTACTCGCGCCCCCTGGCATCCCGCCCGAGGCAAAGCACTTCGGGCGTCCCCCCGTCCAGGGCCTGGTTCAGCTCCGGAATAGTGTGGGCTCCCCCGGAGATCCGCACCGCCTCGTCCAGCACCCTGGCCCGGTCCAAGACAGCCTCGCGCTCGGTGAGTTCCCGGACCGCCCGCTCGATCACCCGCGAGGGTGCCTCGGCCTCAAAAGCCGGCTTGAGGCTTCGCCCCTTCTCCAGTTCCAGGCGCACCCGCTCCGGCGACGTGCCGCAGGCCTCGAAACCCCGGGCGAAGATCCGGGTCACTTCCTCCTTGGTTATGCTGCGCTTGGGGTCCCGGCTTTCCATCGCCGCCATCTCGTAGAGCCGGGCGTGGGGCACCTCGGTGAATCTCCCCTCGGCCCTCCAGATCTCCACCTGTTCCTCTATCGCTTGCCGGCGGGAGGAAAAGTGCTCGGCGAGGTCTGGGGCGATACCCTTCAACTCGATGAACATCTGCGCGCGGTCCCGCACCTCCACATCGAAACCGCGCTCGGAAAGTTCGCGGGCGAGCGCCTGCCGGTACAAGAGCCCCAAGGACTTCTGATCCTGGAAGATGGCCCTCGGTTCGTTCGCCATCCATCTCCCGTCCCCGGTGTGCACCGCGTTCACCACGAAGACGTGGGAGTGCAGCTGCGGGTCCACGTTTCGAGAGGTGGCGTGGTCGAACTTGGCCGCCACCATGCCGCCGCTCCTGATACCCTCGGGGCTCCGGTAATGTGAGTAATGCTCCTCCATGTGCGAGAGGACCGAGAATACCGCCGCGTCGTGCGCATCCCTGACCAGGTCAACACCTGCCGCAAACGCGATCGAGACCGACTTGGGGGCGGAGAAGGTGCAGTCGTTCCCGGCCCGGTGTATCTCGATGGGTAAACAACTCTCCGGGTCCCGCGTCAGCTTCGGAGCGACGATCCGGTTTCCCTTGGGGGCCTCCCCCCGGCACAGCGCGCGGAAATCCTCCTCGGTGACCGGGCCGTGGAGCCCCAGCGCCCTTGCACCACGGCCGTACCAGTGGCTGCTCCCCTCTTCGATGCCGCGCAGGTAATAATCCTCCTTGGAGAAGTACCCGGCAGCTTGCCCTGCGGCCATCCCTGGTGAAACAGACATCATCGCCATCTCTCCGGCCAGCGAAAGGTTATGGTGTTCACTCCAAAGCGCTATAATCCATTGGCGTACTTTAACAAAAAATAAGAGTATTCCAATGCCGGTCGCAGGAGTAATTTCTTATTGTTATCGATTAACCTTGCGTGATATGCTGCGCCTGTTTTGGAAGAAGGAATTAAATCTTTCTACTACACTTAGGAGATCCTATGGCAATCACAGTATTAGGTCTGGCACTGGAAGAGTGGGCCCACATTGCAACCTCAGGTGGTGTGGTGATTGCTGTCATTACATACGTGACCTCTACGCTTGCGAACAAAAGACAACGTTCCATTGATAACGCGATTCGCTACTGGGACTGTCATGGAAAACTGTTCGCTCCAAACGGATATATACGATCCAATGTTAAAGCGATGGAAGCAGGAACCTATAACAGAGATTTAAGTGACATAGAGATGGAGGTGAAGTTCAACGAGTTCCTTTCAAACTGCGAACATGTGGCACTTTTGCAAAAAGCGGGTGGGGTTCCTAAAACAATCAATGCGTATATGATGGGATGGTTCGCAAAAAAAATATTTCCTGAGTTGACAGACCGCGAAAAGGCAGAACCTTATTGGGAAATAGCAGTGGATTTCCTCAGGGAAACCAAACTCGAAGCCGAACGCCTAGACACTTTTCCAAAAGAAAAAAGAATTGCTTATCTCAAGAAGAACCATTTTAGGTAGGCGCTACGCTTCCACCGCGGTCGCATGATGTGGTGAATCCGACAATGAAAATCATGGAGTTGTTTTAAATGGGAGAGGCGAAACGGAGAGGCACCTTTGAAGAGCGGAAAGCGGCTGCGATTGCTAGGAATAAAATGAAGCTGGTAGAGATGATTGGGGGCAGGGACGAACGCCTTAACGCTCTATTAAAGGGAGCGATCAACCTGTTCCTAGCACATCTTACGAAAGAAGAATGGAATAAACGGCGCAATGAGATAGTCGAATCACTCAAGCAATTCCCAGCAGAGAAGGGCCTTGAGAAGGCTAAGCCAATCAGAGTTAAAAAAGACGAAATAGGCTGGTACCTGTTCCTTTGCGAGCAGACAGTCGAGGACCCGTTATGCGTAGAAAGCTCACAACAGCAACGTATTCTGCCCTTTTTTGCAGGAATCGGGGAACGAAGTGCTTACGCAAAAAGAGTAAAGGGGTTTGGCCGAAAAATAAAAGAAGTCCTTACAAAGTATAAAACAGAACCCGATGGAGCCATCTTTGAAATACTTGTTGCCTTGTCATATGCTTCAAAAGGCTGGGATGTAGAGTTTATTGAAGAAGCGCCACCGTCAAAAACTCCAGATATAGTTGTTAGAAAAGATGGAAAGGAACTTTTTGTTGAGTGCAAGCGTCTTGACCGGAGAACTGCCTATGCAGAGAGGGAAAGGAATGAGGCCCTGCGTATTTGGGATGCTGCGGTGCCTGTATTGGTTAAAAACCAACAATGGATATGGCTTAAAACAACTTTTCATGTAAATATTTCTACTGTTGAGAGTGGGTTTTTAGCCGATATTCTAAAAACTAACTTGCCTATAAAAAATGAAGAGAGGATTATTCACGATAGTTCAATTGCTACTATTCATGCCCGTATTATCGATAAACACGCAGTAAATCTTCACCTCGATAAATATATGGTCAAAGAGCCATCTCCTATGCTGAACAACCTTTTGGGAGGGGATTGGGCACCAGAAAACTCAGAAGTCAGCGTTGTTTATTACGCAAAACGTGGCGAAATGAAAGGTTGTGAGGCTTCTATTCTGAGCACATACGTTGAAGAAATTGCTTGGGCGAGTGGAATGACTCGTAAATTCGATGCAGAGGAGTCTATCGAAAAGAAAGCCCGTGACATAACCAAGCTCCTCTCGGAGGCGGTAAAGCAGGTTCCCAACGATAAACCATCAGTGATTCATGTGGCCGCCGAAACACTTGAAGGCCGAGATGTAGAGTTAAGGCGAACTCAAAAGGTCATGTCCAAAATCCAGAAATTTGTAACAGATAAGCCTGTCTTGGGAGTCAGGTTTCACCGATTCCAGTCAAACTCTAGGACAAACATGCTTTACGAGTTCGATGAAACTATTGAAAGATTTGAAATTAATGGCAACATGCTTAGAGATATCCCAATGCAGGTGGTTGTCCCTGAAAGTACTCCTATGGTTAATGGGTCCCACTGGGAAATTTATGATTAGGTAGTACGGTGAACAATACACACAAGTGCCAAAGAAGTCTGGCTATAGTGACATCCCGAAATCGTGTTATCCACTGTAGTTGGTGAACAGATCTGCTCCTCGAAGGCCTTCAGCCAGCACGCTGTGGTTATGAATTATTGGTGCCGAGATGCTGGCATTCTAAATGAGGTACATCGTTTAACCGTTCAACTACAAAGTTGGCAAAAACTGGAAGACTAGGAGGAGGTAAACCCCAATGTACACAAAAAATGGACGGCCTCTACAAGTTCATGGGAACTATGTGTTCAGCCGCTCAGGTAGACCCGTCGGCCAAATTCGCGGGAATAAAGTCTTTGGTCCAGATGGTCGGTATGTTGGCAGTATTGATGGTGGTCGCTTGGTGTATCGATCGACAGAGAGCGCAGAAATCTCCTCATCATTTTCTGTTGCGCCCATAGCAGGCAGCGCATCTGCTAACATGGCAGGATCTGCTATCTGGGGCGATGAGCCAAATATTCTAGATTAAGTCCCCAGGATCAAAGCTTTTGCCAGAACCACAGCACCCAAACACACCGGGGGATCCTAATCCGAACAAGTGAGGGGGGTAAACATGGACAAGCAAAAAGGACAGTGGCAGTGCAGCAAATGCCACACCAAATTTGAAGGAACCGAGAAGCAGGCAGTAAAAAAATGGGATGAACACATATCGCAATGTCCCGCACTTCTGGCAAGGAGCTGGGAAGGAGGACGATTCTCTTTTAATGCTACCCTGCAACCGGTGGCTAGCCCCCCCATCCAGGGACAGGAGCTAAAAGCAAGGATGAGACAAACAGGCGTCATCGAAATTTGGGAAGGAGAACCAGGTGGAAAGAACTCCGAATTCGTCTGGTGCATTCCTGTGGCCATGGTTCCACCCGTGCTTGATATGTTACGTGAAGAGCAGGAAAAGTAGCTCAAAGGACGGGAGAGGGGGACGCTCTTGCGATTATGCGTTTCCCTTGTCCCGATCGGTAGAAACGCATAATCGCAAGGCATCACCATGTGGTGCATATGTACGCTGGTGCGAGGCCGAGATAAGCCAATGGAGCTGAGCAGAGGCGATACCAACAAGCGCAAGGACCGGACTACGCGGCCGATGAGAGCTGGAAAAGCTAGTAAGAGTTAGCGCTTCTGCCGGTCACGCTGGCGTTAGTGCAATTTTAGCACCTTTGCTTTCCCTTGTCAGCGATGATGTAAAAATACCCCCCTGTGGTAATTGAAAAGTACCCCCCTCACATCACAGGGAGGGGAAAATGATTCACCCAGGAGAGCTTCAGGTGCAAGATGCCCTTCAGCAGACTGTCATGCTGGAGGGGACCATGGTCGACAGAAACAAGTACGGAGCGATCCGAGAGCTTGCCCGGCTTGGAACCGCTAAGAAGGAGATCGCCAGGCAGTTGGAGGTGACCGTCAAAACGGTACGTCGTGCCCTCAAGAAGCCGCAGTGGGAGCCGTACCAGCGACCGAAGCCAACAGACACTGTGCTTTCGCAATTCGATGAATGGGCCACCTCCCGTGCTGAGGAGGTTAATTTCAACGCTGCCATCTTGTTCCGCGAACTCAAGGAGAAGGGCTACACCGGCGGATACGAGATGGTAAAGCTGTTGGTGCGCCCCCTGCGCGAGGAGTTCCAGCAGCGAGTGGATGCCGTAATGCGGTTTGAGACCGGTCCCGGAAAGCAGGGGCAGGTGGATTGGGGCAGCGCCCAAGTCTGGCTCGGCGACCAAAGAGTCCGCATCCACTTCTTTGCCATGGTCCTCGGCTACTCTCGCAGGCTCTTCGCTCGCGCATACCTTGATGAGCGCCTGCCGACTCTTCTGGCAGCCCACCAGGAGGCTTTCGCATGGTTTGGTGGCCGCCCTTCAGAACTGCTCTATGACAATCCAAAGACCATCGTTACCGACCATACGGCCAGCGTACTCACCCTCAACACAAAGTTCGCCGACTTTGCCGGCCACTTCGGTTTCGATCCACGGCTTTGTCGGCCTCACCGCCCCCAGACCAAGGGGAAAATCGAGTCGGGCGTGAAGTACATCAAGGGAAACTTCCTGCCCGGGCGCCGTTTCATCGACCTCGACCACCTGAACCGGGAACTGGAAAAGTGGATTGTCGAAGTCGCCGATGTCCGCATCCATGGGACCACCGGATGCCGTCCCGCCGAGAGATTCTCGGAGGAGAAGCTCATCGACGTCAATTCTGTGCCGCCTTACCGACTGGAGACGGCCCTCACGCGCAAGGTGGCCAGAGACTGCATGATAACCTTCGGCGCCAACCGTTATTCAGTGCCGTGGCGGTTCGCTGGGCAAACGGTTCAGATTGAGCTGTGGGGTGACGAGATCCGAATCCTGCAGGGCGAGGAGGTCATCGCCACGCATCAAAAGCTCGTCGGGACCGGCAAACAGCGCATCAATCCGGCTCACTTCCAGGGACTCTTCACCGACCGGCTGGAAAAGAAAAAAGAAGAGCCGCCGCGCTTCGATCCGTGGTGGAAGGATGAGGAGGTCATGATCCGCGACCTCGACATCTACGACCACGTAGCGAACATGTGAGGGGGTGACCAATGGAACAGATCACCGACCTCGCTGCATCGCTTCGCCACTTGAAACTCTCCCGCCTCGCCGACCACCTGGATAGCTGGCTCCAGGATGCCGCCAAGGGCGAGTGGGGCTATCACGAATTTCTCCAGCGCCTGGTCGAAGAAGAGGTGGCCGCGAAGAAGGACAAGCGCACCGAGATGGGGACCCGCATGGCACGGCTCCCCTTCATCAAGACGCTCGACTCATTCGACTACACTTATCAGCCGTCGCTCGATCCTAAGCGGATCAAGGAGCTCTCAGCCTGCCGCTGGGTCGAAAACGGCGAAAATGTAATCTTCCTTGGCCCTCCTGGCGTCGGCAAGACCCACCTCTCGGTCGGCCTTGGAGTCGAGGCGATCCGCCGTGGCTACCGGACCCTCTTCATCACCGCCCAGGGGCTGATTACCGCACTTGCACGGGCGCACGCGGAGAACCGGCTGGATGACAAGCTCAAGTTTTACTGCCAGCCTAAACTTTTGATCGTCGACGAGATAGGCTACATCCCCATTGACCGGTTGGGCGCAAATCTTTTCTTCCAGCTCATCTCGCGCCGGTACGAGAAAGGGGCGATGATCATGACCTCTAACCAGCCCTTTTCAAACTGGGGCGAGGTCTTCGGCGACCAGGTCATCGCCAGCGCCATTCTGGACCGGGTGCTGCACCACGCGATCTCTGTCAGCATCAAGGGCGAAAGCTACCGCCTCAAGGAGAAGCTCAAGGCCGGACTGCTGGCTAAACACATCGAGCAGTCATAACCACGGGGGGGTACTTTTCGATTACCGAAAAGGGGTACTTTTCAATTACCGTTGACACCCTCCCTCAAACATCTGCCGTTCCAGTTCGTTGGCAATGGTTTGCAAGGGCCTGCGCAGATCCTCAACGTCCGTTGCATCGTAGCGCCGCCCGGCAATCGTGCTGTCCACATGGTTGGTGAGCCGGTCAGCATCCTCGAAGATCTTCAGTCTGCGCGCCATCGTTATAAACGCCCTGCGCAGTCCGTGCACGGTGATGTCCAGCCCGGTGTAGAGCCTGAGCGCCGCAGCCATCAGCCTAACATGCCCAGTCTTGTTGGTGCTGTAGCGGACGGTCTTTACCGCCGGGAACGCCCAGGGGCACCCCTCCTCCCTTTGAGCCAGCCTTCTTTCCAAAATCTCGAGCGATTGACGGCAGAGCGGGGTATAGAGCGGCCTGCGGTTCTTGGTGCCGGGGATGGTCAGGGTCAGCCGGTCCAGGTTGACGTACTCCCAACGCAGGGTAGCCGCCTCCTGGCTCCTCAGGCCGTGGTAAAGGTAGGACAGGAAGCAGTCCCGGATGTTCTTGTTGAACTTCTGGATCCCCTGGTAGAAAATGACGAACTCCGACCAGCTGCGGATCAACCCCGTTAAGCTCGAAGTAGATCTCGGGCCGGTTCTGGACCTCGAGCCTGAATCCTTCGGCTCGTTGGCCTTCCAGCTTCCATCCTGGGCATGGACCACGTTCAGCGCGAAAACGTGGGAGTGCAGCTGCGGGTCGACGTTAAGCATCTGCCAAGAGGGCGCACAGCAGTAAAATCATCGAACCCCGCTGCGTCATGCGCATCCCTTCCCTGGTCAACACCTGCGGCATAGGCCGTGGAGACCGACTTGGGGGCAGTGAAGGTGCGCTGATACATTCCAATATTGGCAGTAGGAACAATTTAATATTGTTATTCATTAACCTCGCGTGGTATGCTGCGCCTACCAGGGGATGTTATGTAATCGCGCCAGACGCGCACGCCGAGGGTGCGAAAGAGAGAAGGGACCCAGTAGCAGTACGCTTTTGGCACACAAAGAATGGTAGTTGGAGAGCAAAATTAAAAAAATATACTTCATCAATTCCATACAGTTTGCTATAGGGTTGTTAACTCTGTTACTCGGTGTTATTTATTATGTTTTGGTTCGCAATTCTGGGAAGGTCTATGCAATTCAAGGTATAAACTGGCTTTGGCTTTCTAACTTAAACCATATTCACTCAATCAAAGTGGCGATGAAGTTTCTATCACCAGCATTCCTTCATAGTTGCTCATTTTCTTTGCTGACGGCTTCTTTATTGCCAGAAGATAACAATCGAAAATACATTGCTATATGTATATTCTGGGCGGTAACGGGGTCGCTTTTTGAATTTGGACAGTACTTTAAGCCACATATATTAGCCGAACATCACGACTTAATTGGGATTGGTTGGTTAATCAAATTGACATTCCAATACTTTGAGCATGGCACATACGACATGCATGACATCATAAATACAATCTTAGGATGTTTGATAGCCTACAAGATAATGCTATTAACAAAATATAGGGGGGATTATGCTCAAGAAAGAGTTGTTGTTAAGTAAAATTAGATACGCTGTCATTGTTTGTTTAATTGCTGTAGGTTTGTTTGCAATAATAGGCTCTGCAGAAACTAACCGTTATAATAGGCCGAGTTACACCCCCTCTAAGTGGAACGAGGTTCATAACTATCGATTATCAGTAGTAGACATAGATAACAATCCAGTAAAAGACGCTATAATTGAATATAAAATATTTAATAACAAATCACTCCATACGTCAGGAAAATATTCTTTTAACAATATATCTTCTGCTAATAAATCATCTGATAAATTGACTCAAAATAATCAAAATTTTGAGTATGAGTTGAGAGTCAATGCAGATACTACCTATTCGTCGTGGATCGACTTTAATTCAAAATTAGAATATAAAATTTTGGCTGATGGGTACTATGGAGCTAATGGAACTGTTAAATCAGATTATGGTTCATACTATAGAGGGTCGGAATATAGTTCAGAGAGGTCAAAATCAAGCAGTGGCCCAATTGTCCAGAAAACGGTAATGATATACAAACCTTATGATTACTTCAGTAAGGAATTTTTAAATACCGAAAAAGATACAAAGCTTAAGTCAAAAGTGATCGCTTTTGTAGATGTGATAAAAGCACAAGGATATTTATCAGACGCATACCTCGAATTTCATTCGATTAATACATCTGAGTTTAAGAACAACAAATACTTGAAATTTAAGTTTGACAATAGCGTAACCTATAATTCTCTCAAACTTAACAAATATGATATTGCAAAAAACATCTTCGATGATGTGATTAGAAAAATGCTCAATCCGTTAAACGACTATATCAGTGACCCCAAACGATTTTATGGCTATGATTTGACTGTTATAGGTCACACAAAGAGTTTTGCTGACGAATACGCTTCATCAAAAGCTATAGAGTATAGATTCTATATCCCAGAAGGAGCGGTTAAGTCCTATAAAAATAAGGATATTTCTGGGCAACAGCTGATAGACAAGTCCATCATATTGATGGATGACGAAAGAATCGATTTGAAATTACAGTAACTTAGCCGAAGTGCTGGTAAAATAGAAGTAACTACAAGGGTCGGTTCTCTAATTGAGGGCCGACCTTTTTTCTTATCTCAGAACACATTCCAAAAATATCCAACTTACGCCAAGACCGCCCAGAAAGCAGCTGATCAGGCTTGTGGCGGTTAATGAAGGTGTAAAACTTTTGCTTTCCCTCCCTCTGTCATCAATCGTTCCAGTTCGTTGGTTATTGTCTGTAGCGGTTGACGCAGATCCTCAACGTCCGTCGCATCGTAGTGCCGGCCGGAAATCGAGCTGTCAACGTGGTTGGTAAGCCTGTCCGCATCCTCAAAGATCTTCAGCCGCCTAGCCGTCGTTATAAAAGTCCGGCGCAGACCATGTACGGTGATGTCTAGGCCGGTGTAGAGCCTGAGCGCCGCAGCCATGAGCCTGACGTGTCCAGTCTTGTTGGTGCTGTAGCGGACCGTCTTTACCGCCGGGAATACCCAGGGGCACCCCTCCTCCCTTTGAGCCAGCCTCCGTTCCAGGATCTCGAGCGACTGACGGCAGAGCGGTGCATAGAGCGGCCTGCGGTTCTTGGTATCCGGGATGGTCAGCGTCAGCCGGTCCAGGGTGACGTTCTCCCAGCGCAGGGCCGCCGCCTCCTGGCTCCTCAGGCCATGGTAGAGGCAGAACAGGTAGCAGTCCCTGGTGGTCTCGTTGAACTTCTGGATCCCCTGGTAGAAGACCTGGAATTCCTTCCCCTCCAGCCGCTCGGTCCTCGCCTGGATCTTCTTCATGTGCTTGCCGAAACGCAGCACGGCCAGCGGATTGGTGGCGACGATACCCGGGTATTTCACCCGAGCATAATTGATGATCGCCGCAAGCATGACGAATGCGTTTCTGGCGCCGTAGGGGCCGTGGCCGATTTCCGCTTGCCGGTAACGGTCAATGACCACCTCCGGTGTGAGTTTGCCGATCTCGGCGAGGGGGAGGGAGAGCCAGGTTTCGAAATGGCGGGTGACGATGTTGGTGTACCCCCTGACAGTTGATGGTTTGTAGCTGTTCCCTTCCGCAGTCTTCTTCTCCAGAAAGTATGCCTCCAGCATCTGCGCCAGGGTGACATCCGACCCGTGCATCTTGGTCTGCCCCCGCTTGATCTCGAGGCGCAGTCCGGGGACGAACCCCTTGTCACGGTCGTCGTATCCCTGGATCTCCTTGCGCGCCTGTTCCAGTGTGATCTCCCCGAACCGCCCCAGCGTCTTGCGCACGCTGCGGTATCCGGTCTTAGAGGCTGCATCGCGGATGTCGACCTTCACGAAGAAGGTCTTGGACGAGTTGCCCACCCTCAACCCCAAGCCGCGTGTCTCGGTGTCGAAGTAATCCACCCGCTCCCCGGGAGGGGCTGCCAGCTTTTCCAGCGTCGACTTGGTAAACTTGATCTTTGGCATTGGCACCACCATTAGAATATTTTTATCGTACCCAGGCCTAGAAAAAGGGGGGCTGGGTACGATATGGGTACGAAGATCAGTAAAAAACCCGCTCAATCTGGCTTACAGATTAGCGGGTCTTTATGGCGGTGTCAACGTGTAAGTAATTGTTTTTTATTGATAAATATCCTTGTTTAACACTCCTTCAAAACGGGTCAAATCTTCACGGTTTTGTAAAGGAAGTTCTTGAACCTGAAGAATCGCTTTCTCTCTTCCTCGTCCTCTTGGGGGGAGCCGGTGACGGCTTTCAGGTGCCGCGCGACTTCGGGCATGCTCTTGCCGGCAACGCTCCGGCTTCTCTCCACCACCAACCGCACCACGTCCTTCGAAATCCTGCTCTGCGAGTACGGCTCGTACACGGCTTCCCAGAAGTCCTTCCCCGCCTCGATGTCGCTCAGAATGTCGCTGGCCACTTCCTCGGCCAGCAATTCAAAGGCGGGCACCACCTGCTCGCGCGACCCATCGCGAATGGCTTTCCTGATGTCCTCCCCGGTCACCATCTTGCCGGTCCTGAAGAACAGGGCACGCAGCAATATACTCCTCAACTCGCGGATGTTCCCCTTGTAGTTATGCCCCACCAGCGCCTCTTTGGCGTCCTTGGACAGGCTCGGCTCGTCGTTGCGACTCGCTTCTTCGGTGCTTCTGTAGGTCCGGTAGAGCTTGCCCAGGAAGTGGGTGGAGAGGTCGGGGATGTCCTCACGCCGCTCGTTCAGGGACGGCACCACGACGGAGAGCTCGGTGAGACGGTGGTACAGGTCTTCTCGGAAATTGCCGAGGGCGATCTCCTTTCTCAGGTCCTTGTTGGTGGCTGCCACCAGCAGGACGCGGCTGATCCGTTCCCGGTTCTCGCCCAGACGGACGAAGCCGCCGTTGTCCAGGAAGCGCAGCAGCTGCACCTGGGTCTTGGGGTCGGCGTCGCCGATTTCGTCGAGGAAGACGATGCCGCCGGATGCTTCCTCCAGGATCCCTTTCCTGTCGCTGTAGGCGCCGGTGAAGGCGCCCTTGATGTGCCCGAAGAGCTCGGAATAGGTGAGGTCCCCGCTGTAGGCGGCGATGTTCGTCTTCTTGACCGGCAGCTCGCCGTCCGGGTTGATCTGCTGCCGGTACAGCTCGTTCAGCTTGTTGTACAGGTTGTTGAAGAAGAACTCCTTCCCTGCGCCGGTGGGGCCGAGCACCAGGATGGAGGGGAGGCCGATGGTGGCCTCCTGCAGCACGTGCCGGCTCCAAAGGGCGATCCGGTTGGAAAGGGGCTGCGAGACGGTGTTGATGAAGGCGACGATCTCCTGGGCCTTGCGGCTGTTGCCGATGATGTTGCCCAGGCGATACGAGGAGACTTTGGGGTCCTTGTAGGCGATGTCGCTTTGCAGCTTGTTCACCTCGGACTGCAGCCGCTCGATGCGCTGGATGTCGGAGATGTGCCGGGAGGTGAGGCGGTCGATGATCTGCAGGATGCGCTTGTGCTCTTCGGTGAAATACCCCTCCTGCAGCGAATTGAGGCAGATGACGGCGATCACCTCGTCATCGCTGATCACCGGTACGGCCATCTCGCTCCTGATCAACTCGTTCATGGGGCGGTGGAAGCCTTCGTGCTGCGAGGTATCGGCGACCTGCCCGATGATCTTGGGCTCCTTGGTCCAGGCGACGTAGCCGGTGAGGCTGCGCTCCACCGGGGGGAGATCGCTTCCGCCGATCTTGAAGGGAGGGATCTTCTTTTTCAGCCATTCCTTGTTCTTGGCGCCGACGATGGTTCCTTCCTCGTTCTCGACGACCAGGTACTTCTCTCCCTCGCGCTCCTGCACGATGGCGATGCTGCCGGTGTCGGCGCCGATCAGCTCGGTCGCCTTGGAAAGAACCTTGGTGAGGAACGGGTGCAGCCCCTCGTTACGCTCCTGCAGCAGGTCGGAGATCTCGGAGAGGACCTTGATCTCGAGGTGCTCGCCACCGACCTCGTTGATGACCCGCTCCACCATCTCCGCGTGGGTCTGTAGCAGACCTTCCTCGAACTCGGAAAAACTGGCGAGCTGGCGCGTGAAGTAGTTGATCAGGCAGATGAGGCGCCGCGTGCCGGGCTCGATGCGCGGCACCATGTACAAGGTCCTCAGTCCCATCTCTTCGGTGAGCGCACGGCGCTGGATGGTCTGGTCCTGGAGGTCGGCGATGAAGAGCGGCTTCAGGAGCTGGTCGTCGGTCACTACGCCGGCCTCGTTGACGTAACGTGAGACCAGTGACGTGCCGTGTTTCAGGTCGATGCTGCCGACGTTGTCGTAGCGGGATTTGAGATCCGGGTCTTCGGCGTGGCTCGCCAGCACTTCCATGCCGCCGCGCGCCGGTACCAGCACCGAGGCGAGGGTGAGCCCGTCGATCAGGTTCACCGCGGAGCGCACCATGAAGCCCGCCGCCTCCCTTCTCTTGTACACCTCGACCCGGCGCGCCAGCAGCAGTTGCTGGTGGTACTTGCGGGCATGGTCCACCCTTTCGCCGGCCCTCGCCAGGAACGGGACCAGGAGCTCGATGCGGTCGCGGGAAAGGAGTTCGCCGTCCACGCAGGCCACGCCGATCGATTTCCCCTCGCTGGTGATGGGGAGCATGGTGGTGCCGTCGATCTGGAAGCGGCGGGAGAAGTCTTGGTCCAGGGGAAGCCCGCTCTCGGCTGGGAGCAGGAACTGGGACGGCATCTGCGTCACGAAGGTGTTGGAAACGCCGGCTTCGGCGGAGATGATGGGGAAGGTGGCCTCGCGGATCTCGGCAGCGAAGCTGCCGCAGGCAAAGGCACAGGACAGCGCGCCACGCGTCAGGTCTTCCAGGTAGATGCGGACGCGCTCCTGGTCCGAGACCAACCGCGCACCTTCGCCGACCAGGTGCAGCATCTCGTCCAGGTTTTCCTTGCCGAAGGAGGCGATTCGGTCGCCTAGCGTCTTAAGTTGCAGATCGGTAACGGCCATATGATCCTCTGAGTACATAATTTACACACGAGGAGCACACTAGAGGAATTGCGGCGGGGTGTCAAGGGGGAGGTAGGTTAGTTGAACCCCTTCCTGATCTGATACAGCTCCTCCAGGTTCAGGCCGTTCAGGTCGAAGAACTCGCGCTCCAGTTCCTCGACGTAGAAGCGGTCCAGACCTGAGTTCTCGAGGAAATCCTCGCGCAAGGAGGAGTTCTTCTCCAGGATGATCTGCGGCAGCAGGTTGTGGATGTAGACGGCTTCTTTCTTGATGGTGAGAATCGCCTCGCGGAACAGGTGGTCCGGGATCTCGCCGTCGATGAGCTTCTTGTTGAGGAATTCTTCAGTGAGTTCCTTCTTGAGCGCATCCTGATCCGCCTTGGTCGCATACTTTGAGTAGAAGTTACGGATGCGGTCCTTGACGTGCTCGAGCAGGGTGAGGTGCAGGCGCTCGTCGCTGTCGATCTTCACCAACTGCTCCAGCAGCGCCGTTGTAGTGAGCCGGTTCTCTTCGATGAGTTTCAGGCCCGAGGCGAGGTGGGTCACCTTCTTTCTGCCGTAGATCCCGAGGTACTTGTCCTCGAAGATGCCGGAGAGGAAGAGCTTGGTGAACAGGTCGGGGGCGAGCATGTCGAAGGCGTGCTTGTTCCCCAAAAGGCTTCGGATCATCTCCTCCGAGATCCTCACGTTCTCCATGAAGGCAAGCTGGTTGATGGCCGAGGAGGTGGCGTCGTAGCGGTCGAAGTAGGTGATGATGTACGAGTACCCTTCGAGGATCGAGATGTCGGCGCCGTCGCGGATTTTTTCGTCGCAGGCCTTGCTGGCGTCGAGCAGCATCTCCTCGAAGGCATGATCGCGGTTCTCGGCGGCCTGCTTCTTCGCGAAGAGGAGCTTCAGCATGTCCTCCGGCTCGATGGTGCTCTCGATGTGCCGCTCGGAGAGGAACATTCCCTCCAGGATCTGCCTGGTCTCGGAGATGTAGTTGCTCTCCTCCAGGTCGACCAGCTTCTTGTCCTTCTTGAGCATCTCGTCCAGGGTGTAAAAGAGCGCCCCCGGGATCTTGTTGCGCACCGACAGGGTCTTCAGACGGGTCAGGCGCGCGTTCTCCAGCTTGTTGATCTCGCCTTTGCGGTTGCAGGCGATCAGGATGTTCTTGTACTCGTCGACGATGCGCCGGTTGTCCGGGTGCTTGTACATCACGTCGATCCGGATGCGCTCCTGCTGGTAGCGGTCGATGCCGTAGCGCTCGGCGAGCACGGCCAGGGACTGGAACTCCGCGTCGGTAATCTTCTTGTTGTTGAAGTAAAGCGACTTGAACGCCTCGCTGTACTCGCGGTGCCGGATGTTGATCAGCTTGAACAGGAAGAGGTGGGCGTTGGGGTCGTCGACGATATCCAGGATCTCCTGGATGATGAGGTTGTCCTGTTCCTCGCCGACGGCGTCGGAGCGCTTGAGGGCCTTGCCCAGCACCCTGAGGATGCGCTCCTGCTGCTCGTGCATCGGGCCGGAAAAGTCGACGCCGGTCAGCGCAAAAAAATAGTTGAAGATGGCGTTGCCGTCGAAGAAGATCTTGTCGTAACTGACGAAACCTTCGGTACGTTCGCTGAACCTCAGCGTGCCGCTTTTGTGGTCGTAGTGGGTGCCGTAGATGATGAGCCTGTTGGAGACCTCTTCCTTGGCGAGGTCGGCGATGGGCTGGTCCACGCCGAACATGTACTCGCAGAAGGAGCCGCCGTTGCCCCGGTGGCTGATGCCGCTCTTGCCGATGATGAACTCGTTGCCGGGAGAGAAGAAGCGGATCTCGTCGGGATCGGAGGGGTCGGTGTTAAAGAAGTAACGGTTGTACGCCTCGCTGCCCGCCGTGATGGCGTAGAACTCGATCTGGTCGTTTGCATAGCCGTGCAGCCGAATGTCTCTGAACATCAGTTCCGTCCGTTTCTCAGGTTCTTTTAGTTCGTCTTCAAAGCTCGACCGACAAGCCGTCATAGGCGAATTCAACGCCCTGCGGGAGCCGCTCTCCGTCGCTGTGATGCACCTCGTGGGTCAGGTGGGTCAGCACGGTGCGGCGGGGTTTCAGGATCTCCGCCATCTTGAGCGCCCCCTCGATGTTGAAATGGTTGGGGTGCGGGGAAAAGCGCAGGGCATCGATGATCATCAGGTCGAGTCCCTGTAAAAGGGCCAAAGACTGATCCGGTATCTCGCTGCAGTCGGTGAGATAGGCAGCGTTGTCGAACCGGTAGCCGGTGGCCAGGTAGGAGCCGTGTTTGATCGGCACCGGGGTGATGTGGCAGCCGAACAGATCGAACGGGGCCGTCACGGGGAACGTCTCCAGCAGCGGCCAGTATCCTTCCGAGTGAAGCCCCTCGAAGATGTAGGAAAAGTTGGTGCGAACCTGGTCGAGGGTCTCCTGGCTCGCGTAACAGGGAATCACCCTGCGGTGGATGAAGTGGAAGCCGCGCAAGTCATCGATGCCATGGATGTGGTCGGCGTGGGTGTGGGTGAGCAGAACGGCGTCGATCTGCGGTATCCCTTCCCGCAACGCCTGCATCCTCAAGTCGGTCGAGGTATCGACGAGGATGCGTTGGCCGCAGGATTCGACCAGGATGGAGGCACGTGTTCTCTTGTCGCGCGGGTCAGAGGAACCGCAGACCTGGCAGTGGCAGCCGACCATGGGGACCCCGGTCGAAGTGCCAGAGCCGAGGATGGTAATTTTCATGTGTCGCACCTCGGAATGCCGGTAAAGTACCATGAACCTGTCAGTGAGGCAAGGGGTTTATCCCTTGCCTAGTGCGGGTTTTACGGCTATTATCAGAGCCTGTCGCCGGTGGGAGTTTCTAATGATGCCGGTGAAAAAACTTTAGTAGAGGTTCCCAATGCGTGTCGGTATCATCGCCCCCAACTACTATCCCGCGGAAACCGGCAATGCCGTCACAGTCAGGCGTATCGAGCGCCAGCTGAGGCTCATGGGGTGCGAGGTGCAGGTATTTCCCGTGGAGCGGCTGCCCGGGGAGCGGCTGCAAGCCGCTGTCGCGGAATTCACGCCGGAGATCCTGCACGCCTTTCATGCCTATCATGGCGGCAGGGTGGCCTATGCCCTGTCCAAGTCGCTTGGGCTTCCTTACCTCATCACGCTGACCGGGACCGACGTGTACCAGGCCCTTTGCGATCAGCGCGGCCTGGAGATGCACGGTGCGTTGCGCGGTGCCGCGAAGCTGGTCGCGTTTCATGCCTGCGTGAAGAAGCGTCTCGGGGAGCATCTGTCCAGCCTGGAAGAGCGGACCGTTTTGATTCACCAGGGGGTAGAGCTCCCGACCGAGTACGCTCCCGTGGCGGGAGCGGCCGAAAAGGAGGAATTCGTCTTTCTGCTCCCCGCCGGTCTGCGTCCGGTGAAGAACGTGTTGTTTCCGTTCGCGCCCCTGGCCGAGTTGCATGACCGTTATCCGCAGGTGCGGCTGGAACTGGCCGGTCCGGTGCTGGACAACGGATACGCTGCGCGGGTCATGGAAGAGCTGGAGCGGTATCCTTTTGCCCGCTATCTTGGTGTAGTTGCCCACGGTGTCATGGGAGAGCTGTACCGTCGGGTCGACGTAGTGCTGAACACCTCCCTCACCGAGGGGGGCATGGCGAACACCGTCCTCGAAGCGTTGTCCTACGCGAAGCCGCTGTTGGTGTCCGACATCGAGGGTAACCGTTCCATCATCAAAGATGGCGTCACCGGTCTGGTGTACCACAGTGCCGCCGATTTCTGCAGCAAAGCCGAGCACCTGGTGACCGATGCGCACCTGCGCGACCGGTTGGGGAAGAACGGCAGGTGTCTTGTGCGTGACAACTGCTGTCCAGAGAAAGAAGCCGGAGCCTACCTCGCCCTTTACCGTGACATCCTCGGTGCCGCCTAGCCGCGGCATCAGTTTCAGTCCACCCAGCGATCCCCGTCCACCGGGTCCACCTTGTCCAGTTTTTTGTCCATGTCGTCCACCTGCCGCTGTCCCTTGGCTGTCATCGTTGCCCCCTCTGCCATCCACCTGCCGCTGTCCCTTGGCCGTCATCGTTGTCCCCTCCCTCGTCCCCTGCCTTAAAATAGACATTAACCCTTGCCAATGAGTCCGGTTCCCGTAGACTATCCCTTCGTGACCAAGGGGGACCGACATGAACCGAATCATCGACATCACCGAGCTGGCCCTGCGCGATGCCCACCAGAGCCTGATAGCCACCCGTCTGGGCATCGACGACATGATCCCTGCCTGTGAAGACCTCGACAATGCGGGCTTCTGGTCCCTGGAATGCTGGGGAGGCGCCACCTACGACGCCTGCATCCGGTTCCTCAACGAGGACCCGTGGGCGCGGCTGCGGATCTTCAAGTCGCTCATGCCCAAAACGCGGCTGCAGATGCTGCTGCGCGGCCAGAACCTCCTGGGCTACCGGCACTACCAGGACGAGGTGGTGGATCGCTTCGTCCAGAAGAGCGCCGAGAACGGCATCGACGTGTTCCGCATCTTCGACGCGCTGAACGACCTGCGCAACATCGAGCGCTCGGTTCAGGCGGTGAAGAAAACGGGGAAACACGCCCAGGGCGCCATCTCCTACACGGTAAGCCCGATCCACACCACGCAGGCCTACGTGGAGCAGGCCAAACGCCTGGTGGAGATGGGGTGCGATTCGATCTGCATCAAGGACATGGCGGCGCTGATCAAGCCGCAGGCGGCCTACGAACTGGTGCGCGGCATCAAGGAATTTTGCGGCGAGCAGACCAGGGTGCAGCTGCACGTCCACGCCACCACCGGCGTCACCATGGTGAGCCTGATGAAGGCGGTGGAGGCGGGGGTGGACTGCGTCGACACGGCGGTGAGCTCCATGTCGCTGGGGCCGGGACACAACCCGACCGAAAGCTTCGTGGAGATGCTGGAACATACCGGCAACGCCACCAGGATCGATCTCGGCCGCATGCTGCACGTGAAAGAGCATTTCTCAAAGATCCTGCCTCGTTACCGCGAGTTCCTCTCCACCGTGACGGGCGTGGAGACGGAGATCTTCAGGAGCCAGATCCCGGGGGGGATGCTCTCCAACATGGAGAGCCAGCTGAAACAGCAGGGGGCCGCCGATCGCATGCACGAGGTGCTGGACGAAATACCGGTGGTCCGCAAGGATACCGGCTACGTTCCCCTGGTGACCCCCACCAGCCAGATCGTGGGTACCCAGGCCGTGCTGAACACCCTGATGGGGCGTTACAAGGTGTTGACCGGCGAGTTTGCCGACCTGATGCTCGGCTACTACGGCGCGGCCCCGGGTGAGTTGAACCCCGAGGTGGTGGAGATGGCCCGGCGGCATGCGAAGAAGGAGCCGATTACCGTCCGCCCGGCGGACCTGCTCGAACCGGAATGGGGGAAACTGCGGGCGGCGGCGCTGCCGCTGGAAGGATGCGACGGCAGCGACGAGGACGTCCTCACCTTTGCCCTGTTTCCGCAGGTGGCGCCCAAATTCTTCGCCGGCAGGCATGAAGGGCCCAGGAACGTCGGCAAGGACCCCGCCACCGGCGCGTCGGAAACGTATATACCCGAGGGGCACCCGGGCAAGGTCACCGGCCCCGTAACCTACACGGTCACCCTGAGCGGGCAGCAGCACAAGGTCACCGTGGCGCCGTACGGCCAGGAATAGACGCCGCACCCGCTAAAGGAGCGCGCTCATGTCGATAGAGGAAAAGGTCAAGGAACTCAACGAAAGAAAAGAGAGGCTGAAGCTTGGGGGCGGGCGGGCCAAGATCGATCAGCAGCACGCCCAGCAGAGCCTTACCGCGCGGGAGCGGATCGAGACGCTGGTGGACAAGGACAGCTTCCAGGAAGTAGGGCTGTTCGCCAGGCATCGCTGCACCAACTTCGGCATGGCGGGCAAGGAGTTTCCGGCGGAAGGTGTCGTGACAGGTGCGGGTACCGTTGCCGGACGGCTGGTGCACCTGGCGAGCCAGGATTTCACCGTGGCAGGGGGCTCGGCGGGCGAGGTGCACAGCGACAAGATCGTGCAGGCGATGCAGTCCGCGCTGAAGACCGGCACCCCCTTCGTCTTCATGAACGACTCGGGGGGCGCCCGCATCCAGGAGGGGATAGATTCCCTGGCCGGCTACGGCAAGATCTTCTACCACAACGTGATGCTCTCCGGCGTGGTGCCCCAGATCTCGCTGATCTGCGGTCCCTGTGCCGGCGGCGCCGCCTACAGTCCGGCGCTTACCGACTTCATCATCCAGACCGCCGGCGCCCGGATGTTCATCACCGGCCCTTCGGTCATCAAGGAGGCGACCGGCGAAGAGATCACCGCCGAGGCGCTGGGCGGCCCACTCTCCCAGATGAACTACGCGGGTGTCGCCCACTTCGTCGCCGAAAACGACCTGGTCGCGCTGCGCATCTGCAAGCGGCTGCTTTCCTTCCTCCCTTCCAACAACCTCGAAGACCCGCCACAGCTTCAGGCCGACGATATCGTGGTGCCGGACAAGACCTTGAACACCTTGGTCCCGACCGATTCGAAGAAAGGGTACGACGTGCGCCAGGTGATCACGCGCCTGGTCGATGGCGGCGACTTCCTGGAGGTCCAGCCGCTGTTCGCACCCAACATCGTGGTGGGCTTCGCCCGCATCCTGGGGCGCAGCGTGGGCGTGGTGGCCAATCAGCCCAGCGTCCTGGCCGGAGCCCTCGACATCAACGCCTCCGACAAGGGGGCGCGCTTCGTCCGCTTCTGCAACGCATTCAACATCCCTATCATCACGCTGGTGGACGTACCGGGGTTCCTCCCCGGCGTGCAGCAGGAGCAGGGAGGGATCATCCGCCACGGTGCCAAGATGCTCTTCGCCTATTCGGCCGCGACCGTCCCCAAGATCACCGTGATCATGCGCAAGGCCTATGGCGGCGCGTTCCTGGCCATGTGCGGCAAGGAATTGGAAACCGACCGCGTCTTTGCCTGGCCCACCGCGGAGATAGCGGTAATGGGGCCGCAGGGTGCGGTGAACGTGATTTTCAGAAATGAGATCGCCCAAGCCGAGGAACCGCAGCAGAGACGGCAGGAGCTGATCCAGTCCTACCAGAGCACCTTTGCCACTCCATACGCGGCGGCGGGGAGGCGCGACGTCGACGACATCATCGAGCCCGCCGAGACCAGGCGGCACCTTGCCATGACGCTCGACATCCTGCACACCAAGCGCGAGTTCAGGCCCATGAAGAAGCACGGGCTGATCCCGCTCTAGGAGGGGACCATGGAAGAAAGGGCAGGGAGCCATGCGGAGATAACGCCGGAACTGCTGATGGTGATGTCGGCAGCGATAGCGGCCTACCTGGGCAGGAACGTCCGCATCAGGAAAGCGAGGTTCGTCGATCCGATGCAGGCCAACGCGTGGGGACAGTCGAGCCGCGTGGTGCTGCAGGCGTCGCACAACCTGAACGTCAGGCACCAATAGTATCCCCTCCCCCGGAGGGGGAGGGATAGGGAGGGGGCAAGTGAACCGCGCAGCGATAAGGAGACGACCGTGCAGCTTACTATGACCATCGACGGAAAGAAGTATCGGGTGGATGTGGAAGTTGAGGAGGGCGAAGAGGTCCGGTTGGCCGAGTCGTATCCGACCACGACCGTGCAGGGGGGGCCGTCGCCGATGGCGGGCATGCCGATGGCCGCTCCCGCGCCGGTCACCGGCGCGCCGCCGGGAGGCGTGGCGGCTGGTTCTGACAAGATCTGCCGCAGCCCCATCGCCGGCGTGGTTTTCAAGGTGGTGGCGCAGGTGGGGCAGCACCTGGAGGTGAATGATCTCCTCGTCGTTCTGGAGGCAATGAAGATGGAGACCAACATCACCGCCCACATGTCCGGGAAGGTGGAAAAGATCCTCGTTTCCGTCGGCGAAGCCGTCCAACCCGGACAGGCGATCGCGGAATTCGAATAGTGCAGGAACTCCTCCGGCATCGACATCTATCCCACTAAGTGATATAGTGATCATGCCTAGAGTCTTTAAAAACAAGTGGTTCGATCGCTGGGCGCGGCGGGAAGGTATCCCTGACGAAGTCCTGTTTCACGCGGCAAAGGAGATAGCTGCCGGTAGGGTTGAAGCAGACCTTGGTGGCTACTTGTTCAAAAAGAGGATAGCAAGGCCGGGTGGAGGAAAACGTGGAGGCTTCAGGACAATAGTAGGGTTCAAATCAATCTCACCCCAGCGGATCATCTTCCTTTACGCTTTTGCCAAAAACACCAGAAGCAACATTTCTGCGAAAGAGGAGGCTGCTTTAAGTCTAGCTGCCGGCTCCTTTCTCTCTGCACCTGATCGCAAAATAGATGAATTTTTGACAAAGGGTTCGATAAAAGAGGTCATAGTAAATGAGTGAAATCCTGGATATAGCAAACGAGATGGCCAATGAACTGTTTGAAGCTGGATTGATGGATGACATCACTTTTCGAGAGATGCAGGCCTTGTGTCTTCCTCGCAAGAAGCCATTCAAGCCGGAAGACATCAAAAGGATAAGGACGGCCTGCCACGTGAGCCAAGCAGTGTTTGCAGCTTTGCTCGGGATCGGTAAAAGCACCGTGCAACAGTGGGAACAGGGGGTGAAGAAACCAAGCGGACCGGCGCTACGGTTATTGGATATCGTCGACCGCAAGGGGCTTGCTGCCCTGCGCTAACTCGCTCTGACTGTGGTCCCACTTGCAGAGAAAACTACCGATACCTGGTTGCAAATTAAATGTATAGAGATTTTTGAATATGAGGGGTACAATCGCGGGTAGTGGTAGTACCATGGCTATAAAGGAGGCAAGCGATGAGAAAGATGAGGTTGTTACTGCTGGTGCTGGTAGCCGCGTTCTTTGCTGTCTCGACCGGTTATGCCGCTGAGCACAGCTTCAAAGCAAAATTGACCCCGAAAGAGGAAGTCGGTAAACCTGACGCCAAATCCTCCGGTAAGGCGGAATTCAAAGTCAGCAAGGACGGCAAGGAGCTCACCTACAAGCTCTACGTCAAGGATGCCATGGACGTCAGCGCTGCTCACATCCACGTCGGCAAAAAAGGGGAGAACGGCCCCCCGATCGTGGGACTCTTCAGCGGTGGCAAAAAAGGCAAATTCTCGGGCGTACTTTCCGAGGGTAAAGTCGGTGCCAATGACCTGATGGGCGACTACAAAGGCAAATTCGAAGAACTGGTCAAACTCATGAGGTCCGGCGACACCTACGTGAACGTCCACACCGACAAGTACCCGGACGGCGAGATCCGCGGGCAGGTCAAATAACGCAGCTACTTCGCCGGCTGCATCAATAAAGCCCGTCGGCACCGGTTCTATGGACCGGCTGCCGGCGGGCTTTTTTTATGTCTGATCATCCGAAACATCGGTCATGGTCCCCCCTCCCCTTGCGGGAGGGGGATAGGGGGTGGGGGAGGGTGCCATCACTTACGCAGGTTGCGGCTTCACCCACCCCCCGGCCCCCTCCCGTCAAGGGAGGGGGGGAGACACGGTGCCTACATTGGTGTTTAAGCCTCGTCGATCAGCACCACCTCACCCGGTTCGATGTCGGGGCCGGCCGGCAGTTCCACACCTAACAGCCCCTTCGCCTCGTGCTCGGGTAATTCCTCGATCCCCTGCATCTTCCGCTGGATACGGCGGGTCCTGGTCGCGGCGGTGTCGATGCTGGAGGATGCCTCGTCCAGCTTCTTCCTCGTTTTTTCAAGCAGGGTCCCGAAGGTCATGAACTCGGTCTTGATGGCGCCCAACAGGCGCCAGACGTCGCTGCTGCGCTTCTCGATGGCAAGCGTCTTGAAACCGAGGCTCAACGAGGAGAGCAGGGCGGCGATGGTGGTGGGACCGGCGACGATGACCTTGTGCTCGCGCAGGATGGCGTCAAAAAGGCCGGGGCGGCTCAGTACCTGCGCGTAGCTGGCCTCGTTGGCAAGGAACATGACCGCGAAGTCTGTGGTCTCCGGCGGGGCGAGGTACTTGTCGCAGATCAGCTTGGCCATCCCCTGGACGGTCTTGTCGAACTGCTTCGTCGCGTCGACAACGGCGGCCTGGTTTCCCTGCTCCTGGGCTTCCACCAGGCGCAGGAAGTCCTCCTGCGGAAACTTGGCGTCGATGGGGAGCCAGAGCGGTTTGTCGTCCCGTCCCGGAAGCCTGACCGCGAACTCCACACGGGCGTCGCTGCCCGGCTTGGTGGCGACGTTGGCGCCGTACTGGTCCGGCGTGAGGATCTGCTCCAGGAGGTTGTGCAACTGCACTTCGCCCAAGGTGCCGCGGGTCTTGATGTTGGACAGCACTTTTTTCAGGTCGCCCACGCCGGAAGCAAGCGACTGCATCTCGCCCAGCCCCTTGTGCACCTGCTCCAACTGCCCGCTCACCTGTTTGAAGGATTCGCCCAGGCGCTTCTCCAGGGTCTCGTGCAGCTTCTCGTCCACCGTGGCCCGCATCTGCTCGAGCTTCTTGGAATTGTCCTCCTGCAGCCATTTGAGCCTTACTTCCACCGTCTCGCGCAGTTTGTCCAGGCGCTGCTCGTTGCTGGCGGTGAGGTTGCCGAGCTGCTGGGTGAAGCCGTCCATCTGCCCTTTCTGCAGGGAGGCGATGTCCACCATCCTCTTTTGCACCGCCTCGCCGAACTGCCGCAGGTTGCCGCCCAGCTCCTCGCGGTTGCGCCGCAGCTCATCCTGCAGGGTCCGCTCCAGCCGTTCCAGCCCCTTCTCGAGCTGGTCGAAACGCGCTTCCGACGAGGAGAGGCGCTTAAGCCCCAGGTAGCACAACAGCGTGACCACCAGCGTGGCGGCCAGGAGCAGCAGGGTGATCGATTGCACGACGTCGGCGCTCATGGTTACTCCGGCAGCGAGTTCAGGAACTCGATCATGGTCCGGTTGAAGATCTCGGGCTGCTCCATGTTGACCATGTGCCCGGCCTTTTCGATGACAGTGCTCCGGCAACCGGCGAGACCGTCGATCAGCACTTTGGCAACGTCCAGGGGGGCGGCGCGGTCTTCGGCTCCTGCCAAAACCAGCGAGGGGAGCTGGAAAGATCTGAGGTCCCCCACGTAATCTTTCCTGTCCCTCATGGCTAAAAGTCCTCCCGCCAGCCCACGTGGGGCGGCGCTGCGCATCCATGAGGTGACCAGGGCGATCAATGCGGGATTGCGCTCAGCCGTTTCAGTGGCAAAAAGAAGTTCCGCGAAGATCTTGATCACGGGGTTGGCGCCCAGCCGCTCGGCCTCGGCGGCCATGGCACTCCTGCGCGCGCGCCCCGCCTCGTCATCCGCGTTGGCGCGGGTGGCGATGAAGCAGGCGGCGCGGACCCGGTCCGGGTAGCGCTCCAGGAGGTTCATGAGGACGTAGCCTCCCATGGACATGCCGCCGATCACGGCCTGGTCAAGGTTGAGGGCGTCCATCAACGCTATGATGTCGTCGGCGAAGCGATCCATGCTGTAGCCGCCGGCGGGTGCGTCGCTGGCGCCGAACCCGCGCAGGTCGGGAGCGATGACACGGAAACCGGCGTCGGCTAAAGGCTGGAGCTGTGGCTGCCACATCTGGCGGTTGAGCGGAAACCCGTGGATGAGGATGACGGAGGGGCCGGTGCCCACGTCGTCGTAGGCGAGATTTATATCATCAACATTGATGTTCATGGTTGCTCCTTGGGGTGGACGGGCGAATGATTATTCGCCCCTACAGTCGTCGGATTAATTAGTTCCCCAGAGGCGGTCGCGCAGGCCGGACCTTCTGGTCACACGGCGTTCGACCGCGGTGGCAAAGAGGGATTGCTCGGTAAGAAGCTCAACCGACTTCTTCGCCCTCGTTATCGCCGTATAGATTAATTCCCTTGTCAGCACCGGGATGTCGCGGTCGGGGAGGACCAGGAGCACTTTCTCGAATTCGGAGCCCTGGCTCTTGTGCACGGTCATGGCGAAGGCGCACTCGTACTCGGGGAGCCGCAGCGGCAACACCTTCCTCATGCCGCCGGAACCGGAAGGGAAGAAGGCGCGCAGCTCGCCGCCGTTGTCGGCATCAGGCAGGATCAGACCGACGTCGCCGTTGAACAGCCCCAGATTGTAGTCGTTCCTGGTGATCATCACCGGCTCGCCCGCATACCAGCGGCCGTGCGGATGGATCAGCCCGGCCTGCGCCAGCCGCTGCCGCACCAGCAGGTTGATCGCCTCGACGCCGTACGGGCCGCTACGCATGGCGCACAGGATACGGAACCTGCTGAACTGTTCGAAGGCCTCTTCCGGGGTTTGCGTGTGCAGATACGCTGCGTACCCGTCGGTGATGCGCTTGGCAAGGGCTTCGGCAAGGCCGGCGGCGGACGGCAGCGAGGAGAGCGAGACGTCGGCAAGTGCGGGATCGACGCACGCCGCCAGGGCGCCCCGGGCATCCCCCGCGTTGACCAGGGCGGCGACCCTGCCGATGCCGCCTGCGGACGAGAAGCGATAGCTCTTTTGCAGCAGCACGACGGCATCGCCGAGCGGACCGATCCCCGGCTGGACTTCGACGGTGTCACCGGCCAAGTCGGCGGCAAGTTGCGCGAATGCGGCGGAGAAGCCGTGCACGCCGCCGGTGTCGCACATGTCGCCCAGGACGGCGCCGGCCTCGACGGAGGCGAGCTGGTCCCGGTCGCCGAGGAGGATCAGGCGGGTGTCCTGGCGCAGCGCACAGACTAGCTTCGCCATGAGCGGCAGCGAAACCATCGAGGCCTCGTCGACGATGACGACGTCGTAGGGGAGCGGGTTATCGCTGTTGTGACGGAAGCCGCTGGAACCCTTCAGGTACCCGAGCAGGCGGTGCAGGGTGAAGACGTCCTCCGGGATCAGCTCGCGTACCCCGGCATCGGCCTTGTCGAGCCCTCCGGAGATGGATTCCTTCAGGCGGGCCGCGGCCTTGCCCGTGGGGGCGGCCAGGGCGATCCTGAGGGCACTGCCGGTTCCGGCCTTTTCGGCCTGTTCCAGCAGCAGCGAGAGCACCTTGACCACGGTGGTGGTTTTGCCGGTTCCGGGGCCGCCGGAGATGACGCAGAAACGTCTGGTGACGGCGGCCAACGCGGCGAGACGCTGCCAGTCGGTTTCACTCGGTGTGGGCGGAAACAGGCGCGCGAGGCCCTGCCGTAATTGCTCCCGGTCAAACGGTGCCGGTTCTCCGCGACGGAGGATGGCCTCGGCCAGCTCGTTCTCGTAGCGCCAGTAACGCTGCAGGTAGAGGCGGTCGGCTCGGTCCAGGATGAGTGGCTTGAAGTCCCCCGGTGCGCCCACTACCGCCGAAGAGCTCAGCCGCTCCCGCCAGGTGGTCGCCGATTCGAGGCGGTACCCCGCGGCGCGCCCTTCCTCCAGCGCGGCCTCGAGGTCGAGGCAGACGTCGCCGGCAGTCACCCCGCGGCTTAACAGCGCGGCGGCCGCCTCGAGGTGCTGGTCGCGGCCTCCCGCCAGGCGGCAGATGAAGGCGGCGAATTGCCGGTCTATGTCGTTGAGCTGAATCCCCTCGGGAGTCATGGCACCACCTAAAAGCTTTTTACAGGGATACAAAGGATAAAAGGGATAACAACAGTCAGTACAAATCCAGACTCAGCTGCCCCTCTGCCGCACCCTTCTTGGGTTTTTGGCCAGTGCCCCCTCGCCCTTTGGGAGAGGGGTGGGGTGAGGGAAGCGCTTCTTCGGCCACACGCACCGACTCCGGCAGCAGAACAGCAGCCAGTTCGGCGATGAACTCCTTGGGCGGCCGGTCGGCGAAGACGCCGTTGCCGGTGCCGTCGATGCCGCGCAGGAACAGGTAGAAGATCCCGCCGAAATGACGGTCGTAATCGTAATCCGGGATCCGCAGCCTCAGGTAGTTGTCCAGCGCCACCGTGTAGAGGAGGTACTGCAGCGGATAGAAGTTCGCCTCCATCTCCTTTTTCAGCGCCGTCGGGCCGTAATCCGCGTGGCTGTTGCCGAGGTGGTTGGACTTCCAGTCCACGATGTAGTAACGCCCATCATGCTCGAAGACGAGGTCGATGAAGCCGAGCAGCATCCCCCGCACCGGCGCAAAAGAAAGATGGCTGAACAGGTCGGCCATGTCCACCGGGAACTCGGCAGCCGAGCCATGAACGGCGGCGAAGCGCTCGACCGCATCCTTCAGCCGGTCGGAGGTGACCTGGGCCAGCGGGAAGAAGAATTCCAGCTCGGTCAGCCGCCGCTCCAGCGTCACCTGTGCCAGTGCGATCCCGTGTGAGCCCAGCGGAGCCTGCAGAACGCTCCGCACCATGTCGCGCACGGCACCGCTCCACTCCAAGGCGAAACCGTGCTTGTCCAACTGGTCCTCGACCAGCGGAGCCAGCAGGTGCTCGGCCTGGGTGAAGTCCAGGTCCTCGAAGATCTTGTGCAGGAAGATACCGGCCTTGGCCCCCTTGGGGAAGGCGAAGATGCCGGTCGGCTCGACGTCGCGTACCGGGCTTTCCTCGGTGGGGCTTCCCTCGTCGCGGTCGGGGAGTTCGGCGGTGTGGTGCCGGCGGCTGGAAAGTGAGGTGAAGCTCGCCACGCGCCAGTCACGGGCGATGGCCCCGGCGAAGCGGGCGGCTGCCAGTTCGGGCATCTGCTCGTCGCCCGCGTGGAAACCCAGCAGGTCGGCTGCCGGCATCTCGAGCGTTTCGATGCTCCCTGCGGACGCGGCGGACAGCTCGTCCAGGCGCTCCCTGATCTGCCCGTCGGAGAGCGTCACCTGCCCCTTCACGCTCTCCTGGTCCGGGTGCAGCAGGTAGTGCAGCGAACTCTCCCCGGCGTCCTTGAAGGCGCCCCAGACGACGTAGGTGCGGTGCTTGCCGCGGGTGAGGGCGACGTACAGGAGCCTCAGGCTCTCGGCCAGCGCCTCCCGCGCGGCTTTTGCCTTGCTCTGCTCGGACTCTTCGGAACCGATATCGAGGACGACCTTGCCGTCATCGTCGTGGAACAGCGCCCCTTCGTCCTTGCCGCCGAGTTCGGCCCAGCAGAAGGGGAGGAAGACGATGGGGTACTCGAGCCCCTTGCTCTTGTGGATGGTCACCAGCTGGACCGCGGCTTCGTCGGTCTCCAGGCGTACCTCGTACTCCTCCTTCTTGGGTTCCTCGCTGATGCGGCAGGAGAGCCAGGCCACCACCCCTTCCATCCCCAGCCGCTCTTTGACCTGCGCCTGATGGATGGTCTCGATGGCGTGCAGCACGTTGGTGAGCCGCCGCTCGCCCATCGGGCCGGACAGAAGCCGCTGCCGCACCTTGCGCCGCTCCAGGAACTGCAGCGCCATCGCCATGCAGGAGGCGGAGTTCCAGGTGTCGTGGTAGCCCCGGAATTCCTCCAGGATCTCCTCCCACTTGTCCTCGTCGTCGATCAGCTGCGCCAGTTCGGAACCCGTGACACCCACCAGTTCGGTGGCGAGGGCGCCGCGCAGCAGCGCCTCGTGCCCGGGCTGCGCCACCGCCGAGAGCAGTCTCAACAGTTCCGCCGCTTCGTCGGACTCGAAGAGGTTCCCCGCGCTGCAAAGGACGCTCGGGATACCCCTGCGGCTCAAGGCCTGCTGCATGAGCCTCGCCTGCCGGTTGGCCCGCACCAGGACCGCCACGTCGCGCGGCCGGACCGGTCGCGGCACCCAGCGTTCGTCTTCGTCCTCCTGCTTCAGTTCCTCGATGGTGAGCTTCCCTGCTGCGCCGTCACGGAGGATGCGGGCGATCTCGGCGGCGACCGTTTCCGGGAGGAGGTCCCAGGCATCGCCCTTGTTGATCGGCTTGCCCGCCTCCTTGCGCGGCGCCAGCCAGAACTTGAGCGGCGCGTTGCGTTCCCCGCGCTCGGTGAGGATGCTCCGCGCCTTCGGCGCCGCCTCGACCTCGTTGAAGCCGATCTTTTCGTGCAGGAACGGGAGCTCCCGCGAGGTGAAGAGCTTGTTCACCGCCGTGATCAGTCCCGGCTCGGACCGGAAGTTCTGCAGCAGGGTGTGGCGTTTCTCGGTCGCGTCGGCAGCTCCCAGGTAGGCGAAGATGTCGGCGCCGCGGAAGCTGTAGATGGCCTGCTTTGGGTCGCCGATCAGGAAGAAGGGCGCTTCGCATCCTGCCGGGTAGACGGCATCGAAGATGGCGAACTGCACCGGGTCGGTGTCCTGGAACTCGTCGATCAGCGCGGCCTGGAAACGCTCCCGGATCAGCCGCGGCAGCGGAGAGGCGGCACGGGTGAGGGCGGCATGGAGGTCCCCCAGCAGGTCGTCGAAGCAGCGCACGTTCCTGAGCCGCTTTCTCTTGGGGAGCTCGACGCGCAGGTAGTCGAAGAAGTTGCGCTTGAGCGCGAGGAGCCAGTCGGCATCCTCTTCGGTGTCGGTGGGAGGATCCGGGATGACGGCGGCGTAAGGGTCGCTGCAGACCCTCTTGGCCAGCTTGAGCAGCGAGTCCGGCGTGATCTTGGCCTCGCCGGCGGCGGCGATCCGGTCGACGGGTTCGCCGTAGCAGTTGATGCGCCAGTAGTCCTGGGCGATCTCCTTGAGGATCTTCTCCTGGTCGGTCAGAAGCTCGGTGTCGCACAGCGAACCGCTCTCGAACGGGTTGTCCTGCAGCATCCTCTGGCAGAAACCGTGGATGGTGAAGATGGCGGCCTCGTCGAAGCTGCGCACCGCGCTTGCCAGAAGGCGCCGCGCCTTGCCGGAGTCGGCTGTCCGGTCCAGCAGTCCGGCGATCAGGAAGTCGTCGCTGCTGCCGGTCTCGAAGGCGAGCTCGGCGTCCTTGAGCTTTTGCCGGATGCGCTCCTTGAGCTCCTTGGTGGCGGCCTCCGTGAAGGTCACCACCAGGATGCGCGACACGTCGAGCTCTTCCTCGAGCACCAGGCGCAGGTAGACGCCGGCGATGGTGAAGGTCTTGCCGGTGCCGGCACTCGCCTCGATCAGGTTGCGTCCCGCAAGCGGGGTATGGAGGAGGTGGAAACGCTGCACGGCTTTATGAAACCTCTCCCGCTTTCTTCTTCCTGGAACTCTTGCCGGTCTGGTTGCCCAGGATCGGCTCCCAGACCTGGCGGGCCAGGGCCTGGAACTCGTCATCCAGCGGGGCTTCCTCGCCGAAGCAGCGGCGGACGTACTCGTCCTTGCCGTCCCCCTTCTTGCGCTCGCTGCCGCGCCACGCTGTCTGGGCGGCGCCGAGCGCCTTGCCCGCGGTCTTCGGTTCCCGTGCGTTTTTGGCGTACTCGAACGAGGTCTCCGGGAAGAACTTGAGCGGCGAGCTCATCCCCTGCCGGTAGAGCTCCAGGAGCTGGTTCAGGTACTGCTCGCCGTCCTCGATGGCGGGAAGGTCGATCGTGCTTTTCGACGCGACGAAGGTGCTCTGCAGGGGGTATCCCTCGGCACGCGCGCAGTTGAGCGCCAGGTGTTCGACCCAGAGCCGCAGTTGGTCTTTGGGCTTCAGCTCGGTGTAGCGATAGCGCACCATCCGGTCGTTGCGCAGGTTTTCCAGCCGCCCGATGATGCGCCCGGCAGGGAGCCTCAGGTCGATGTCCAGGGGGCGCAGCGGTTCACCGGCCGCAGCTTCATTCACCTTGGTCGCGAATGCCGCCGCCGGCTCGCCCAGCTTCTGGTACAGGGCCGCGCCGCAAACCCCGGGGGGGAGGTCGCCGCGGGCGCAGGCGACGGCAAAGGGAAGCTCCAGTTCCTCCCCGCGCAGCACCGCCGCTACGATCTCCTGCTCCAACTGGTATTTCTCCAGGGAATCCAGCGCGAACGGCTCAACCTCTTCCAGCGGGTCGTCCCCTTCCACGATGCGGACCCCCAGCCTGCGCCGCAACAGCTCCTTGGACGGGTTGCACAGGAAATCCACCAGGGACTTCAGGGTCACCGTCGACGACTCCTCCCACTGCGGGAGCGGGGTGGCGAGGAACGGCACGGGAGGTACGGTGGGCACAAGTTTCGCCGCCGCGCCGGCGCAGTTCTGCTGGGAATAGCTGAAGAGCCCGTTGTCGCCGGTGAAGTACCTGGGGCTGAACGGCTGCAGCGGGTGGCGCCGCGCCTGACCCGCGGGTTTCCCGTCATGCGTCACGAAGCACCTGGCCAGGTAGTCCTGCAGTTCGCTGACCAGCACGCAGGGGGGGAGCTCGGCGTTGTCCTTGATGCCCTGCCCCACGTAGCTTATGTGCAGCCGCTTGCGGGCGGAGAGAAGCGCCTCCAGGAACAGGTACCGGTCCTCGTCGCGCGGCGAGCGGTCCCCCGGGCGGCGCTCCCTGGTCATCAGGTCGAAGCCCTGGGACGGGTTCTTGCGCGGGAACTGCCCATCGTCCATGCCGATCAGGGCCACCACCGGGAACGGGATGCTGCGCATCGGGAGCATCGCGCAGAAGGTCACCCCGCCGGTCAGAAAGCCAAGGCCTCGTTCCGAGCTGCCCAACTGCTGCTCCACCCAGTAGCGCACCACCTCGATGGTGATTTCCTCCTCGAAACCGCCCTGGCTGCCGCACTCACCGAGCTTCTTGGCGATCTCGATCAGGGAGAGGAGCTCGCGCTCCCCCTCCTGGTCCGGCAGGATGAAATCATCCAGGATCCGGCGCAAGACCGGCACCCAGTCGGCGGCACGCCTGGCCCGGGCAAGCCCCTGCGTCTCTGCGAACAGTTTCTCGCAGAAGGAGAGGAAACGTCCCAGCACGAGCGCGACGCCTCCCTCCATGTCGTCGAAGGGAAGGATGTCGTGGTAGAAGGAGCGGCCGTCGCCATTCATCGCGTAGCCCAGCAGCAGCCGGTCCAGCCCCGCCGACCAGGAATTCTCGTGAAACGGCGGCACGCCGTGTTCGGCGCGCTGGGCGGCGTCGATGCCCCACCTGATGTTGGCTCCCCTGAGCCAGTCGCGCACCGTCTCCAGGTCGTCCTCGTTGAGGCTGAAGCGGCGTGCGACCGGTGCCGATTCCAGGATGTCCAGCACCGTGGCCACGCCGTAGCGGCCGCCGCACAGCCCGAGGATGGAGAGCAGTGCCTGGGCCGCCTCACCCTCGTTTTTGAGGCTGCGGTCCGCGATGGAGTAGGGGATGCGTTCGGCGCCGGGCTCCGGGTTGCCGAAGACGGCGGAGATGTAGGGGGCGTAGCTTTCGATGTCCGGGGTCATCACCAGCACGTCGCGGGGGGACAGGGTCGGGTCCGCATCGAAGATGGAGAGCAGTGTGTCGTAGAGCACCTCGACTTCCCGCATGGGGGAGTGGCAGGAGTGCACCTCGAGCGAGAGATCACCGGCGTCGAGGTGGCGCACCCCGGCGTCGGCGCCGCGCAACTCCACGATATCAGCCTGGACCTCGTACAAAAGCGGTCCCTGCGGGAGTCGGGAGAACCTGTCCTGCCGCTCGTGTTCGCCGCAGCCGTCGATGATGGCTTCGAAGAAATCGCGGCCGAGTTTCCCCCAGGAGGCGAGCAGGGGATTGCCCGTTTCGTACCACTGCTCCGCTACCTCTCCCCGCTTCTCGAGCCGGGCCAGTTCGCGCTCGGACACGATCTCGCCCCAGTACTGGCGGCACGGGTTCAGCAGGAACAGGTTCACCTCGGCGTGCTGCGCGATCCGGGCCAGGACCTCGAGGTGGAACGGAGGCAGGGAGGGGATGCCGATGACGGAGATGCGCCGCCGGTCGGGGAGCCGGCCGGCGTCCAGCGCCTTGCGGAACTCGTGCAGCAGGCGACCGCGATGCTTCTGTGTGACGTCCGCAGTCAGGGCGCGCCAAAGCTGCGCCTGCCAGTGATCTTC
This sequence comes from Geomonas oryzisoli, assembly GCF_018986915.1. Lineage (NCBI taxonomy): Bacteria > Pseudomonadati > Thermodesulfobacteriota > Desulfuromonadia > Geobacterales > Geobacteraceae > Geomonas > Geomonas oryzisoli. The sequence continues at coordinate 183,390 of NZ_CP076723.1, forward strand.
TTTCCCCTGCTCCCACTCAAGGAGTTTTTCGGGGCGGTAGACGGTGTAACGGTCGAAGGTGTCCGCGACGCGCTGGGCGAGCTGCATCCGCTTCAGGCCATCGGCATCATCCAAGAGGTAGGCCGCGATCTCCTCGAACCCCGGGGCCGCCGGTGCCTGCTGCAAAAGGCCCAGGATGCGCCAGGTCATCACCTCGGGGGAGAACAGGGGTGCCTCCTCGGGCGCGTCCGGCAGCACCTCGGTGAAGACCCGCTCGACGAAACGGTTGGGAAAGAGGAACTCGCCGTTGGCCCAGACGCCGATCCTCGCAGCCAGCTCCATGGAAAGCCAGCGCTGCATCCCCTTGCTCTGCACCACGATCAGTTCCTTGTCGAACGGGCTGCAGGGCGCGCGGCGCGGTGCTCGGACCACCTTCTCCAGGCGGTCCACCAGGTGTTCCATCAGGTTGCTGGTGTGGATGTACAGGGGCATCGGTCCTCGTGGCGCGGGGGCGTACGGCTTCTCCGGGGGAGGAGGACCCTGCCCCCGGGATGGGAAAACATATCATATCCTCCCGCGACTGTCTCGGTGAAAAGACGGCTCCTGGCGGTGCCCTACCCCTGCTGTTGTCCCGCTAGGAATTGCAATGTCCCCCTCCCGCCTTCGCGGGACGAAGCGCTTCGGCGCGCAGGCCGTCAAGGGAGGGAGAGAGCTGGAACCGGTGCGGGGATAACGCTGGCCATACCCCTGTTCCGGGGGCTTGCATTGCGCGTCGGTTTGGTTATATTTGTGTCTTTGTGTTTGCTAATTAGTGCAAGTTTGGTTGCCGTCCCTTCGCCGTCGACGCGCCGGCCCCACTACCCGGGCCGCGCTGCATGCAAAGGAGAGGTCATGAAGCCGTTCATCGAAGAGACCCTTGCACGCATCTATTATCGGGTGAAGCCTTGGATGTCGCGTCGGCTTCAGATCATGCTGCGCAGCATGGTGGCGAAGTACAAGCGCTACATCTTTCAAAACGTCTGGCCCATCGATCCCGAGGCGGGGGGGCACCCCCCGGGTTTCCGGGGCTGGCCGGAAGGGAGACGGTTTTCCGTGGTGCTGACCCATGATGTCGACACGGCGCGTGGCGTGGCGCGGTGCGAACAGCTCATGGCACTCGAGCAGGAGCTCGGCTTCCGCTCCTCCTTCAACTTCGTCGCCCATGACTACCACCTTCCTCCCTACCTGCGGGAAAAAATCGTGTCCCATGGCTTCGAGGTGGGGCTGCACGGCCTGGAGCATAACCGGAAGCTGTACGAATCGCAGGAGACCTTCGCCGAGCACGCATTGAAGATCAACGACTACCTGAAGCAATGGGGGGCGGTCGGCTTTCGTTCCCCGTGCGTCTATCACAACTTCGACTGGCTGCATCAGCTGGACATCCTGTACGAGGCCTCAGCGTTCGACACCGATCCATTCGAGCCGCAATCCGACGGGCTGAAGACGATCTTCCCGGTGCACAAGACCAAGGTCCCGGGCAGGGAATACGTGGTGCTTCCCTATACGCTCCCGCAGGATTTCACGATGTTCATCCTGTTCCGGGAGAAGGACATCACCATCTGGAAGGAGAAGCTGCGCTGGATCGCGGATCATGGCGGTATGGCCCTCCTGATCACGCACCCGGACTACATGAGCTTTGACAGCGACGTAGGCTATGACGAATACCCGTGCGAGCTGTACCGGGAGCTCCTCGACCACATCAAGACGGAGTACGATGGGCAATACTGGCACCTGTTGCCTCAGGAGATGGCCTCCTTCTGGAAACGGAGCGTCTTCAAGCAGTAAGCGAAGCGAGAGGGGCAGGCTCCGCCAGGTGCCTGTCCCCTTAGGCGCCGCACAGCCGGCGGTACCGAGGGAGGCAGGCGGATGAGCATCTTCAACTGGCTCCTGGGACTCAACGTGGCCTACATCTTTTTGCTGGCCGCGATCACCATTCTCAACCGGGTTGGCCCGGACCGTTTCTGGGTCGCCGCCTTGAACTTCTACCTCCCCCAACTCATATGGGCGATTCCCGGGCTGGTGCTGGCCCTTGCCGCCTGTCGCAGCGCGAAGATCCTGGTGTGGGTGCCGCTTCTCGGAGTCCTGTGGGTTTTGGGGCCGATCATGGACTGGCACTGGGCCCCGCACAAGGCATGGGCCGATCCTCCGCAGACGCTGCGGGTGATGACCTGGAACGTCAAGTACGGCAAGCGTGACCTGATGCCGCTCATCGAGGAACTGGCCAGGAGCCGCCCCGACATCATCCTGTTCCAGGACGCGGTGGATGCCGGGAGCGGGCCGCTGGCGGACTACCTGACCGGGTGGCAGATGCACAACGAAGGGCAGTACCTGGTCGCCAGCAGGTTTCCCATCTTCGATGTCGAAGTGCATGATCTTCCTTACCATGAACGCAAGGGTGAATCCTTCCTGCGCTGCCGGGTCCGAGTCGGCGCCCGCGACATCTCCCTCTACAACGTCCACTTCAAAACACCCAGGAGAGGCTTGAACGCCTTCCGCAAGGCGCGCCGCGGCGCCTGGTACATACCAAAGGCCATCGACCGCTTCGAAGCCAACGTGGATACGCGCCTCAGGCAGGCGCGGGCCGTGTCCGGATACCTGGCGCAGGAAGAGGGTGAGGTCGTAGTCGCCGGCGACTTCAACTCACCGGACCACTCGCTGGTCTGCGAGACGCTCAGAAAAGCCGGGCTGGCGGATGCGTTCGCCCAGGCGGGGAGGGGGTACGGTTACAGCTACGGGCACTTCCTGCTCAGGAACAAGGTGCCCTGGGTGCGGGCGTCCTGGATGCGCATCGACCACATCATGACCACCTCCGGAATCAAGGCGCAGCGCTGCTGGGTCGGCACCCGTAGGGCCTCGGATCACCGGCCCGTGATAGCGGACTTCTACCTCGGTGATTCCCGTTAGTTTCCTTTTGTCATACCCGTTACTGTTTGCACTTTTCAACAGATAGTGCTAGTTATGAACGTTCCGTCAATGCGACCGTGAAGATTGCGGCATCCCACCGATCATACTCTCCACACGCATCGTAGCTGACATCCCGGTACCTCTGCCGGTAGATATGGAAATAGCAGCGGGCACGGCTGAGCTTTCTCCTGCCCGGATCGGAGTATAGCAGCATGCTGATTCTCACCCTGAACTGCCGGCGGTTCTCGGCACAGTACCAACTCTACAACTGGAGCGACCAGGCTGTTATGGCCACCGGCATGGTGGAACGGATCGTGGTCGGGGACTCCTTTCTGACCCACCGTGTTCCCGGGGCAGACGCCAAGCACCTGGAAGGGGAGTGCGCCGATCACAAGGATGCCGTGCGGCTGATCCTCGACACGCTGGTCGGGGAGGGGATGATCTCAGACTTCTCCGAGATCAAGGCCATCGGGCATCGGGTGGTGCACGGGGGGGAGCGCTTCACGAAATCGGTACTGATCGACGAGGACGTGGTCGAGGCGATCAGGGAGGTGGCGACACTGGCTCCCTTGCACAACACGCCCAACCTCGCGGGGATCCGCGCGGCTCAGGAGCTCCTCCCGGAGCTCCCCCAGGTCGCCATCTTCGATACCGCCTTCCACCAGACCATGCCCGAACCTGCCTACATGTACCCGCTTCCCTACGAGTGGTACCAAAAGCACGGCGTCAGGCGCTACGGCTTCCACGGCCAGTCCCACCTGCATGCCGCCAGGAGAGGCGCGGAGCTGGCCGGGGTTCCCCTGGAGAGCTCCAACATGGTCACCATCCACACCGGCAACGGCGTCTCGCTCTGTGCGATCAGAAACGGCGTGTCGGTCGACACCAGCATGGGGCTCACCCCGCTCGAGGGGGTCATGATGGGAACCCGCTGCGGGGATATCGATGCCGGCATCATCCCGTTCATGGTGAACGAGGCCGGGGTCTCGGCGACCGAGCTCGACCTGTTCCTGAACCAGAAGAGCGGCCTGGCCGGCATCGTGGGGCGCCGGGTCAGCCGCCGGACCGTCGTGGACGAGGCGGTGGTGGGCGATCCCCGCTGCCAGCTCGCGCTCGACATGGAGGCCTACCGGCTGAGGAAGTACCTGGGGGCGTACATCGCCGTAACCGGGAGGCCCGACGCGATCGTGTTCACCTACGGCGAGGGGTGGGAGGACTGGCCGGTGCGGGGCATGGCGCTGCAGGGGATGAGCCAGTTCGGCATCGAGGTGGATCTGAAACGTGACGCCGAGGCCCTCTTGGGAGGAAAGGACGTCATGATCAGTGCGGACCACTCCGCCGTCAAGGTCTTCGTGATACCAAGCGGCGAGGACATGGTCCTCAACGAGGACGTGGCCGCCATCATGGGGTGGCAGTAGCGGCAGGAGCGGGCGGCGTCGAAAACGCCGCTTCGAAAAGAAACGACGAAGGGCGGATGATCGCATGATCATCCGCCCTTTTTTTATTGTGTGCACCGACGGTAAATGAAGGTGACCTATCGCCGAACCCCCCGGTCAACGCAGGTGAATTATCGACACACCCGTAGGGGCGAATAATCATTCGCCCAGCCGCCGGCGCCTGACTGATGTCAATGGCAAGATGGGCAACGGTGCCAACGGGGCGAATAATTTTCGCCCCTACAGGAGTAAACGCATTCGTGAGGATGGAGGGGCGGACCCGCGATGCCGGCTCGCGTGGCGTCTAGGATCCGATTCCGTTCAGGAACCGCTGCACCATGGGCGTGAAGGTCTGGTGCTCGAGCAGGAAGGCGTCGTGGCCGTAGGCGGAGGTGATCAGGTGGTACTCCACCTGCTTGCCCAGCTTCTGGAGCGATTCGACCATCTCCTCGGTCTGCGCCGGCGGGTAGAGCCAGTCGGAGGTGAAGGCGAAGAACTGGATCGGCGCGCGGACCGGCTCGAAAGCCTCTTCCAGGGATTCGCAGCCGGCGGCGACGTCGTAGAGGTCGAGCGCCTTGGCCAAGTACAGAAAGGAGTTGGCGTCGAAGCGGTCCACGAAGTTGTAGCCGTTGTAGTTGAGGTACCGCTCCACCTCGAACTGGCCGAAGAAGTCGAACTGGCCGTCCCGGGCCGAGAAGCGGCGGCCGAACTTGGCGGTCATGGACTCGTCGGAGAGGAAGGTGATGTGCCCGATGCCGCGGGCGAGCGCCAAGCCGTCCTTGGGGTTCTTGCGGTACTCCCCTTTCTTCCAGGTGGGGTCGTTGAAGATAGCCCAGCGTGCCACGGCGTTGAGCGAGATCGCCTGCGCCGAAGGGCGCGGCGTGGTGGCCAGCACCACCGCCGAGGCGACCCTTTCCGGGTACTGGGTCGCCCACTCCAGGGCCTGCATCCCTCCCATGCTGCCCCCCAGCACGCAAAAGAGTTTCTCGATGCCGAGCCGGTCCAGGAGCAGCGCCTGGGCCTTGACCATGTCGCGCACCGTGATCACCGGGAAGGCGAGGTTGTAGCGCTTGCCGGTTTTGGGGTTGATGGAGGTCGGGCCGGTGGAGCCGAAGCAGGAGCCGATCACGTTGGAGCAGATGACGAAGTAGCGGTCGGTGTCCAGAAGGCACCCCGGGCCCACGATGTCATCCCACCATCCGGCCCTTTTTTCGTCCTCGCTGTGGCGGCCGGCCAGGTGCGCGCTCCCGGTCCAGGCGTGGGTCACCAGGATGGCGTTGGAGCGGTCTTCGTTGAGGGTGCCGTAGGTCTCATAGGCGATGTCGATCGGCCCGAGGATGCGGCCGCTCTCCAGGCGCAGTTCGGTGTCGAAGGTGATGATCTGTTCTGTCACGATGCCGTAGGACATGTCTCTCTCGTACTTTCGGGTGCCGGGATCGGCACGAAAAAAGCCCCATCTCGGTGTGAGAAGGGGCTTTTCGGGTGTGACAATAGCTAAAAGCGCCTTTCTCATCTTCGCCTTTCGGCAGGATTTAGCACCTGTCGCCCAATGGGCCGGTTGCTGTGGCTTCGCAGGGCCTTTCCCTCCACCACTCTAGATAAGCAGGTCTTTCTATTCAATTTTCGGTGCAGAATAAGGGAGCCGCCGTTATTTGTCAACGGCAAACTGTGCCCGAGGTTCACGACCCTGCTACAGCTCATTGCGGTACTTGACCAGGATGTACAGGCAGACGGCACCTGCCAGGAACATCCCGATATCGCGCGGCCAGGGGATCGGCTTGTCCAGGCCGGACTGGATCATCGGGTCCAGCAGGGCGCTGGTCAAAAGCGTTACGCCCGCAAAGGAAAGCAGTTGTTTCATGAGTTGATGGCCTTCAGCACGGCGCAGAAGTCGCGATCGGCAAGGCCCAGCGCCTTCGCCCTCTTGAAGCTCTCATTGGCGGCCGCGGCGGAAGCCAGGGGCTGGTTCAGGGCGTCCCCCAGGGCGACGGCCAGGCGCATGTCCTTTTGCATGTGCTTGAGCGGGAAGGCGGCATCGAACACCCCTTGGGTCATCTGGGCCCCCTTCAGCTTGAACATCGGGTTGGCCAGCGCGCCGGAGTCGAGCACGTCCAGGAGGTCGGAGCTCGCGAGCCCCGCCTTCTCGGCGAGGGCGAGCCCCTCGCAGAAGATGGTCATCATCCCCCCCATCACCATGTTGACGATGAGCTTCATTTCGGCGCCGCGTCCCACCTCGCCCAGGAACAGGCTCTTCTTCCCCATCTTCTCGAAGAGGGGCATCGCCTCGTCGAAGAGGCCGCGGTCGCCGGCGGCGAGGATGATCAGGGTGCCGTCCTCGGCTGGTTTCTTGCTCCCGGAGACAGGCGCTTCCAGGAATCTCCCTCCTTTGGCGGTGATTGCCGCTGCAATCTCCTGTGCCGTGGCGGCGTCCACGGTGGACATGTCCACGTAGCTGCGCCCCGCTCCGATCCCCTCCAGGGCGCCGGCCGGGCCGAAGCAGACCTCGTGGGCCGCGGCCGGGTCGGCCAGCATGGCGATGGTGATGGCACACGTCGAGGTGACCTCGGCCGGGGTTGCGGCTACGGCCGCCCCGAGCGCTGCGAACTCCTCGCATTTTGCCGCCGAACGGTTCCAGACCTTGACCTTGAAGCCGGCTTTGATGAGGTTTTTGGCCATGGCGCTGCCCATGATGCCCAGTCCGATAAAACCGTATGTTTCCATGTCGTTGCCTCCCTGATAGTTAAGTTTTTGCTCTAATAGTGGGTCCATATCTCCTCCCCCCGGAGGGGGGAGGCTGGGAGGGGGGGCTTCAGTAAGGTGCCCCCTCCCTAACCCTCCCCCTCCGGGGGAGGGAACTTACCGGCATCAGTCTCTTCATCCAACAGTGTCGCCTGCCGCCACCCGCGCACCGAGTTTACCAGAAAAACCGCTTCGGCCCGCTCCAGGTCCTCCCTTTTCAGGATCCTTTCCTCGATCGTCCCCTGGGCCAGCAGCTCCTCGCGCAGGGTGCCGGGGAGGAGGCCGCAGTCGAGAGGGGGGGTGCATTTTGTGCCGTCGATGACGGCAATCAGGTTGCTGTAGGCCCCTTCAGTCACCTCGCCGCGCTCGTTCTCGAAGATCACCTCGGCCAGGTCCGGCCGGGCGGCGAGCTCCCGGTGGAACAGGTCGCGCCGGCTGGTCTTATGGTAGAGAAAGGGATCGGTGGAGCTGACACGCTGTCGTGCGAAGGAGACCTTTGCCTCCGGGGTGGCCTCGGCGAGCGGCGCCGCTTCGCAGCTGAGACGCCCGTCCCTGAAGAGCAGCAGGCGCACCTTGTACCCGGTTGAAGGGATGAGGTCGGCCGCGGTCTCCTGCAAGGCTCGCAGCGCGGCGCCATCCGCGAGAGGGAACGAGAAGTAGCTGGCTGAGCGTTTGAGCCGCTCCTGGTGCCGATCAAGCAGGAAGTACCCCCGCTCGTCGTGCAGCAGCGACTCGATCAGGTGGAATTCCGGTCGCTGTTCCTCGATGAAGGCGCGCTTGTCCAGGCACTCCTGGTATTCCGCTTCCGGCTGCGAATCGTAGGTGATCCCGCTGCCGATGCCCATCTCGCCTCGCCCCGTCTGGAGGTCGAGGACGGCGGTCCGAATGGCGACGCTGAACTGCGCCTCGCCGCCGGGAGAAAAATAGCCCAGGCAGCCGGTGTACAGGCCGCGCGGTTCCCGCTCCAACTGCGCAATGATCTCCATGCTGCGCCTCTTGGGGGCGCCGGTCACCGAGCCGCAGGGAAACAGGGCCTCGAACAGCTCCAGCGGCGTCACCCCCTCCTCGACCCGGGACTGGATGGTGGAGGTCATCTGGTGCACGGTGGGGTGGCTTTCCACGTCGAAGAGCGAGTCGACCTGGACCGAGCCGGTCTGGGACACCATCCCCATGTCGTTGCGCAACAGGTCGACGATCATCAGGTTCTCGGCCACTTCCTTAGGGCTCTGCCTGAGCTGCTCCTTCCGGGCCAGGTCCTCCGCGTACCAGCGGCCGCGCGGGGCCGTCCCCTTCATCGGGCGGGTGACCAGTCTGTCGCCGGACAGGGAGAAGAACAGCTCCGGCGAGGCGGACAGCACGCGCCACCTGCCGCACTCGAGGTAGCAGTTGTAGGGGGTGGGCTGGTTGCCGCAGAGTGCGCTGAAGAAGGAGCGGGAGCAGCCGCTGAAGGCGAACCTTTGCCTGATGGTGTAATTGACCTGGTAGCTGTCCCCGGCGGCGATGAAGTCACGGATCTCCTGGACGGAGTCTCGATAGCTCTCCCATCCGGGGCTGATCTGCCAGTCGGTGCAGCGGAAAGGGGCCTCGTGCTGCGGGAAGGTCTTCGGCCGCCGCGTGGTGAACAGGCCGAACCAGAGCAGCGGCATGGGGTGCGCGGGAGCCGTGGTGAGGGTGTCGTTGATGGCGCCGGCCGCCTCGTAGCAGACGAAACCGGCGGCATGGAGCCCCGCTGCCAACTGCCGCTGCAGTTCCTCGAACGCGGGCCGCACCTCTTCCGGCGTCCGGGCGCTGATCTCGCCGACGTGGCCGGCGAAGGCGAAACCGTGCAGGTAGGCCGGGAAGCGCTGCATCAAGCGGGTCCCGCCGAGCAGATGTCGCCGATGGGGCAGGCGGCGCACTTGAGCCTGTCCTTGCCGTCGCACCCTTCCGAGATCCCCAGGTGGCAGATGGCGAAGTCGTACTTGACCGGGTCGGCCGGATCGAGCTCGCGCAGCGCCCGGGTGATCTCGCAGGCCATGCGCCAGTCCGCCTGCTTGCGGTTGGTGAAGCCGAGGAAGCGGCAGATGCGCTGGATGTGGGCATCGACCGGGATGATGAGCTGCGCGGGCGAGATGCCCCGCCAGATGCCGAGGTCGATGCCGTCGGCGGGACGCACCATCCACCGAAGCAGCATGCACAGTCTCTTGCATGCGCTCCCCGAGGCGGGGGAGGGGAAGAAGAAGGGGAAGTAGGAGTCCGCGGGGACGCCGCCGGGGCCGAAGACCGGCGCAAGGTCGAGGCGCTTCACCGCATCGGAAAAGCCGGAGAGGGTTCCGGTCAGGTCCTCGTCCTGTGGGGTGTGAAAACGCAAGAGCCAGGCCTCGATGGAGCCCTCCTCCTCGATCATGATGCGGCAGGCGAGCAGGAGGGCACAGAGGTCGCGGGCGTCGTTGAAGCGGTGCTTGAAACCGGCGAAGAGCCGGATCCCCTGTTTCGGGTCGAAGCGCTCCACGAAGCGGCGCGGTGAAGGTCCCATGGCCTCGAAGATCCCGGCCAGGTTCTTCTTGATGATCTTCACGTTGCCGTAGGCGAACGAGGATGCCACGAGGCCCGCGACCTCCTGGTCCAGGGGCTCGCGGTAGCGGTGGCAAAAGGAGAGCGGGTCGTTGGCCAGGTGGGCCTGGGAGCGGTTCTGGTACAGTGCTTCGAGTATGGTTTTCAGCTCCACGTGCTCTTCCTTCGCTGCGGTCGCCCGGCGTGGGCGCGGTGGTGGACAATCGTTACGGGCCTGCTAGATTATCATAGTTGCTTCATCAGCTTAAAGAGAAAAGGGGGCGGAACACATGAAGCTTGCGGAACTGTTTCCGGAAGGGGGGCGTGGCATTCTGGGCACCGCCGACGCCAACGGCGTCGTCAATCTCGCCGTCTTCGCCATACCGCACGTGGTTGACGATCAGACGCTGGCCTGGGGCTTCGGCGACGGGCGCAGCATCGCGAACCTGAGGCAAAACCCGCACGCCAGCTACCTGTACCTGGCGCCGTCGCGAGGCTACAGCGGCTGGAGGCTGACCCTGACCATGGTCGAGGAAAAGGGGGAAGGGGAACTGCTGGGCGAGATAAAGGAGCGGACCGCGCTGGTGGCGAGCCCGCAGGCAAGTGCCGCGGTGGCGAGTGTCGTCTACTTCAAGGTCGACGAGGTCCGGCCCCTCATGTGAGTTCAGCGGTTGGGCGGGGTCTCCAGGACGAAGGTCACCGGCCCGTCGTTTACCAGCGCCACCTCCATGTCGGCCTGGAAGATCCCGCTTTGCACCGGAACGCCGAGCTCCCAGACCTGCCCCATGAAGTAGCTGTACAGCTTGTTGGCCTCCTCCGGTGCGGCGGCGGTATCGAACGAGGGGCGCCTCCCCTTGGAACAGTTGCCCGCCAGGGTGAACTGCGATACCGCCAGCATCTCTCCCTTCACGTCGGGCAGGGCGAGGTTCATCTTCCCCTCGTCGTCGGTAAAGATCCTCAGGTTGACGATCTTCTCCGCCATCCAGTCCGCCTGCTTGCAGGTGTCGCCGATTTCCACGCCGAGCAGCACCAGGACCCCGGGGCCGATCTCCCCGACCACCTTCCCCGCCACCGTGACGCTCGCCTGCTTGACCCGCTGAATTACCGCCTTCACTGAAAAACCTCCTGCATCGTTTCCCGATAGATCTGCGCGTCCTCGGCGGAGAACGCCACGAAAATGATTTTTTCCAGTTCCGGGTAGCTCGCCAGTGCCGCCTTGGACTCTTCCAGCGCGATCCGGCAGGCGGGGCCCTTGGGATAGCCGTAGACGCCGGTGCTGATGGCGGGGAAGGCTAGTCCGGTAAGCCCGTTTTCGTGGGCGAGGCGGAAACAGTTGCGGTAGCAGGAACGGAGCAGCTCGGGCTCGCCGCGGCCGCCGCCGTGCCAGACCGGCCCCACGGTGTGGATCACGTGCCGGGCCGGGAGCCGGTATCCCTTGGTGATCCTGGCCTCGCCCGTGGGGCATCCTCCCAGGGTGCGGCACTCGGCGAGGAGCTCGGGACCCGCCGCCCGGTGGATGGCGCCGTCCACCCCGCCGCCGCCCAGAAGCGAGCTGTTGGCCGCGTTGACGATGGCGTCGACCGCCACCCTGGTGATATCTCCCTGTAGGACTTCAACCTTGTCGCGCATGCCGCACCTCCTACCGGAGCCGGATCAGCTTTCGATCAGGCTCCGCAAAAGTTTCAGGTTCACTGCGTCCATCTCGTCGTTGTCTCCCTTGGGCGTTTCGATGACCTTCGGGATCAGGGCGAAGTGCGGGTCGTTGAGGATGAAGCGGAAGGGCTCCAGTCCCAGTGTCCCGGCGCCGATGTGTTCGTGGCGGTCCACCTTGCACCCCAGTCCCTTCTTCGAGTCGTTCAGGTGGAAGCCCATCAGCCTGTCGATGCCGAGCAGGGCGTCGAATTCATCGAAAGTTCTGCGGTAGCCGTCGTGGTCCGCGATGGCGTAGCCGGAGGCGAAGGCGTGGCAGGTGTCGAAGCAGACGCCGAAACGGGTCGGGTCTGCGCAGCCCTCCATGATCGCCTTCAGGTGTTCGAACCTGTAGCCGAGATTGCTTCCCTGCCCCGCGGTGTTCTCCAGGAGCACCTTCCCGGTGAACTGCGGCACCTCGGCGAAGAGCTGGTCGAAGGCCTCGCAGACGCGCCGGATGCCGACCTCCTCGCCGTCGCCGTTGTGTGAGCCGGGGTGCATGACCACCTTGTCGATGCCGAGCTTGGCGCAGCGCTCCAGCTCCTCCCGGAACGCGATCAGGCTCTTGTCCTTCACCTCGCCGGGCGCGGCGGCCAGGTTGATCAGGTAGATGTCGTGGCTCATGACGCTTTTCATGCCGCTGGCCGCGAACTTGTCGCGGAACAGCTGCGCGTCGGCGTCGGAGATGGCCTTGCCGCGCCACTGGTTCGAGTTCTGGGTGAAGACCTGGATGACGCCGCAGCCGGAGGCGACCCCGCGGTCGACGGCGTTGTGGATCCCTCCCGATATGGAGACGTGAGCGCCCAAAAGATCCATTACGCCCTCCCCTTGACGCCCAGTTTGCCCAGGTGGGTCCTGATCAGCTCGGCCCTTGCCAGGTACTCCTCGCTTTTGAGGATCAGTTCCTGGTGCGGCTCGCTCCAGTGCGGGCGAGGCCAGAGCGGGTCGCTCGAGCGGCGCGGCACCACGTGCCAGTGCATGTGCGGTGCCATGTTGCCCAGCAGTTCGTAGTTGATCTTATCCGGGGCGAAGGCGTTGTAAAGCGCCTCGGCCACGGCGCAGACCTCGGCCATGACGCCGTTTCGCACCGTTTCGGAGAGGTGGAACAGTTCGGTGACGTGGTCCCTGGTATAGACGAAGCAGTAACCCGCGAAGAACTGGTCGCGGTTCAGCGAAACCAGCGTGTGTTCCAGTTCGATGACCCGCTGGTCCTCGTCGTCTTGCCACTTGGTGCAGATAGGGCAGGAGTTCATAAAAATCCTATCAATTGACAATGGATAATTGACAATTGACAACGGGAACCGGACCTGAGCAGTAGCCGACGTGCTGCGCAGAGAGCTGTCCCCGCTGTCACCGGGCCAGATAGCTTTTAATAGTCAATTGTCCATTGCCAATGGTCAATTTGGGTTTTAGATTTCGATTTCGCCGCTGAAGACCTCTACCGCCGGACCGGTCATGTAGATGTTACCGTCCTCGCTCCATTCCATTTCCAGGTCGCCGCCGGTCAGATGGTTCAGGATCTTCTTTTCGGTCAGGCCGTTCAGGACGCAGGCCGCAGTGACGGCGCTGGAGCCGGTGCCGCAGGCCAGGGTCTCGCCGGCGCCGCGTTCCCAGGTGCGTTGGCGTATTTCGGTGCGCGAGATCACCTGTACGAACTCGACGTTGGTGCGGCGCGGGAACAGCTCGTGGTTCTCGATGAGCGGCCCGTACTTGGCCACCTCGAAGCTGTCCACGTCGTCCACGAAGATGACGCAGTGCGGGTTCCCCATCGAGGCGCAGGTGATGCTGAAGGTGGAGTGCAGGATGTTGAGCGGCTCGCTGACCACCTTCTCGCCGGGATTGCCCAGCATCGGGATCTCCTTCCGGGTGAGCCGGGGCGGCCCCATGTTGACGCGCACCTTCTCGACCTTGCCGTCGGCGCCGGTGAAAAGCTGGAGGGTCAGGATGCCCGCGCCGGTTTCGGCGGTGATCTCCCGCTTCGCCACGATGGCGTGGTCGTATGCGTATTTGGCGACGCAGCGGATGCCGTTGCCGCACATCTCGCTCTCGGAGCCGTCGGAGTTGAACATGCGCATCCTGACGTCGGCCACCTCGCTGGGCATGATCAGGATCAGGCCGTCGGAACCGATGCCGAAGTTGCGGTTCGATACCTTGATGGCCACTGCGGCGGGGTCCTGCACGGTTTCTTTGAAACAGTCGACGTAGACGTAGTCGTTGCCGGCGCCCTGCATCTTTGTGAATTTCATAGAGAAAGACCCCCAAGGAAAGTATCCTTCTCTAATAACAAAAACGGCCTGCGGCAACAAGGGAAAAACCGGAGTCCTTGACCGATGCGTATACTTTTCAGTAAGATCATGAGAAAAAAAGGGTGGGAGGCTTAATGGAAATCAAGAACAGAATCTGGATGAACGGTAGCCTGGAGTGGTACGCCTACATCGGCGACGCGGAGGTTTTCCTGGGAAGCCGCGAGGTTCCGACTCCGCTGGAAGAGGGCGACAAGTGGACCAACATGTACGGCGACGTCTTCCAGGTGATCGACGGCAGCATCACGTTGGTGGAGCGGGTCGAGCCGCCCCAGCGTTACTGGTGATATGGCCCATGTCCGCGGTGGTAAATGCGGACATGCAATTCTTTATATTGTTGACATGAAAAATGTGGTATTGTATCCTCGCTTAACCATTAAACAGCGGGAGATACAGACATGAGACTTTCCACCAAGAGCCGTTACGGCTTGAGGGCTCTTTTTGACATCGCCTACAACGCCGGGTCCCAGCCTGCGCAGATCCAGGATATCTCGCGGCGTCAGGATATCTCGCCCCGTTACCTCGAGCAGATCTTCCAGGGATTGAAAAAGCACGGCATCCTGAAGAGCAAGCGCGGGCCGCAGGGAGGGTACTGCCTCGCCAAGAGCCCGGAGGACATCACCGTTCGCGCCGTGATCGAGGCGACCGAGGGTGATACCCTCATCGTCGACTGCGCCGGCAGGAGAAAAGGGGAGTGCGGCTTCGATGGGAGCTGCGTGACCCAAACCGTCTGGGAGGAGTCCAACTCCAGGCTGAACGAGTTCTTCGAGTCCATCACCCTGAAGACCCTGTGCGAACGGGGTGAGGCGCTGGGCATAAAGCGGGAGCAGGATCACCGCTTCATGTACTTCATCTAGACGGCAGGCAGCTTTTCCACAACAAAACGACTGCAGCCGCGGCGGCACCAACGGCTGGTACGTGTGGGGGCGTTCCCGGGCGCGGTCCCGCGAGGCCCCATGGCATCACCCCATCAGAAATACACCAGACTGCAAGAGATCCTGCGCGAGATGGGAACCGTCCTGGTCGCCTTCTCGGGCGGGGTCGACTCCACCTTTCTCCTTAAGGCAGCGATAGACACCCTCGGATCGGCGCAGGTCCTCGCCGTCACCGCCACCTCACCCACCTACCCTGAAAGCGAGCTGAACGAGGCGAAGCGCCTGGCCGCGTCCCTTGGGGCGACGCAGCTGCTGGTCGAATCCAACGAGCTGGAGATTCCCGGTTTCAGCCACAATCCCAAGGACCGTTGCTACCACTGCAAGAGCGAGCTGTTCCGGATCTGCAGCGACAAGGCGCGCGAGCTCGGCTTCGCCGTCGTCGCCGACGGCAGCAACACCGATGACCTCGGCGACTACCGCCCCGGACGGGTGGCGGCCTGCGAGCTCAAGGTGCGCTCGCCGCTGCTCGAGGCGGAACTGGCCAAGGCGGACATCCGGGAACTGTCGCGGGGCTTGGGGCTTCCCACCTGGGACAAGCAGGCCTACGCCTGCCTGGCCAGCCGCTTCCCGTACGGCACCGAGATCACCGAGCAGAGGCTGAACCAGGTGGAGCGCTGCGAGGAATTCCTGAAAGGGGAGGGGTTCAAGGTGTACCGGGTGAGGTTCCATCAGGAGAGCGCGCGCATCGAGCTCTCCGAGGCGGAGCTGGGGCGGATGCTGGAGCCGGAGCTGCGGCGCCGCACCCTCGACTGCTTCAGGCAGGCCGGCTTCACCTATGTGTCGCTCGACCTGCAGGGGTACCGCACCGGCAGCATGAACGAGGGGTAAGCCTCAGGTGATCTCCACGGTTATGGTCTTGGGGATGACGATGGTGAGGACGCCGCAGTCGCAGTTCGCGCTGAAGCTCGCGGTGTCGAACTCGGGGGGGACGGCGAAGCTCCTTTGAAAGGGGCCGAAGTAGCGCTCGATCCTGTGGAAGTTTTCCTTCCTGATCTCCTCGCTGTGCTTTCGTTCACCCTTGATGGTGAGGGTATGCTCTTCCGCCCTGATCTCGATGTCGGAGAGGTTCAGGTCGGGAAGCTCGACCTTGATGGTCACCGCCGCGTTGCTCTCGTAGACGTCGGCCGGCGGGTGCCAGACCCCCTCCCTGATCTCCTCGCCGATCTCGCGGGTCCAGGCCAGGTCCAGCAGCCGGTTCATCTTGTCCTGCATGCTTCTGAGTTCGCTGAGCGGGTTGTACCTGACGATCGCCATCTTCTCCCTCCGCTGGTGCGCCACCGGGCGCGTATGGTAGGCAAAATTTAAGGGGAGGGAGCCGTTTCCTCAAGCCCCCTCCCCGTTGTTTCCTTCTCCTGGTCTAAATCCGCTTCCCCTTGGGTACGGTGTGCTTCAATTTTTTGGAGCCGTCGTAGAGGTGTTGTTTCACCAACTCCCTTTGTGCCTTCAAGTCCTTTTTCTCGTAGTCCATTGCCAGGTTGATTTCCATCCTCTGTGCCAATTCGTCGATGGTTTTTTCTTCGTCTCGTGCCATGCTGGCTCCCCTTTTACCTGGTTGTTAACGCCGACGCCTAACTGCCTGAACTTGCTGCACCCCCTTTTTTTATTTTTGAGAATCATAGCAGTTTGGATCTTTTTTGCAACAGAACATTTCGCCTTGAAGCATAAGGGGTTATCGGATAATATGGCCGGGAAAATCCCAGTCCTTAGGAGTGTTTATGTTGCAGTACAAGGTCGTCGAACTGAGCCATGTTTCCGAGGAAACCATCGAGGAAGCGCTGAACGAATGGACCCGGAAAGGGTGGAAGTTCGACGCCATGCAGTTTGCCATGCGTGACGCTAGCAAGCGCCCGGCCATGGCCTTCGTGGTCTTCACCAAAGAGGAGGAGTAGGTGACGGCCGAGAGAGAAACACTGTACCTGCTGGACGGCTCTTCCTACATCTACCGGGCCTATTTCGCCATCCGCCACCTGAGCTCCCCCAACGGCTTCCCCACCAACGCGCTCTACGGTTTCACCCAGATGCTCTTGAAGGTCATGAAGGACCGGGCACCGGCCCACGTGGCCGTGGTGTTCGACGCCGGCAAGATCACCTTCCGAAACGAGCTCTTCCCCGCCTACAAGGCGACCAGGAGCGCCATGCCCGAGGATCTTGCCCAGCAGATCGAGCCGATCAAGCAGATGGTGCGGGCCTTCAACATCCCCGCGCTGGAGCTTCCGGGGTGGGAGGCGGACGACATCATCGGGACCATCGCCAAGAAGGCGCAAGCCGCGGGGCTCGACTGCGTGGTGGTCACCGGCGACAAGGACCTGATGCAGATCGTCACCGAGCACGTGACCCTTCTGGACACGATGAAGGAGAAGAGCTTCGGCATCCCCGACGTCATCGAGAAGTTCGGCGTGGAGCCCGCGCGGGTGGTCGACGTGCTGGCACTTTGGGGGGATACCTCCGACAACATCCCCGGCGTCCCCGGGGTCGGCGAGGTGACCGCCAAGAAGCTCCTGCAGGAGTTCGGCACGCTGGACGAGCTGCTGGCGCGGGCGTCCGAGGTGAAGGGGAAGACCGGCGAGCGGCTGGTCGAGTTCGCCGACCAGGCCCGCCTGTGCCGCACCCTGGCCACCATCGACTGCAACGTTCCCATCGAGTACGACATCGACGACTTCGCGGTGACCCCTCCGGACAACCGCCGCTTGGCCGCGCTGTTTCGCGAGTACGGGTTCGCCACCTTGTTGAAGGACCTCACCAGTTCGCCCACCCTTTCCTGCGACCGCTATTCCCTGGTGCTGACCGAGGCCGAGCTGCGCGAACTGGTGGCGAAGCTGGCAAAGGCGCCCGCCTTCGCCATCGACCTGGAGACCACGAGCCTCAACCCCTTCGAGGCGGCCGTGGTCGGCTACGCGGTGAGCTGCCACTCCCATGAGGCCTACTACATCCCGGTCGGGCACCGCTACCTGGGCGCCCCGGAACAGCTCCCGGAACAGCTGGTACTGGAGCTTTTGGGACCGCTCCTCGCCGACCCGTCCCGCAAGAAGATCGGCCAGAACCTGAAGTACGACTACCAGGTGCTGCAGCTGGCCGGGGTGAAATTCGCCGGCATCTGGTGCGACACCATGCTGGCCGCCTACCTGGTCAACCCGTCGCGCAACAGCCAGGGGCTGGACGCCCTGGCGCTGGAGTACCTGGACCACCGCATGATCTCCTACGCGGAGGTGGCCGGCACCGGCAAGTGCGAGCTGAACTTCTCCGAGGTGGACCTGGACCGCGCCGGCCCCTACTCCTGCGAGGACGCCGACGCCACCTTCCTGTTGCACGAGATCCTGCTCCCCAAGGTGCGCGAGCAGGGTATGGAGGAGCTTCTCTTCGACGTCGAGATGCCGCTCATGGAGATCCTGGCGGACATGGAGCTGTGCGGCGTGAAGCTCGACCTTGAGCTCATGAAGGAGCTCTCCGCCGGGTTCGGCAAACAGCTCATCGAGCTGGAGGCGAAGATCCACGACCACTGCGGCGGCCCGTTCAACATCAACTCGCCCAAGCAGCTGGGGGAGATGCTCTTCGAGCGGATGGGGCTCGCCGTCGGCAAGAAGACCAAGGGGAAGACCGGCTGGTCCACCAACGTCGAGGAGCTGGAACGGCTGGCCGAGCAGCACGAGGTGGCGAGGCTGCTGCTGCAGTACCGCAGCATCTCCAAGCTCAAGTCGACCTACACCGACGCGCTCCCGAAGCTCGTCGACCCGAGGACCGGCCGCGTGCACACCTCCTACAACCAGGCGGTCACCAACACCGGCCGGCTCTCCTCGTCCGACCCGAACCTGCAGAACATCCCGGTGCGCGGGGCGGAGGGGCGTGACATCAGGCGCGCTTTCGTGGCCGAGCCGGGAAGCCTGATCCTTTCCGCGGACTACTCGCAGATCGAGCTGCGTGTGCTGGCCCACCTCTCCGGGGACCGGGTGCTCAGTGAGGCATTTGCCTCCGGTGAGGACGTGCACCGCCGCACCGCCTCCGAGGTGTTCGGCATGTTCCCGGAACTGGTGACTCCCGAGATGAGGCGCCAGGCCAAGGTGATCAACTTCGGCGTCATCTACGGGCAGGGAGCCTTCTCCCTCGCCAAGGAGCTGGGTGTTCCCGCGAAGCAGGCCAAGGCGTTCATCGACAGCTACTTCGAGCGCCACGCCGGGGCCAGGAGCTTCCTGGACAGCTGCATCTCCGAGGCCGAGACCTGCGGCTTCGTCACCACCATCCTGGGGAGAAGGCTGCAGATCCCGGAGATCGCCAGCAAAAACGGCAACATCCGCGCCTTCGCCCAGAGAAACGCCACCAACTACCCGATCCAGGGCTCGGCGGCCGACATCATCAAGGCGGCCATGATCAAGGTCTCCCGCCGCATGCGTGAGGAACAGGTGGCCAGCCGCCTGATCATGCAGGTGCACGACGAACTGGTGTTCGAGGTGCCGGAAAACGAGCGGGAGCTGATGGAGGAGCTGGTGCGCAGCGAGATGGAGGGCGCGCTTTCCCTGTCGGTGCCGCTCAAGGTGGATCTCAACTTCGGTCTGAACTGGGCCGAGGCGCACTAACGTTTTCGCGGCAGCTGCCGAAGAGGAGTAGACGGAGGCGTTATGGCTGAGGAGCTGGAACAGTACGCGAGATACTTCCATGAAGGGCACCGTGTCCGCGTGGGCATACCGCTGGAAGGGGGCGGCTGGTTTCCGGAGTGGGGATTGGTGGCCACGCTGGAGGACGACCTGCTGCTGGTCGATCTTTCGCGGGACCAGCTCCCCGAGGAATCGAGACTCGAGACCGGCCAGACCCTGAACGTGGGGCTGCCCGACCAGGAACAGGCGCTGACCTGTCGTGCCGTCCTGGTCCGCGTCGATGCGGCGGAGCACCGCCTGGCGCTGCGGCTGATCGAGGAAGTCTACCCGTTCGAGCCCCGGGAGTACTATCGCCAGGACGTCTACCTCCCACTGGATTACCGGCTTCCCCTGTCCCAGATCGAGGCGGACGTCAGGCTGCGCTGGCTGGAGCGGCGCAGGGAGATGGAATTCGCCGCTCAGATTCCGGAGCCGGGTGAACCGGAGGAACTCGAGGACAGCAGGGAGGAGATCAGGGCGAGGCTGGCAAAGCGCAAGGATACCCCGCCGGTAGCGGCCAACATCTCGGGCGGGGGGCTGCGCATCAACATCAACGAGAAGCTGATTGTGGGACAGCTGATCGAGCTGAGCATCTACGTTCCCAACTCGCAGCACCTGATCGAAATCGTGGGAGAGGTGGTAGAGGTGCGGGATCTGCCCGACCAGGTGCGCTTCAGCACCGCGGTGAGGTACCGTATGATCGATGAGGCCGACCGCGACCGGCTGATCGGCTACATCTCGGCGCAGCAACTGCTGCAGCTTTCCCAGCAGACTCCGAGGGTGCTGCCCTCGCCGGAGCCGGGACTGTCGGCGTTCGCCTGGCGCCTGCAGATCGCCCTGGCCTTCATCCTACTGGTAGCTTTCGTCGGCTGCCAGGTGCGGGCGATCCGCATGGCCAAGGAACGCGGGGAAAAGTGGGAGGTACAGCGGATCTTCGACGAAGGGTTCGTGGAATTCCTCAAGCGGCAGCGGTAACCATCTCCATGGCGTCCTCGATCATGATCTCCAGTTCGGCGAGCATGATCTCCTTGATCCCCATGCTTTGCGCCTCGAAGGTCGCCGCCAGCATCAGGTTCGGCTCCGGCGCCCCCCCAAGCCCCAGTTTCCGGCAGGCGTGATCCACCAGTCGCACCAGGCAAAGCAGCACGTTGCCGCTGTCGGTGAGCTCGCTGTGGTGGTCGCGCACGATGGTGCAGTAGATCTCCGGCAGGTTCCATTTCTGCATCAGCTGGTATCCCGATTCGGTGTGCATCGCCGCGATGATTTCCGCGGTGAGCTCGCGCGACACCCCCTTCCGCTCCCCGTCCGTGTTGACGATCCCCTCCAGGACCTTCAGTATCAAAAGGCTTCCGATGTCGTGCAGCAGCCCGGCGATGAACCCTTCCTGCGCGAGCTGCCTGTAACCGTTTTTCTCGCAGAGCCAGCGGGTGCCGATGGCGCAGCCGATGGCGTGCTTCCAAAGGACCTGGGAGTGGCTCTTCAGCTCCGGGTGGGTGAAGCTGTTGTAGCTGTTTTGCTGCGAGGCGAGCATGGCCACGCTCGCGATCTCGCGTGCCCCCAGCCGTACCACGGCGTCGGTGATGGTGGTGACCTTGGCGAGCCCGCTGAAAAAGGCGGAGTTGGCGAGCCTGAGGATCTGGCTGGTCAGCGCCTGGTCCTTGATGATCAGCGCCACCACCTGGTCGATGGTGAAATCCTTGCCGGACAGGATCCCCTGCAGCTTGACCGCGACCGGGTGGAACACGGGGAGGTTCAGGGTTTCCGAATCCAGCTGCTCCTTGACGACCTCGACGAAGGGTTTGCTCGTCATGTTATTCCCCCAGAAGACGCCTGATCTCGGCGATCGGGCGCGGCTTGCCGATCCTGGGCAGCAGCCGCACCGTATCGTGCAGCGATACCTCGCCCCGTGCCGCCTTGCACAGCCCCGATTCCAGAAGGGTCACCATGCCGGTGGTCTCGGTGGAGATCTTCCTGATCTCGTAGGAAGTCTTCTTGCTCAGGATGGCGTCTTTCACCAGTTCGTTCAGGATCAGCATCTCAAAGACTCCGACCCGGCCGCGGTAGCCGCTGTAGCGGCACTTGCTGCACCCCCGCCCGGTCTTGAACTCGGCGCCCCTCAGGTCGACGTTGCTGTAGCCGATCCTTCTCAGCTCGGTCGGGTTGGGGAGGTAGGGTTCGGCGCATTCCGGGCAGACCATGCGCAGCAGACGCTGGGCCAGCACGCAGACCACGGTGGAGGCGATCAGGAACGCCTCGATGTCCATGTTCATGAGACGCAGCAGACCGCCGACGCTGTCCTCGGTGTGGAAGGTGGTGAGCACCTTGTGCCCGGTAAGCGCGGCCTGGATGGCCGTCTCGGCGGAGAAGCTGTCCCTCATCTCGCCGAGGACGATGATGTCGGGATCCTGGCGCACGATGTGGCGCAGGGTTTCGTCGAAGGTGACCCCGATCTTCTGGTTGATGGAACACTGGGCGATCCCCTCGATGACGTACTCGACCGGTTCCTCGGCGGTGACGATGCTGGTCGAGAGTTCGTTGAGATGTTGCACGCAGCTGTACAGGGTCGAGGTCTTGCCGCTGCCGGTGGGGCCGGTGACGATGAGCACCCCGCTGGGCGTATCGAGGGCGTCGTCGATGAAGCGCTCCAGCATGCGCCCGGGCATGCCGATCTCCTTGAGGTCCAGCAGCTCCCCCTTCATGCTCAACAGGCGCAGCACGATCTTTTCGCCGTGGATGGTGATGTAGAAGGACACCCTCATGTCGAGGGTCGCGCCGGTCTTGGGGCTCTCGTAGCAGATCCTGCCGTCCTGGTGCCTCCTGCGCTCGGCGATGTCGGCCTCGGCCATGACCTTGATCCTGCTGCTCACCGGCAGCGCCAGCTCCTTGGCGAGGTCCTTGTAGAGCACCAGCATCCCGTCCCGGCGGAACCGGACCCGGAGCACGCCGCGCATCGGCTCGATGTGGATGTCGCTGGCACCGTCCTTGAGAGCCTCCTCGAAGATGGAATTGACGATGCCGGTGACGGTGTGCTCGTCGGTCGCGGTGCCGTCACCCTGGATCATCCCCCTTTTCAGGAGGAGGAAGGCTTCACGGATCGCCTTCATGGTGCAGATGGTGAAGACGGTGCTCCCCTGCCCGAAGAGTTTCTCGGCGGTCCTTCTCCCCTCCTGGTTCAAGGGGTCTGCTATGGCGACCACTATCTGGCCGTTCTCTTCCCGGACCGGGACGAAGTTGTGCTGCGCGAGCCAGTGCTGTGGGACCTTGGCCAGAAGCGACCGGTCGATGTCGGATGCCTGCAGATCGATGAACGGGTAGCCCAGCTGGAAGGCAAGCACCTCGGCCAGCGTGTACTCCTCGATGAAACGCTGCTCCACGAGGATCTCGCCGAGCATCTTGCAGTTCCCCCCGTCACGCTGGATGCCCAGGGCTGCTTGCAGCTCGGCGGGCTTCAGGTAACCGAGTTCGACCAGCAGTGCGCCCAGCTTCACCGACACGATGTTGCTGCGCAGGGTCTCGCGCAACTGCTCCCGGCTGAAGAACCCCAGCTCGAGCAGCACCGCGATCAGCGTCCTCGGCGTCACCAGCTTGGTTTTCACCCGTTGGGCGTAGGCCAGCTGGGTCTCCGCCAGGTAGCCGGATTTCACCAGGAGGGAGGCTATTTCCAGGCCGGAGTCGTCCATCCCTTCTTTGCGTACCGCTTGATTCGGGTAGTTGCCGTAGCTTTCCATGCACCTTCCCCCGCGTGAGCGCAGGCTGTAAGCCACACTCATCGTTGACATACGCCCCAAAACCTTGGTAGTATACCATGCCGATTGGAGCAGGCTAATTTATCTCCTCTCTCGAAATCGCACGTCTTCCCCCTTCAATACACGCAAAAACAGCAGCTTGTGCTGGCGCGCATCAGTCACTCCGCAGTAATGGGCCGCAGGCAGAGCAGAAGCAAAGGAAAGAGCCCGCCGCATGAAAAAGAAGGACAAAGAGAAACAGCAGCCCAAACAGAAAGAGTTCAGCGCCTCCCCTTTCAAGGCCCTCAAGGATGCCTCCCTCAACCTGCAGGGTGCGCCGTCGGCGCCGGCCCCTCCCAAGAAGAAAGAGGAGAAGCCCGCCAAGACGGCACTGGAACTGTCGGACGAGATGTTGTTTTTCGAGGCCGTCGCCGGAGTGAAGCGCATCTCCGGAACCACGCCGCCTGCGCAGGTGAAGGCGCAGCAGACGGCGAAGGCCCGCCGCGACGAGGAGGATCAGGAGGTCTTCCTGAAGGCCCTCGAGGCCCTGCGGCTCGACGTACGTTTTTCCGACCAGGTTCAGGACGAGGAGCCGGCTCCGCGTCCGGCTGCGGTGAACCGGCTGCGCCAGGTGCGCCGCGGCGGCATCAGGATCGACCTGCAACTCGATCTGCACGGACTGACCCGGGACGAGGCGGTGGAAAACCTGGAGCGCTTCGTGAAAGCCGCCTACAATCGCGGGCAGAAGGGGGTGCTGGTGATCACCGGCAAGGGGAACAACTCCCCCGGTGAACCGGTGCTGAAGGTCGCCGTCGCCAACTGGCTCAGGGAGCACGGCAAGGGGATGGTCGCCGAGTTCGTGCAGGCCCCCAGCGACATGGGGGGCAGCGGCGCTTTCGTGATCTTCTTCAAGGAGAAAAAGGTGGAGCCGGCAGAGGCGGGTGAGGCCGGGGGCAAGGAATAAGGGCTAAGGACCTTTCTGGAGAGGGTGCGCGGCAGAAGGGACTGGCTCCGTCAGGTGCCTGTCCCTCTAGCGGAACGCTCCTTTCAGGTCAGCCACCTCCTCCAAGCGCTAAGGGGACAGGCACCTGGCGGAGCCAGTCCCCTTCCTTCGGGGTACAGCACTAAGATGGGGAAAAGCCCCCGCTTTCTGGGGCTTGCCTGTTTCAGGAGCTCAAATGGTAGCAGCAGAGAGATATCGCATCGGCATCGACCTGGGGGGAACCAAGACGGAAGGGGTGCTGCTAGATTCCGCCGACGCGGTCCTTGCGCGGGAACGCCGGTCCACGCCCCTCTCCGAGGGATATGCGGCCGTCCTGGAGTCGGTGGCGCAACTGGTGCGCGACCTCGCCGCGCGACTGCCGCAGGGCGCTCCCTATACCGTCGGCGTGGGTATCCCGGGCTCGGTGGATGCGGTCACGGGGCTGGTGCGTAACGCCAACTCGGTCTGCCTGATCGGGCGACCCTTTAAAGGCGACCTGGAGCGGCTTTTGGAAAGAAGGGTGGGGGTACGTAACGACGCGGACTGCTTCACCCTGGCGGAGTGCCGCATGGGGGCGGGCGTCGGGCACCAGGTGGTGTTCGGGGTGATCATGGGCACCGGCTGCGGCGGCGGGATCTGCCTGGACGGGGTGGTGCGCGAGGGGCCGCACCGGATTAGCGGCGAGTGGGGGCATGTCTCCATCGATCCTGCCGGGGCCCCGTGCTACTGCGGCAATCGTGGTTGCATCGAGACCAAGATCAGCGGGTCCGGCGTCGAGTCGGCGTATCTCGCGCGCAACGGCGTGAGTCTCACCATGGAGGAGATCGTGGCCGGGGCCCGTGGCGGCGATGCCCGCGCCCTCGTTGCCTTCAACACCTTTCTCGACGATTTCGGCCGCAGCCTGGGCGGCCTCATCTCCATCCTCGACCCCGACGCCGTGGTGCTGGGAGGAGGTCTTTCCAACATCGAGGAGCTTTACCAGGCCGGCGTCGAAAGGGTGCGGCAGTACGCCTTTCATAACGACCTGCGCACGCCGATCCTGAAGCATAAGCTGGGCGATTCCGCCGGTGTCTTCGGGGCGGCGTGGATAGGAATCTGATACCGTCCTGATTTATTTGAAATAATTAATGTCTTTGCTACTATAGTTTGGTTTCTGGCCCATACCCCACATAAAGGCGGTGCCACATGGAAACCGAACCCGGCAAGAGGATCAACATCAGGTACAAGTGCAGGCTCGATGACGGCAGGGTTTACCTGGTCGGCGAGCACAACACCCTCGAATTCGTCGTCGGCTCCGGGCGGGTCCCGTCCGCACTGGAGCAGGGGCTCATGGGCATGGCCCGGGGCGACCACCGCGTGATACGGGTGCCTGCCGGCGAGGCCAATCTCTTCCCCTTTCCCTTGGGTTCCCACTTCGCCTTCTCGACGGACCGCGCCCCGGGCGTCGCTTATGACTTCGGTCCCGGCCTCGGCGGCGACGTCTCCCTGTCCCTGGGCAGGCGCGACTACCGCGAACCGCTCCCCACAGATCAGGATGTCTACTTCGAAATCGAAATGCTGTCGGTAGAGTAGAATGACCGAGCCTGCAACGGTCACGGCCTCCATCTCTCGAACGCCCCCTGTGTTGCCGTTGACCCCTGCAGAGTTTTCCCTCCACGACGGCGGGAGGATACCGCCTCCCGCCGACTCTTCATTTACATCTTCTCCTTCACGCTCCTGATCTTGTCCTCCATGGTCTGCTCCCGGTCGGTGCGGGTGCCGAGCTTCACCGTGGTGGTGATGCGCGGGGCGCCCATGGCGTGCACGGTCTCGTGGCAGCGCTTGATGGCAGCGAAGACTTCATCCCATTCCCCTTCGATGTTGGTCCCGTAGGAATGCAGCGCAATCTTCAGTCCCGCTTCGTTCAGCACCTTTTCGCAGGCAGCGATGTAACTGGACAGGGAGACGCCGACACCCAGCGGGACGATGCACAGATCAACCATAACTTTCATCACGTTCTCTCCTTATAGTGACAGTACTTTGAGGACCCGGCGGCTGCCCCTGGGTCCGGCTACCAATCATAATGGATGCCGGGCAGGTTTTAAAGCAGCAAACTCAGCAGGAGGCGCCGGCAGGCTCAAAGTCTCGGTGGCACAGGCAAGAAGTTCAGCGGTGTTGACTTTGACTGTCAAGCACCTAAACTGATTCAACTTGCATGTGTCATCACACTGTAACAGTGGAGAAACTATTGAGTCACACTGAGCAGGCAAATGCCAAGGTGCTGATCACCGGAGCCACCGGCTTCATCGGCAGAAGACTCGTGGATGCCCTGGTGGCGGAAGGAATCCCGATACGTTGCCTGGTGCGCCGGTCCGAGGTCGCTTTCCCGCCGCAAGCGGAGGTCGTCCAGGGTGACCTGTTGCAGCGCAACTCGCTGCTCGCACCGCTGCGGGGGATCGAGACGGCGTACTACCTGGTGCACGCCATGGGCGGCGAACGCGCGGGATTCGAGCAACGCGACCGCCAGGCTGCGGAGAATTTCGTGGCGGCGGCGGAGATGCAGGGGGTGAAGCGGGTCATCTACCTGGGGGGGCTGGGGGAGGAGGGGGACCAACTCTCCGAGCACCTGGCGAGCCGCCTGGAGGTGGCCAGGATCCTGCAGCGCGGCGCGTTCCAGACCACGTACCTCAGGGCCGCCGTCATCATCGGCGCGGGAGGCGCCTCCTTCGAGATGATCCGTTACCTCGTGGAGAGGCTTCCGGTCATGATCACGCCGCGCTGGGTCTCGACCAGGTGCCAGTTCATCGCGGTGCAGGACGTGATCGCCTACCTGGTCGGCTGCCTGAAGGACGCGCGCACCGCCGGCCACACCTATGACATCGGCGGACCGGAGCTCCTCTCCTACCGGGACATGATGGAGCGCTTCGCGGAAGTGGAAAAGAAGTTCATCAAGATCATCCCCGTCCCCTTCCTGACCCCGAAGCTCTCCTCCTACTGGGTCTGGCTGATCACGCCGGTAAAGCCGTCCATTTCCATGCCGCTCATCGAGGGACTGGGCAACGAGGTCATCTGCCACGATCAGGAGATCCGGAAGATCCTTCCCATTCCCCTTACCGGGTTCGACGAGGCGGTGCGCCGGGCACTCGAGGAGGAAGCGGGGCAGGGGCAGGGAGACACGGGGACGACGTAGCCGCTTTTACGCTTAAAGGTTAATTAATAACTGTCGATAAGGGAGGCAGAACCGGCAGTGATTATTCAGTCGAAGCTGCACCGGCATGGGCGACGGACGCGGCCAGGGGAGAGACATGAAGTGCTTGATCATTGAGGACAACGAATTCCTGCGCGAAGGTCTCATCATGTTTTTGCAGGGGGTGGCGGAGATCGAGACCGCCGGCAACGGCCGGGAAGGCGTCGACCGCTTCACCGAGGCGTTGCAGCAGGGGCATCCCTTCGACCTGGTACTGCTCGATATCGTCATGCCGGAGATGGACGGCCAGCAGGCGCTGAAGCTGATGCGCAAGGCGGAAAGGGAAGAGGGCGCCGGCGGGCGCAAGAGCGTGATCATCATGACCACGGCCTTGAACTCCCCCGCCAACATGGAAGAGGCGATGTGGGACGGCGACTGCAGCGACTACCTGGTGAAGCCGGTCGCTCGCGCCGACCTGATGGCCATGCTGCAGCGTCACGGCCTGCTCTGAAGCGGCGAAGGGACCGACCATGGAACCTAACTTCTACCGGCCCACGGTGCAAAGCTCCCTCGAGCAGGACTCCCTGGAGATACTCGCAAACTTCCGGGAGCTCATCAAGGAGAGTTCGGGAACCAGGGTCAAACTGCTGAACTACTACAAGGGACTGCCGATCAGCTATCCCGCCACCCTGGTGGAAGTGAGCGGCCAGGTCCTGGAACTGGACGTGCACCCGCAGCAGGCGGTGGCCCTCGGGCTGTCCAAGCGGACCTGCATCAAGTGCGGCATCTTCAGCCACACCCTTTTGGCCGAGGTCAAGGATGCGGACGTGCGGCGCATGATGGCGTCCCTGCACAACTTCAGCTACGTGGACCTGATGGCGGAGCAGCGCGCCTCGCTGCGGCTTGAGCTCGATCCTCCCTGCGAGGCGGAGATCACCGCTTCAGGCCGGACCGTGGCGGCAATGGCGCTCGATGTGTCGCTGGGCGGATTCTCCGCGCTGAGCTCGCAACCGAGCCAACTGGAGAAGGGGGCCGAGGTGCTGCTCAAGGTGATGATGCCCAACCTGCTGCACAACACGGTGACCCCGCTGGAGGTTCCGGCGACCGTGGTGGATGTCTCCTGCGGTGACGACGGCGATCTCTGCCGCTTTGCCATAAGCTCCGATGCACAGGCCGAAGGGGTGCTTTCCCGTTTCATTTTCCAGCGCCAGGTGGACCTGATTCGGGAGTTGAAGGAGATGAGCGGCTGAGGACAAGCCGCGTCAAGGAGAGCGTATGCCTGACAACCTGTTCATACCGTCGGTGGATTTGCGGATAGGGAGCCTCGAGGAGTACAACCGCAGACAGAAGGAGAAGGCGGCCTCGCGGCACGCCAAGCCGAAACCGCGCCCCTGCATCACCATCTCGCGGGAATACGGCTGCACCGGGTACCCGACCGCCGAACTGCTGCGCGACATCCTCATGCAGAGGACCGGCGAGGAATGGGTCCTGATCGACCGGGCCATCGTCGAGGAGGTCGCCAAGCGCCACAACCTGTCCCGGGAGATACTGCAGACGCTGGGCGAGGACAACCGGCTCCTCTCGGAGGTCCTGGCCACCTTCTCCTCGCGCTGGAAAAGCAATTACGACTATTTCCTCCCCCTGTCCCAGCACGTGGTGGCGCTCGCCGAGCAGGGAAACGTCCTGATCCTGGACCTGGGGGGCGCCATCGTCGCCAGGCACCTGGAGCATTCCTACCACTTCAGGATCTTCGGTTCCGAACAGTTCAAGACCGCGACACTCGCACGCCGTCTCAACATCGAGGAGGAAGAGGCCGAGAAGCTCATGCACCGGCAGCAAAAGGTGCGCGACCGCTTCACCAAGGACTTCCTGAACCAGGACGGCCATGACCCCGCTCTCTACGACATGCTGTTCAACAACGATCGCTGCCCTTCCGACCGGATCGCCCACACCATCGCCGACTTCGTGATCAAACCCTGACCAGCTTCAGGTACTGCACCTCGTTGGGGAGGGTGAAGACGACGTAGATGCCGTTGTCGTAGATGTCCTGCGCGTTGCGTGCCGCCGGCCACAGCGTGCGGTTTGGGTCGTCGGCCACCAGGTTCCTTGCCTGGTACTCCCCGGAAAGCCTGATCGCCCCCGGCAAACGGAAGGTGCCCGCGTTGCCGTGGGAGGTGTCCAGGTTGACGAAAACCAGCGTCACCGCGTCACGCTCGCCGTCCTCCCCGCGCCAGCGCGCCACCGAATAGATCTCCTCGTGAAACCCGCCTTCGACCAAGCACAGGAAGTACCGGTTCGGCTCCCGCAGTTCCGGCGTCGCCTCGCGCGCCTGGTTGATCTTCAGGTACATCCGTCCCACCGCCTCCCGTTCCGGGATGTCGTCGGTCCACGCCTTGTACATGTTGGCCCAGCTGTCCCGGAAGGGGAGCTTGTCCGCGAGACCCAGCGGCTGCCCCATGAAAATCATCGGACAGCCGTAGATGGACGCGGTCACGGCGTAGCGCGCCATCATGGCCCACTTGTTGTCGTTGCCCATCTCGTCGTGGCTGGTGCCGTTGTGCATCACCAGCGCCTCCCCGCCGAACAGGGTGCTCTCCGCCTCGAGCGAGTGGAACAGGTCGGTCATCCGCACCGCGTTCATCCGGTACAGGTGGTGGTCCTTCGTGGTCAATACGTCGAAGACCCGGTTCAGCCGGTACTGGATCACGTCCGGGTCGAGCACCTCGGCCAGGAAGATGAAGTCCCAGCGCGCCTTCCGGGTACGGTTCACGATGTACTCCCAGAGCTGGTTGGGGAGTCCCTGCGCGAAGTCGGCCCGGATCCCCGCCAATTTGCCGCCGCTTTTTTCGATCCAGTAGGGGAGGATGTAGCCGAAGTACTGCCAGAGCCGTTCCGTCTCGCTGTCCGAGGCGAGGTCGCTGTAGAGGATGTCCCGCTCGTCTTCGGCGTTCCCCTTCGGGTCCCAGTGGGTCACCGGGTTGCCCCAGTAGTCGGTTCCGCGGCCGGGCTTGGGGCCCAGGGCGGAGTAGTCCCCGAAGAACCAGTCCACGTTGGCGTCGTCCCAGATGTGCTCGTTGAGGCGGTCCGCCGGTGCCCAGACCGCGCACTCGAAGTCGGAATGGGCGGCTTCGCGGTAGTAGGGGACGCTGTGACCGTCGACGAAGGCCGTGCCGCGGGTGCACCAGGACGGGCGGTGCTGGCGGACCCACTCTTCCTGCTCCTGCATCGAGCAAAAGCCGAGGTCGACGGCTCCCGCCCCGTAGATGACGTCGCGGCCGGCGTGGTTGAAGGCGAGATCTATGAAGACATCCAGATCGTCGTCCTTGGCCTCCCGGAACAGGGTCTGGAACAGTTCGAGGGCGCGGGCCGGTGCGGCGTTGTCGGCAAGCCAGCGGTTGATGCTCCAGTAGTCGCGCGACGAGTAGGGGCTCCCGGGGCTGTCGTTGGTCGCCCAGTCCCACTTCTGGCGGTCCCAGCGCCACTGCGTGTTGGGGAAGACCGGCATGAGCCAGAGCGTGTTGAAGCCCAATTCCTTGTTGATGTAGGTGAGCTGGAACGGGTTGAAGCCGTCGAAGTCGTGGGTGGAGAGGAAGTCGTCCAGCGTGCTGCGGTTCTCGTAGGAGCCGCCGGCCAGGGCCTCGACGGTGAGGGCGTTGGCCTCGTAGAGCCGCGCCTGGGCGGCCTTGCCGGGTGATACGACAACGGCGCAGTCGCGCTGCGACGGTTGTCCCGGCCAGGGAGAGAAATCGTTGTGCCACCACCAGGTGTCGGAGCCCGCACTGCGGTAGCGGGCCGTGATGCGGTAAGCGCCGCACTTCTGGACCGGCAGTTCCAGGGTGAAGACCAGGTTGTCGAAGGACCTCCCCTGGAACGACATCCGGTAGGGCATCCAGTACGAGGTGGGGCCGCCGGAGTCGGCGAGCGGCTCGTGGGTCCTGACGAAGTCGCGCCGGTTCAGGTTGCTGAAGAGCTCCACCTCGAACTCTTCCGGTTGGCTCCCCTGGGCGGCGATCTCCACGCTGACCTGGAGCCGGCCCGGGGCCGTGCCGCTCATGGTCTCGTCCAAGAGGAGCTTTACCGTGCCGTAGTTTCCCCAGCGTCCGTTCACCTTGAAGTTGCCGATCCAGGGACTGTATGCCATCGCCACACCTCCCGCGCCGGCGGGTGGGCCACCGGCAGAGTAGTCCTTCGGGCAAACAAGGTAGAACAGTAGCGGAGTTTGGCCGGTTGGCAACAATGGGGCCGGCGGGAAGGAGTGTAGGTGCGAATAATCATTCGCCCTGCACCGTCGGGAGCGCGTCGAAAAGGGCAGTCTAACAGGGATAAAGGGATGAAGCGATGACGGGGATAAACGGTGTGAAGACCTAGGGGAGATTGGCGCGGATCTTCTTCAACAGGCGGACCAGCTCGCGCTGCTCCGCGTCGTCGACGCCGCGCCACATCTGGTCGATCAGGTTGCGCGACACCTCCTCGAAGACGGGCTGCAGCGCCTGTCCCCGCTGCGACAGCTTGACGTACACGGTCCGCTGATCGAGCGTGCTGCTCACCTTGTCCACGTAGCCGTTGGCGACCAGTTTCCCCACCAGCGCGGTCACCGTCGACTTGTCCCGGCGTACCGCCTTGGCCAGGTCCTTCATGGTGACCTCCTCGTTGTTGAAGAGGTGGTACAGGATGGCTCCGTGTGAAGGGGCGAGTCCCTCGATCCCCAGGCGCTTCAGCTCCTGGAGCAGGTACCGGTTGATCCCGGCGCGGGTGTCGCTGATGATGGCGGCGATATTCCTGGTTTCCATGACCTGGGAATTTAGTTTGACGGCAAACTAAAGTCAAGAAAAAAACCGGCGGGTTCAAACTGCGCCCTGCCGGCTGGGAAAAACTTGCCGCGATCGCGGTCAGTCGTCGGAGAGGAAGGTGTCCTCGATCTTGACGGACAGGGTGCTGATGTCGAACGGTTTCTGGATGAAGTGCATCCCCTCTTCGACCACGCCGCTCCTCGCCACCAGGTCGGCCGTGTAGCCGGACATGAACAGCACCTTCACGTCGGGGAAGTTCGCCTTGATCTCCTGGACCATTTCGCTGCCGCTCATGCCGGGCATGATGACGTCGGTCAACACCAGGTCGATCCTGTTCTCCCTCCTGGTGCAGATGTCGATCCCGGCCTGGGGGGTGTCGGCAACGATGACGTGATACCCCAACTCCTTCAGGTACGACCTGGTGACGTTGCGCACCATTTCGTTGTCCTCGACCAGCAGTACGGTGCCGGTGCCGATCCGGACATCGGTGCACCTTCTCTGCATCTCGGCGGGGGTGGCGCCGCTGGTGCGGGGGAGGTAGATCTTGAAGGAGGTGCCGTGGCCTAACTCCGAGTAGACGTTGATGAAGCCGCCGTTTTGCCGGACGATGCCGTACACGGTGGCGAGCCCGAGCCCGGTTCCCTTGCCCATTTCCTTGGTGGTGTAGAAGGGTTCGAAGATGTGCTCCAGCACCTCGTCTCCCATCCCTACCCCCGTGTCGCTCACCACCAGTTGCACGTACTCGCCCGGGACGGAGTCGCGCAGATACTGGCAGCTCTTCTGGCTCAGATAGATGTTGTCCGTGTGGATGGAGAGCACCCCCCCGTCGGGCATGGCGTCGCGGGCGTTGACGGCGAGATTCACCAGCACCTGGTCGACCTGGGAGGGATCCATTTCCACGCTCCAAAGGTCGGCTCCGGGGCGGAAGTTCAACGTGATACTCTCCTCGATGAGCCTCAGCAGCGTCTTCTGCGCCTCGCCCACGAGCTGGTTCAGGTCGATCGGCCGCGGGTCGATGATCTCCTTGCGGGAGAAGGCGAGCAACTGGCGGGTGATCTGGCTCGAGCGCTGCGCCGCCCTTGAAATCTCCTCCAGCGGGTGCCACAGCGGATGCCCCGGATTGATCTTCATCTGCGCGAGTTGTGCCTGCCCCATGATCACGGTGAGCATGTTGTTGAAATCGTGGGCCACCCCTCCGGCCAGCCTCCCCACCGATTCCATTTTCAGCGCCTGGCGCAGTTGTTCTTCGGTCTGTTTGCGCTCGGTGATGTCACGCACGGTGGCGATGACGCCGACGATTTCGCCGCCGGCGTTTCTAAACGGCGCCAGGGTGTCCGCATGCCAGATGGTGCGGCCCGAATCGGGGGCTCTCAGTTCCACCTCGTCAGATTCGACGCCGTTGCCGGCGAGCACCCGCTGCAGCCTCTGGACCACCCCCGCCTTCTCGAGCATGGGAAAGACATCCTGGGGGAGTTTCCCGAGGACCTGCTCGGCGCGGTAACCGGAGAGCGTCTCCATGTAGCGGTTCCAGACCTGAAAGCGCAGGCCTCGATCGTAAACGATGATCCCTTCCTGGGCGCTGGAGATGATCTGCTGCAGGCGTTCCTCGCTCTCGCGCAGGCACTCCTGGACCTCCAGACTTCTCAACTGGGTCAGCCCCTGGATGGCGAGCAGTTCGGTAAGGTTGGCGATGAAAGAAAGGTTCTGGTCCAGCCGGTCCTGGCTGATGACCGGGACGCGGTCCATGGCCAGCAGGTAGGATGCCTCGTCGAAGCCGTACTGCTGCGCCTGAAGCCGGAAACGGCCGCGATCGGGAGGTTGCAGGAAGAGCTGCCCGGTGAAGATGTTGGCGAGGTGTTCGCCCTCTATGATAAGCGGCGTGGCGGTGTCGGTGAGTCCCAGGGGGCAGGTGATCTGAACGTGGCGCTGCTGGTCCTGGAGCCCGCTGGTGATTTTCCGGTCGCTTTCAATGCAGAACAGCTCGGTGGTGTGGTTGCCGCGGTGGAACCTGGTACAGATTTCCTGCCACCCGGAGCCGGTCAGGATGGTTCCCTCCAGGTCGATGATCGCCGAGGGGATCCCGGACACCGCATAGAGGCTGTCGAGGATCGTCTGCAGTTTCGGGATGTCGAGAAGTTCGGCGATTGAGTATTTCATCTGGATTCCCGGTATCCGCTGTATCGGTTGCAGCCACTGATATAAGCACCTGTTGCGGCCTTGCCATATTACTTATAGAGTCTTCCGAATAGTGTCAATGAGTGAAAAGGAAGGGGGCGCCGGGAAACTTCGTAACGGGTCAGCGTAATAAACCCTCTCAGGCCGAGGACATGAACAGATGAGATGAACTACTTGAGAAAATCCTTCATGACCACCTCGGCACAGTCTGGACAGTAGCTATGGCTGAACAGGACCTCGGAATGTTCGGAGATGTACGACTCCAACTGGTTCCAGTACCCCTGGTCGTCGCGGATCTTCTTGCAGGTCATGCAGATGGGGAGGAGCCCGGACAGCTCCTTCACCCTGGAGAGGGCGGCCTGCAGTTCCTGGTTGCGCCGCTGCAGGGTCTCTTTCTGGGAGCGCAGTTCCAGGTGTACCGCCACGCGGCGGGTCAGGATGGCCGGTTTGATCGGTTTGGTGATGAAATCCACCGCGCCCGCCTCGAAACCGCGGGCCTCGTCGACCTCCTCGTTCAGCGCGGAGATGAAGAAGACGGGGATGTCACGGAGTCGCGGGTCCTGTTTGAGCAGGCGGCACAGCTCATAGCCGTCCATCTCCGGCATCATGATGTCCAGCAGGATCAGGTCGGGCGGGGTGGCTTGCGCGAGCCGCAGCGCCTCGGCGCCGCTGTTGGCACCGATCACTTCATACTCGGACCGAAGCACCTTGTAGAGGATGATGAGATTGTCGACGGTATCGTCTACGACAAGAACTGTTTTTTTACCCACCTGTCCCTCGATGCGACCAGGAAGTCCGCTCACAGACGCTGGTCAATCTGGATGTCCAACTCCTCGCAGAGCTTCTGTACTGTCTGTAAGGCCCCAGTGCAGTCGAACTGTCTGATTTGTTGGTTGAGCTGAGACAGCAGGGGAAATTCGGGGAGAGCATGGGCGAGATCGTTCACCTTATCAAGGACTCCCATGTTTCTCTGCTTTAACAGCGGGATCACGGAACTAAGTATGTCGGCTAGTTGTGTGATGTCAACAGGCCCCGCCGCTCGGGGCGCGGCTGCATCGGCAGGGGCTTTGGGAGGGGCGGCGGCCGACGGCAGGCAGCGTTTCAATTCCTGCAGCAGGGATGCAATTTCAACGGGTTTGGGCACGTAGCCGTCGTATCCCAATTTCAGGAACATCTCCTGCTGATTCTTCAGGGCGTGGGCGGTGAGGGCGATGATGGTGGTCCGGTCACCGGTGCTGCGCTCCTTCTCCCTGATGTGGCGCATCGCTTCGTTGCCGTCCATGGTCGGCATCTCGACGTCCATGAGGATGACGTCGAACCGCTGCTCGCTCCACTTGCGCAGCACCTCCTCGCCGTCGACCGCGGTATCGAGCTTGTGCCCGAAGCGCTCCAGCAGCCGGGACATGATGTTGCGGTTGGTCTCCTGGTCGTCGGCGAGCAGGATGTGCAGCTTCGCTCCTTCCCACAAAGGCCTGACGGGGCTCCGTTCCTGCTTGGGCAGGTTGGGGCGCTCGTCGGAGCGCTGAAACGGGATCACCATGTGAAAGCTGCTCCCCGCATTCTTGCGGCTCTCGGCCCAGAGCCGGCCCCCCATGAGTTCGACCAGTTTGCTGCTGATGGAAAGCCCAAGGCCGGTGCCGCCGTACTTCCGCGTGGTGGAGCTGTCCTCCTGGCCGAAAGGGGAGAAGATGCGCTCGATCGCTTCGTCCGTGATGCCGATGCCGGTGTCGGTGACGCTGATGTCGAGGACGGCGATCTCGCCGCGATCTTCCTGGAGGGAGACGGAGATGGTGACCCCTCCCGCGCCGGTGAACTTGACGGCGTTGCCCAGGATGTTCAGGAGCACCTGTTTCAGCCGCAACTGGTCTCCCACCAGGGTCTCGGGCACCTCCTCGGCTATCTCCGGCTTGAGGAAAAGACCCTTTGCCATGGCCGCGTTCATCTGGGCCTTGATGACTTCGTAGACGCAGCGCCTGATGCTGAAATCTTGCAGTTCCAGGTCGATCTTGCCTGCTTCCACCTTGGACAGGTCGAGGATGTCGTTGATGATGGCCAAAAGCCCTTCCGAGGAGGAGAGGATGCCGTCCACGTACTCCTTCTGCTCAGCGGTGAGGTCGGTGAAGGCCAGCAGTTGGGACATCCCCATGATGCTGTTCATGGGGGTCCGGATCTCGTGGCTCATGTTGGCGAGGAAATCGCTCTTGGCCCGGTTGGCCGCCTCGGCGCTCTCCCGGGCCAGCACCAGTTCCATCTCGGCGATCTTGCGGTCGGTGATGTCGAAGCAGTAGCCGATGTACCCGGCGAAGCAGCCGTCCACCGCCGCGATCGGGCGGCCGATATCGAGGATCCAGCGGAACTCTCCGTCGTGGCGGCGCAGACGGTATTCCATCTCGAAGCTTTCACGCTTTTGGAACGCGCCCAGCCAGATATCGACGCAACGCTGCAGGTCCTCCTGGTGCACCCCTTCGGCCCAGCCGTTGCCGTACTCCTGCTCCATGGTCCGGCCCGTGAACGAGAGCCAGGTGTCGTTGAACCAGTCGCATTCGGCCTTCGTGTTGGCGCGCCATATCAGGACCGGGGCCTGGGCCAGGATTTTCAGGTAGTAGTCCGCCAGTGTCTGCTCCAGGACGGGATCCCGGCCGGCGCAGCCGCCTT
Organism: Geomonas oryzisoli; assembly: GCF_018986915.1. Classification (NCBI taxonomy): domain Bacteria; kingdom Pseudomonadati; phylum Thermodesulfobacteriota; class Desulfuromonadia; order Geobacterales; family Geobacteraceae; genus Geomonas; species Geomonas oryzisoli. The sequence goes on from NZ_CP076723.1 coordinate 220,061, forward strand.
GGTTGCTGTCGGAGTCGGGGTGTGTGCTGGAAGTGAGGTTCTCTTCTGTCGGCATCCTGAACCTCTGCGCATGTCTGCTCGGGTCTAGATTGGTTACTGAGTCGGCTTCCATTATTATCAGATAATTTCAAGCTCTCAAACACATTTCTTGGCCGGCCGGGTAATCAGACATTGTTGCGCAAAAAAAGGGGTTTATAGTGACCACGAACGTCGCATTGTCAGTGCGTGAGTATGAAAGCATCGATTTGATTATTGTCAAAAAGTGAAGCCGTTCTTTCTCAACACTGAGACCGCTTCGGGCTGTTTGAGGTACCGGAAAAAAGCCGCGGCCTCGTTCTTTCCGGCGGCAGAGGTGGTGAGTGCCATGGGGTAGCTGATGCGGGGATAGAGCTGCTGCGGCACGGTGAAGAGGATTCTCGCCCGCTTTCCCAAGAGCGCGTCGGTCCGGTAGACGAAAGCCCCGTCCACTTCACCGCGTTCCGCGTACATCATGCTCTGCCTGACGTCCTTGGCGAAAACCAGTTTCCCGCTCAGCTGCTGGGTCAGGCCGGCTTTTTTGATGGCCTCGGTCGCGTACTCGCCGGCCGGGACGCTCTTGGGGCTTCCCATGGCGATCCTCCCCAGCGCGACGAGGTCGCGCATGTCGGTGACTTTCCTGTCGGTGCCGCCGGCAAAGACGAGGGTGTTGCAGGCAAGTGTGTCGCTTGCCGAGACCAGTCTTCTCTGCTTCAGGTAGGTCATCCATTCCTCGTTGGCCGAGATGAAGATGTCGGCGGGTGCGCCGCTCTCGATCTGCTTGGCGAGGGTCCCCGACGCCCCGTAGTTGGGCACGATTCTCACCCCCGGGTGCAATTTCTCGAAACGCTCCGCGATCTCGTTCATCGCTTCTTTCAGGCTGGCGGCGGCAGAGACGGCGATCTCCCCGGCGAGAACCGGTGTGGCCAACGCCAACAGGACCAAGAGGGACGATGCTGCCTGGATCAGTGCTTTCTTCATGGCGTGCTCCTTTTCTGGAAATGGACCGGGCGGAACTGGCGCGGTGCCTGCCGGTCGTTTCCCTGACTACATAACGCGTGCCATGTCGTTTGGAGCGGTTGCTGCCCGCGGATGAAAGTTACTCGGAGCAGCCCTGCGACTGCGTGGTCCTCGGGGCTCCCCCTCCCTTGACGGGAGGGGGACGGGGGGGGGTGAAGCCGCAAGCAACGGAAATGATAACATCTTCCCCCACCCCCTTCCCCTCCCGCGAGGGGAGGGGGGCCACGGCGGTTCCTTGTCGCTGCTATCTATCAGTGAAACGTGATCAAGGGAGACGGGAAGGAGATATGAGCGGGCAAAAGAGGGTGGATTGCCGGGAAAAGGGGCAACTGCAACGCGATGCGGCACGGGCTGCCTCCCTCTCGGCCTCCCCCTCCCTCCGGGTAGGGTTCAGCGGTAGGTGGCGAGGATGTATTCGGCGATGAGACGGGCGTCGGCGTCGGGGATGGTGCCCCGGTCGAAACGGGTCATCCCCGGGCCGGGGTTGCGCATCCTGGCGACGATGCCGGACGGCGTGGTGATGCCGTTGTCGGCGAGCACGCCGCCGTGCAGGGTCTTCTTACGGTTGATGACGTTGCCGCCGTCGGGGTGGCAGGGGGCGCAACGCTCCTTGAAGAGCTGTTCGCCGCGCGCGCTGGCAGGCGGCAGCGGCGCCATCTTCGAGGAGTCGGTGCAGCCGCCAAGGAGCGCGGCGAGGGCAAGCCAGGCGACGGTGGCGCGTCGAAGCGGCCTTTCGCCCGGTCTCGTGCCAGGCCCCCCTCCCGGCCTCCTCCCTCCGGGGGGAGGAGGTGACAGGCGGGTTGTCGGACGTACAGGCATGACTTTCAGTCCCGGCACTCGCTGACGGTGCGGGAGACGGGACGGCACTGGACGCCGTAGGCGGTGAGCTCCTTCAAGACCGCCCCCTTCATGCTCTCCACCTGCAGCGATACCTCGTGGGTCAGCTCGGTCCCCATCTCGATGCTCCCCGGCTGCACCCCGATCAGAACCATCTTGCCCGGCGCCTGCCCCATGAGCCGCGCGACGGAAAGAAGATCCTTCAGCCCCATCTGGTGCGGCGAGACCTTGGTCTCCAGGGCGATGGGGAGCTCCTCTCCGGAGAGCCGCACGCAGGTTCCCGGTTCCTTTCCTGTTTCGACGGCATCGACCATGATCAGGTGACTCCTCCCCTCCAGGACCGGGAGGAGGTCGAGCCCCAGCGTCCCGCCGTCGACGATCTCGACGCTCTTGGGAAAGCGGTACTCCCGCTGCAGCTGCTGCACCACCCGGATGCCGACGCCGTCGTCGCCCATCACCACGTTCCCTACGCCAAGCACCAGGACCTTCGGTGCGTTCTTCACGGAGTTAGCCGCCACGTGTTCAATCTCCTTTTTTCACGGTGAACTTGTAACCGCTGAACATGCTGGAGATTTCGCCGCCGTGCTCCTTGATGTCCATCAGCCAAGCGCTGTAGATGTGGTTGATGACGAAGCCGAAGATGAGCCACATCCCGAAATGGTGGGCCAGGCGCATCCCCTGCAGGGTGAAGTGGGAGTACATGAAGCCGAGCGACTTGAACATCACCCCGCCCGGTGCGTGGGTGGCGTACATGGCGAAGCCGGTGAGGATCATGCCCAGGTAGATCAGGAAGAGCACGAAGTAGGCGGTGGTCGCCAGCGGGTTGTGCCCCACGATCTCCGGCACCTCGTGGGTCTGCAGCGTGTAGTAGCGTATCATGTGCCGCAGCTTTTCCCTACCCGCCGCGGTGTACATGGGGAAGAAGGCGCGCCAGCTGGCGTGCTCGTTGCCGATGAAGGCCCACACCACGCGCGAGGCGACGCTCACGGTGAAGGCGTAGGCGGCGACGAAGTGGACGAAGCGGATCCATCCCATGGCGTAGTCGCTCGCGCTCGCCCCGAGGGTGACAGGGTGCCCGATCAGGTACCCGGTGCCGGACAGGATGACGATGGCCAGCACGTTGATCCAGTGGAACCAGCGCAGCGGCAGTTCCCAGACGTACTGCTTGAACTTGCAACGATCCGACATGGCCCACCTCCTCTAGGATGCCTTCACCCTGACCATCTCGTTCCCGGTGGCGTCGAGGACGTGCACGGCGCAGGCCAGGCAGGGGTCGAAGGAGTGGATGGTGCGCAGGATCTCCAGCGGCTTTTCCGGGTCGGCGACCGGCGTGCCCAAAAGCGCCGCCTCGTAGGGACCCGCCTGCCCCTTGGCGTCGCGCGGCGACGCGTTCCAGGTGGAGGGGACCACCGCCTGGTAGTTGAGTATCTTCTGGTCCTTGATCTTGATCCAGTGCCCCAGGCCGCCGCGGGGCGCCTCGTGCCAGCCGTAGCCGTGCGCCTCGGCGGGCCAGGTGGAGGGATCCCACAGCTCGTTGGAGTGGATCCTCAGGTCACCCTTGGCGATGTTGCCGATCAGTTCGTCCAGCCACTTGGGGGCCTGCTGCGCGATGACCAGGCAGTCGATGCCGCGGGCGCCGGTCCGCCCCAGGGTGGAGAAGAGCGCCTCCGGGCCGACGCCCAGTTTCTTCAGCACCAGGTCCACCGCCGCCTTGGTCTCCTTGTGCCCGGAGACGTAGGCGACCAGCACGCGGGAGAGCGGCCCGACCTCCATCGGTTTCTCCTCGTAGCGCGGCGCCTTGACCCAGGAGTACTTCTTGTCCGTGTCGAGGTACTGGTAGGGGGGCTTGGGGCCGGTGTAGTTGGGCTCGCTGGAGCCCTCCCACGGGTGCACCCCTTTCCCCTCGCTCCCCGCATCCTGGTACCAGGAGTGCTCCACGTGTTCGGTGATCTTCTTCTGGTCCAGCGGCACCACCTTGGAGATGTCCCGGTTCAGGATGGCGCCGCCGGGGAGCCACGGCTTGCCGGCGGCGTCCGGGAACTCGGGGTAGCACATGTAGTTGCCGACCCCGGCGCCGATCCCCGCCCAATCCTTGTAGAAGGAGGCGACCGCCAGGAGGTCGGGGATGTAGACCTTCTCCACGAATTCCTGGGCCTTGTGCAAGAGGCGCTTTATCTCGATCAGCTTGTCCGCGTTCAGGGCGTTCTGCGAGTCCGGGTCGATGGGGATCGACATCCCACCCACCAGGAAGGTCTGCGGGTGCGGGTTCTTGCTTCCCAGGATGGCGTGGATCTTGATGATGTCCTTTTGCCACTCCAGCGCCTCCAGGTAATGGGCGGTGGCCATCAGGTTCGCCTCGGGGGGGAGCTTGTAGGCGGGGTGCCCCCAGTAGGCGTTGGCGAAGGGGCCGAGCCGCCCCGAGGCGACGAAGGCCTTCACCTTGTCCTGCACCGACTTGAAGTAGGTAGGCGAGTTGTTGGGCCAGTCCGAGATGGAGGCGGCCAACTGCGCGGTCTTCACCGGGTCGGCCTTGAGCCCCGAGGTGATGTCCACCCAGTCCAGGGCGTGCAGGTGGTAGAAGTGGATCACGTGGTCCTGGGTGTTCTGGATGGCGATGATGATGTTGCGGATCAGCTGCGCGTTGGGGGGCACGGGGATCTTCAGCGCGTCCTCGACGGCGCGGATGGAGGCGATCGAGTGCACCGTGGTACAGACGCCGCAGAAGCGCTGGGTCCAGTACCAGGCGTCGCGCGGGTCGCGCCCCTTGAGGATGGTCTCGATGCCGCGGAACATGGTGCCGGAGACCCAGGCATTGCTGATCTTGCCGCCGGAGACTTCCGCCTCGACGCGCAGGTGCCCTTCGATCCTGGTGATCGGGTCGACAACGATCTTGCTCATCTTAGTCCTCCTTGGCGTCTTCGCCCGGTTCCTTGTCCTTTCTCATGGCGGAAAGCGCGCCGTGCACCACGAAGGCGCCCGCGGCACCCGCGGCGAGCCCCAGGCCGATGGCGTCGGCGGTGTGTTCGATGCCGAAGCCGGGCACGTTGGGGAGCCGTCGGTACATGGGGGACATGACGTCCCAGAACTGGGGCTCGGCGCAGCCGACGCAGGGGTGTCCCGAGCCGATGGGCCAGGCGGTTTTCTCGTTGTAGCGCTGGGTGGGGCAGTTGTGGAAGGTGGCGGGGCCCTTACACCCCATCTTGTAGAGGCAGTATCCCTTGCGGTGCCCGTCGTCCCCCCACTTCTCCACGTACTGGCCGGCGTCGAAGTGCGGGCGCCGCTCGCAGTTGTCATGGATGCGCTTGCCGTAGGCGAAAAGCGGCCGGCCGTGGCCGTCGAGTGCGGGGATCTTGTTGAAGACCAGGTAGTGCACGATGGTGGCGGTCAGGTTGTCGGCGTTGCAGGGGCAGCCGGGGAGGTTGATCACCGTGGCGCCGGGGACCGCCTCCTTGACCCCCACCGCGCCGGTCGGGTTGGGGGCTGCCGCGGGAATCCCGCCGTAGGAGGCGCAGTTGCCGATGGCGATGGTGGCGGCCGCGTTGCCGCAGACCTGGCGGGCGCGCTCGAGGTTGGACTTGCCCCCCACGCAGCCGTAGACCCCGCCGTCCTTCATCGGGATGGACCCCTCGATGACCGCGAAGTACTTACCCTTGTAGTCGGTGATGGTCTTGTCCAGCGCCGCCTCGGCCTGGTGTCCCGCCGCGGCCATGATGGTCTCGTGGTAGTCGACCGAGAGGATGTCGAGGACGATCTCGGCGACGGTGGGGTTCGCCGAGCGTAACAGCGCCTCGCTGTCGCCGGTACAGCCTTGGAATTCCAGCCAGACTAAAGGCGGCCGTTTCACCTCGTCCAGCGCCCGGGCCACGGACGGGGCGAAGGAGGGGGGCAGCGCCAGGGCCGCCGTGACCGTTGAGCAGAACTTGAGGAAGTCGCGTCGCGAGACGCCGCGTTCCTTCAGGATCTGGCTGATAGAGAAAGTGTCCTTACTACGCTCTGTTCTCGTCGTGCTCATCCCGGCCTCCCCTTGCTGACAGCGAAACGGTGGACTCTTTGGCGCGTGAACCAGAACTGGCAGTATATGTTATTTTAGTAGAAAGATGTTTTATTGCAAGAGGAGAAAATGGATATGTCGAGAAAAAAAGTCAGAATGAGTGGTGGTTATGAGTAAAACAAGGATTTTGCTGACGTCTCTGTAGGGGCGAATAATCATTCGCCCGCCTTTGCCTTCCGGCCCTGTTACACGAGCCCCTTCTCCTGTGCGTAACGCAGGAGCGCCACGCGCCCATCCACGTTCACCTTCTGGTAGATGTTGTGCAGGTGTACCTTCACCGTTCCCTCGCTGATACAGAGCCTGTCGGCGATCTCCTTGTTGCGCAGCCCGCCGGACACCATGCGTACCAACTCGACCTCGCGCTGGGTGAGGATGTTGGCCACCTCGCGCCCCCCCGCCTCGCGCTTCAGGAGTTTTTCCAGGGCCTGCTTGGCGGAGCGGCGCTCCAGCCACTGCTCGCCCGCATGCACCTTGCGGATGCACTGCACCAGGAACTGGGGTGCCATCTCCTTCAGGACCACCCCCTGGATGCCGAGCATCACCGCGTCCAGCATGTCCTCGTCATCCAGGGCCGCGGTGAGCAGCACCAGCCGGGCGCCGAGCTTTTCCTCGGTCACCCTGCGGGCCACGTCGATGCCGCTCATGCCGGGCATGCGGATGTCGAGCACCGCCACGTCCGGGCGCTGCCGGCGGATCTCTTCGATGGCGTCGGAGCCGTTGCTGCAGCTTGCCAGCACCTCGAAGTCCTCCTCGAAGTTGAAGAGGCCGGTCAGCCCGTTCAGGATCAGGGGATGGTCATCGGCTATGACCAGTCGTATCATGTCAGCCTCCTAGTTCCACGAGTGGCAGGGTGATGTCGAGGCGGGCGCCCCGCTCGCCGGATTCGATCACGAGCTTCCCGTTCAGCGCGTCGATCCGCTCCCGCAGCGTCACCGGGCCGCGCTTGAGGTCGCTCAGCTGGTCCTGGTCGTAGCGTCCCTGGAAGCCGAAGCCGCGCCCGTCGTCGCTTACCGTGATGCGGGCCCATTGCGCGTCGAAGCTGATCTCCGCCCGCAAGGTGGTGGCCTCGGCGTGGCGCACCGCGTTGATGAGCGCCTCGTGCACCACGAAGTAGATCTCGCGCGCGATGCTGCGCTGCAACTGCGGCGCCGGGGTGTGGCAGGTGACGGAGCAGGCGATCTCCCATTGCCGCCTGATGCGGCCGGCCAGCTCGTCCAGCCGCTTGGCCAGTCCGTACTCCTCGTTCTTGCGCCGGGAGAAGAGCTGCTTCATGTCGTTGATCTGCATTCTGAGGTCCCGCTGCTCCGAGGCGAGCAGCTGCTGCACCTGCCGGATGCTCTCCCTGGCCGCGGCGGGGTCCGCCTCGATCAGGCGGCTCACCGTCGCCAGTTGCAGCCCCGCTCCGGCCAGCGACTGGAGCAGGCCGTCGTGCAGGTCGTGGGCGAGCCGCAGGCGCTCGTCCGCCGCGGCGCCCTGCTGCAGCTGCTTCAGGAGCAGGGCGTGGTCGAGCCGGGCCGCGATCTCGTGGGCGACGATCCCCCCCAGCACCAGGTCGTCCGGGGTGAGGTGACGGCGGTCCAGGGCGACCAGGTATCCCGTGATCTTCTCGCCGTCCAACGGGGAGACGCACGCGGAGGTGACGTTGAAGCACCGCACGAATTCCGGATGCAGCGGGGCGCCGCGGCGTTCCTGCAGCCCGGCGGCGGTGTTGCAGACCACCAGCGCCTGACCCAAGCCGGCTTCGCGGGTAAAGAAGCTCGCCCGCTCCAGCCCTTTGGCCACGATGTCGCCGAAGACGCCCGGCTCCTTCCACTCGTAACGGCATCCCTCCGCCGTCCAGCTCAGCAGGTGCAGCCAGGGCTCCTCTTCCTCCTCCCACAAAAGGACCACCCGCGGCGCCCTCAGTATCGCGGCGGCATGACCGAGCATCCCCTGGCCGTCCTCCCCCGGTTCCTCGGGCGGCGTTTCCCCGGGCCACTGGGACAGCATGGCGAGTATCTCCCGCATCGACTCCTCGTAGGCGCCCAGGTATCCCAGCAGGGCCGCCACCACCGCCAGGTAGGCGATGCGGATGATGAAGCGGTTCAGCTCGAAACTGTGGTCCAGGAGCAGGTTGGATGGATACCAGGCGAGCAGGAGAGTGACCGACATGGCCGCTGCCGCGGTCCAGAGGGTGCCGCGCCACTGCCACCGGAAGGTGGCGCAGACCAGGATGAAGATGAAGTAGACGAAAAAAGGGCTGTTGGGGCCGGTGGTGAGGAACATGAGGCAGGTGAACACCAGCAGGTCGACGCTGTGGGTGACCAGGTGCAGGATGCCCCAGGCCAGGCCCCGGCGCCAGCTCACCGCCGCGATCACCACGGAGTAGCCGAGGTACGCGGTAAGGATGCCGTAGGTGATGTGGGCGTAGCGGGAAGGTTCGGATGGGTCGAGCCAGACGGCGAAGAGGAAGAACGCGGCCAGGATGACGCGCCCGGTGGCGATCAGGTACTCCGCCCGGGTTTTTGAATGGAATCTCAGTTGCGTCATCGGGTCGTTCTCCTGCTTCCAGGACAGCGGCTGAAGGCGTGACGTCGGGGGAGCGTCCTATCATTAGGATTCGCTTCAGGGGCAGCATTCTATACATGCTGTTTACGTTACGTCAATGATTTAGATGCGATTGGGCGGCGCAAAGGGTGGGATCGGGCGGGAAAAAATGAAACGGTGGACTATCGTCCACAGCCTCCCCGCCCCGGGCGGGGGCAGGGGCAGGGAGGGGCGAGGCTAGATCATCTTTTCCAGGATCTCCGCCGCACTTTTCACGTAGTTGGGGCAGCGGGTCTTGAAGAGACCCTTCCTGTCGGCTTCTTTCATTCCTGCCTTGGTCCCCATGTCGATACCGAGCAGGCGGGAGCAGTCCAACTCGCCGTGACGTGCCTTGAACTCGTTGTTGAAGGCCTCGATCTTGGGGAACACCTTCTTCTCCTTGGGGCCGTGGGCAAGTCCCAGCACCATGTAGGCGCCGGTGACGGCGCCGCACTCGCGACCGGCGACCATGCCGCCGGCAAAGCCGGTGGCGAGCCTGCAGGCGACCTCGGGGTTGACGCCGTAGGCGGGGGCGTAGTTTTCCAGGATGGCCTGGGAGCAGTTCATCGATTTCAGGAAATGCTTCCTGGCCGCTTCCGGGCGTCCCGCTGCGGGTCTGGCGTCCACGGCCGCTCCGGCCTCGCTGGTGATGCTACCCGCTGCGAGGCAGACGCCCAGGCAGAGCGAGCCTTTCAGCATGTCGCGCCTGCTGATCAGTTCCTGTTGCTTTTCCTTTTCCACGAAAACCTCCGATATGGTGGCCGCGGCAGGACCTGCCGCGGTTTGGGGGAGCTACGGAGGATGTGTTGTATCACATTATTTGAATTAAAGGAAGTGTCGAGGCGGTACAGCAGAACCGGCGCTATTCGAGTGACTTGCGGAAGCGGAGCACGCTTACAGTGAGCATCACCACGCCGATGAGCGCCATGGCCGCGATCTGGGGCCAGAGCACCTCGAAGCCGACCCCTTTGAGGTAGACGCTTCTCAGCACCACCTCCTGGTAGCGCAGCGGGTTCAGGTAGGTGAGCCGTTGCAGGAACACCGGCATGCTGGAGATGGGGGAGCCGAAGCCTGAGAAGATGACGGCGGGCATGATGAAGAAGAAGCTGGTGACCATCGCCTGCTGCTGGGTCGCCGAGACGGTCGAGATGAACAGCCCCACGCCGAGCATGCACAGGATGAAGCAGACGGTGCCGGCGGCGAGCACCAGGAGGCTTCCGGTGAGCGGCACCCGGAACCAGAGCGTCCCCGCCAGGCTGATCAGCGCCGTGTCCAAAAGCCCGATCAGGAAGAAGGGGATGGTCTTGCCCAGGATGAACTCGGTGCGCCGTATCGGCGTCACCATGATCTGCTCCAGTGTTCCGATCTCGCGCTCGCGCACCACCGCGAAGGCGGTCAGCGTCACCACGATCACCAGCACCAGGTTGCCGATGACACCCGGCACGAAGAACCACTGGCTGGTCATGTCCGGGTTGTACCAGGGGCGGCGCTCCACCACGATCTCCGGGAGAGAGGCGGCGACACCGGGAGCCTGCCGGTTCAGCGCCTCGATGCGGTACTGCCGCGCGAATGCCTGCGCCACCTGGTTCACGTAACCAAGCCCCACCAGCGCGGTGTTGGAGTTGCTGGCGTCCACCACCACCTGCAGGTGGGCGGTTTCTCCCTTGCGCAGGTCGCGGGCGAAACCGTCGTTGATCTGCAGCGCCATGGTCACCTGGTCGCGGTCGATCAGGTCCGGGATCTCGCGCCGGTCGGCGATGCGGCGCACCTCGAAGTAGCGGCTTGCCTGGAATCGGGAGACGAGGTCGCGGCTCACCTGGCTGTTGTCGTAGTCGACTACGGCGACGGGGACGTGTTTGATCTCCAGCGTGGCGGCGTAGCCGAAGACCAGCGTCTGGATGATGGGAGGGGCGAACAGGAAGAAGCGCGCCCTCTTGTCGCGGATGACGTGCAGGAACTCCTTGATCAGCATCTGGCGCAGGCGGCCCAGCATGTTACCCCCTTCAGCTCAGCTTCTTGTGGAAGACCCGCGTCGCCGCCAGGCCGAGCAGGGTTGCGAAGATGGCGAGCCCCAGCAGATCCTGCCACATGGTCAGCACCGGGGACCCCTTCAAAAAGACGTTGCGCAGGATGGCCATGTAGTAGCGCGCCGGCACGACGTGGGTGATCCCCTGCACCAGGGCGGGCATCTGGTCGATGGGGTACATGAACCCCGACAGCAGGAACGCCGGCAGGAAGGTGGCTATCAGGGAGATCTGGCTTGCCGCAAGCTGGGTCTTGGCGACCACGGAGAAGAAGTACCCAAGCGACAGCACCACGATCAGAAAGAGGAGGGTGCTCAGCAAAAAGACCCAGATGTGCCCCCGGAAGGGGACGCCGAACCACCACACCCCCATGATGGCGCAGAGGCTCGTGTCGGCGAGCCCGATCACAACGTAGGGGGCGAGCTTGCCGAGCATGATCTCCAGCGGCGTCACCGGGGTGGAGATCAGCTGCTCCATGGTGCCGCGCTCCCACTCCCGTGCCACGGTAAGCGAGGTGAGGAAGGTCCCGACCACCGCCATCACCATGGCCACCACGCCGGGGACGATGGTGACCATGCTCTCCAGGTTCTCGTTGAACCAAGTCCGGGCGTCGACGCTCAGGGGAAGCCGCGCCTGTCCCTGTCCGCGTCCCTGCAGCCATTCCAGCTGGAGCTGCTGGGAGTGGGCCTGCGCCACCGCCTCGGTGTAGCTCATGCCGAGGCTCGCGCTGTTGCTGTCGGTGCCGTCGAAGATCGCCTGCACGCTCACCTTCTGTCCCGAGCGGAGTTTTCTGGAGAAATCGGGGGGCACCACGAGTCCGATCTGACACTGCCCGGCGTCGATGGCCCGCACCAGTTCCGGGTAGTTCGACACCGTCTTGACCACCCGGAAATAGACCGACGACTGGAAGCGCTTCAGGAAGTCCTGGCTTTGCTGGCTCTTTTCCTGGTCGTAGATGTAGACCGGGATGTGTTTGGTGTCGAAGCTCACGCCGTAGCCGAAGGCGAACATCATCACGATGGGCATGGCGATGACGATGCCGATGCTGCGGGCGTCGCGCCGGATCTGGATCATTTCCTTGCGCGCCATGGCGCAGAGCCGGTTCCAGTTCATTGCCCCTTCTCCTTGTCGGTTACGGCCGTCTCCGTTTGATCGCCTTTATCCCGGTTATCCCTTTTATCCCTGTTCTCTTCGGTTTTGTTGAGGCTGGTCAGCGACACGAAGACGTCCTCCAGCGAGGGGCGGATCTGTTCGATGCGGGTCGCGGTGATGCCGCGCTCGGCGAGAAAGCCCTTCACCTCCGGGATGGCCCGCTCCGCCGAGGGGACCACCAGGTGCAGCGCGTTGCCGAAGATGGCGGCATCGGACACCCCCGGCGCCCGCTGCAACTCCTCCAGGGCCTTCCCCACCTGGTCGCACTCGAGCAGCAGCAGGTTCCCCGCCATGCTCTTTTCCTTCAGCTCAAGCGGCGAACCCGAGGCGACGATCCTGCCGCGGTCGATCAGCACCAGGCGGTTGCAGTACTCGGCCTCGTCCATGTAATGGGTGGTCACGAAGACGGTGACCCCGTCGTCGGCCATGCGGTGGATCAGCTCCCAGAAGAGCCGGCGCGAGATGGGGTCGACCCCGGAGGTAGGTTCGTCCAGGAAGACGATGGGTGGGCGGTGCAGGACGGCGCACCCCAGGGCCAGGCGCTGCTTCCACCCCGCGGCGAGGGTCCCGGTGAGAAGCTGTTCCCGCCCGGAGAGCCCCGCCATGTCTATGGCCCAGTCGATCCGTTCCTTCTGTTCGGCCGCGGGGACGCTGTACATCCCGGCGAAGAAGCGCAGGTTCTCGATCACCTTCAGGTCGTTGTACAGGGAGAACTTCTGCGACATGTAGCCGATGTTCTGCCGCACCCGCTCCGGTTCGCGCGCCACGTCCAGCCCGGCCACGACGGCCTTGCCCGAGGTGGGACGCAGCAGGCCGCAGAGCATCCTGATGGTGGTGGACTTGCCGGCGCCGTTGGGCCCGAGGAACCCGAAGATCTCGCCGGGGCTCGCCTGGAGCGAGATGTGGTCCACCGCCACGAAGTCGCCGAAGCGCTTCACCAGGTCCTGCACCACGACTGCGGGGGCGGTGCCGTTCATCGCTCGCCCCTTTGTGTGCCGCGGTCGCCGTCTTCCCGGGCTCCCTGTCCCTGTACCGCCTCGACGAAGAGGTCTTCGATGGAGGGGGCGACCTGTTCGATGGCGTCGCAGGAAAGCCCCGCCGCTGCGATGCGGTCGCGCAGTTCCGGGATCATGCGCCCGGGGTCGTGCACCACCAGGTGCAGGCCGTCCCCGACGATCATCGCGGTGGAGATCCCCTCCACCCCGGCCAGGAGGTCCCGCACCGGGCGCGGTTCCGCGCAGACGATGGAGAGGACGGCGCCGGGAAGGGAGTCCTTCAGGTTGGCGGGGGTGTCGCAAAAGAGCATGCGCCCCTCGTGCAAAAGCGCCACGCGGTGGCAGCGCTCCGCCTCGTCGAGGTAGGCGGTGGTCGTGAGGATGGTCACCCCCTGGTCCAGGAGCGTGTAGAGGATGCGCCAGAAGTCGCGTCGCGACACCGGGTCCACCCCGTTGGTCGGCTCGTCCAGCAGGATCACCTCCGGGGTGTGGATCAGGGCGCAGACGAGCCCCAGTTTCTGCTTCATGCCGCCGGAGAGTTTCCCGGCCAGGCGGGAGCGGAACTCCGACATCCCCGCCGCCCGCAAAAGCTCGACAGCGCGCGCGTCCCGCTCCTGGCGCGGCACCCCGAAGAGGTCGGCGTAGAAGCGGATGTTCTCGTCCACCGTCAGCTCCTCGTACAGCCCGAAGCGCTGCGGCATGTAACTGATGCGGTGCTTGGCCCTCTTGGCGTCACGGGAAAGATCGAAGCCGGCGACGGTGGCGCTCCCCTCATCCGGCGCGAGCACCCCGGCGAGCATGCGCATCGTGGTGGTCTTGCCGGCGCCGTCGGGGCCGACCAGCCCGAAGATCTCGCCGCGCCGGACGGCGAAGGTGAGCCCGTCCACGGCGCGCACGCCGGGAAAGGACTTGGTGAGCCCGTCGAGCTCTATGGCGTTGCCTGCCTCGCTCATGTCACTTGGCCGGGGCTACGGCCAGGGTCGCATCCGCCGGCATCCCAGGCTTCAGCTCGTGCCCGGGGTTCTCCAGCTCGATCTTGATGCGGTACACCAGGGTCACCCGCTCCTTGTGGGTCTCCACCGACTTCGGGGTGAACTCGGCCTGCGAGGAGATGAAGGAGACCCGCCCCCGGTAGGTCTTGCCCGGGTAGGTGTCGCTCTTGACTTTGGCGACCTGCCCGAGCTTCACCCGGCCCAGATCGGTCTCGCTCAGGTAGCCGCGCATCCAGAGGTGGTCCAGGTCGGCGACGGTGGCTACCGGGCTCCCGGCAGTCAGCACCTCGCCCAGTTCGGCCTGGCGCACCAGCACCACGCCGGTGATGGGGGACTGGAGGGTGGTGTAGGAGAGCTTGATCCTGGAGAGCTCCAGCGCCTGGCGCGCCGAGCGGACGGCGGCGCGGTTCACCTCCACCTGCTCCTTGCGCACCCCTTCCAGCACCTGGTCGTAGTTCTGCTTCGCCCGCTCCAGGACGGCCTGGCTCCGCTTCAGCGCCGCGGCGGCGGTATCACGCACCTGCGCCGAGACTTCGTCCTTTTCGTAGAGGGCCTGGTAGCGCTGCAGGTCGTGCTTTTTCAGCTCGTAGTCGGCCTGGGCGTCCAGCACCGACTGGTGCGCCGCCTTCTTCTCCTGGGGACGGCTTCCCGCCGTCGCGAGCCCCAGCTCGGCCTGGCGCGTGCCGACGGCCGCCTCGTCGATCTGGACCTGCTGCCGGTAGTCCCCCTGGTCCAGCCTGGCCAGGACGTCACCCGCCTTGACCAGCTGTCCCTCCTCGATGGGGAGCTCCGCCAGCCGACCGGGAACCTTGAAGCCGACCACGCTCTCGTGCGCCTCGATGTTCCCGGAGAGGGTGATCGAGGTGGCCTCGGCGTCGTTATGGGCGCGATGGGTGAAGAAGTATCCGGCGCCGACCAGCACGGCGACCAGCAGGATGATCGGGATCAGTTTTCTTTTCATGGGTGCATGACCTCGCAATTATTCGATGCCCAGGAAGAGCCGGTACACCTTTTCCGTGTCGCCCAGGGCGCGGGCGAGCGCGATCTTCGCCTCGGCATGCTGCGCCAGGGCGTTCAGTTCGTTGTCCCGGGCCCGCGCCAGCGCGTCCTGCGCCGTGACCACCTCGATGTTGTTGGCGATGCCGTTTCTGAATCGGTCGCCTGCGTACTGCAGTTCGCGCTCGGCGAGCTCGGCCCCCTCGCGAGCGGTGGCGACCTGGTCGGTGGCGGAAGTGAGGTTTAACAGGGCCTCCCGGATGTCCTGCTCCACGCCGAGCTTCAGGTCGGCGATCTGGCGCTGGTTGCGTTCCAGGCGGCTGTCCAGCTCCAGGCGCTCACCCTTGCGGTCGTAGTCGAACAGGTTCAGCACCAGGTTGACCTGGAGCATGCCGGTGGGGTCGAGGTTGCTCATCTCCTGGCCGCTGGTGCCGTAGTTACCGCTCACCACGATCTTCGGAAGGTAGCGTGAGCGGGAGGCCTTCACCTGCTCCTCCAGCGAGGCGCGCTGGGAAAACAGCGAACGGTAGTCGGGACGGCTCTCCAGGGCTGCCTGGATTCCCTGCTCGATCCGCGGCGGTTCCAGGGGCTTGTAGGCGAGCTTGTCGGTGAGCGTGACAGGGGTGCCGAGATCGATGCCGACGCTGCGGGAGAGGGCGAGCAGGGCGAGCTGTGCGTTGTTACGCGTCACCAGGAGGTTCTGGCGGTCGTTGGCGAGCTGAACCTGGGCGCGCAGCACGTCCAGGCCGTCGGCCACCCCGGCGGCGCGCTGGTCCCGGGCGAGCTTCTCCAGCACCTCCGATGTCTGCACCCGGCTCTGCGCCGTCGCCACCCGGGCCTCGGTGTAGGCCGCGTTCAGGTACTGCACGGTGACCAGGCGGATCACCCCCCCGCGCGCGTCCCGGTAATCGTCGAGCCTGGCCTGCTTTTCCTTCTCAGCCGCCTTGATGGTGTGGTAGCTCTGCAGGTCGAGGATGTTCTGCTCGCCGTAGATGCGGAAGTCGTAGCTGGTGAAGGGGCCGACCACGGCGGGAGAGTTCGGGAGGCTGATCCCCTGGGCGCGCAGGTTGCGGGTTTGCCAGGCGAAGGGAGTCTCGATGCGCAGGTGCGGGAGGTAGCTGGAGAGCCTCCGTTCCCGCGTCCCTTCCGCCTCGTCCACCCTGGTCCTGGCGAGGACCGCGTTGAGGTTCGTCTCCAGCCCGCGGGTGATGGCCTGGTCCAGCGACAGCGCGACAGGCGGGGAGTCCTGGGCGGCGGCCTCCCTGACCGCCATCCCGAGCAGCAGTAAAACGGTCACCAGTTTCAAGGTCTTTACGATCATGGCGTGTCCTTCGTTGCCTGTTGCTGTTACGAGCGCGCTCCGTCCACGAAGACCTGGATGCTCTTTTTCAGGTTCTCTTCCAGCGGATCAACCGGGTTGAGCGACCAGGTGATCATGGTGCCGAAGATGATGCGCTGGAAGCTCTGCGCGATGCTGAAGGCATCGAGGTCGCTGCGGAGCTCCCCTGACTGCTGGCGTCTGGCGATCAGGACGGCGAGCTGCTCGATGTTACGCTGCATCGCCTCCGCCATCCGCTTCTGGACCGTCTCGCTGCCGAACACGGCGGTCATCAGGCTCTGGATCAGCCCGGGACTCTTTTCCTGCTCCATGGTCAGCGTCACCGCCAGTTGCAGCAGAAGCGGCGCGAGCGGGCGGTCCGAGTCACGGTTGCTCGCGACGAATTCCGCCACCCGCTCCATCTGCAGTTCCCGGTATTCCAGCAGAACGCTTTCCTTGTTGTCGAAGTAGTTGAAGAAGGTTCCCTTGCCCACGTCCGCGGCGGCGGTGATCGCCTCTATCGTGGTGGCGTTGAACCCTCTCTCCGCAAAGAGCGAGAGCGCGGCACGAAAGATCCGCTCCCTGGTTTCTTCGCTTCTCTTCGCCCTGCGGCCGGACTGGCGGCCGGCAGCGGCGGGGATCCGTTCGGTGGTGTTGCTCATCACGTCTCTCCTTAAGTTGACCGATGGTCAGGTGTGACTATAGGTCGTGTTGCGCAGTATGTCAAGTGGTCGTGAGAAGAGGTGGGCAGGGTGGGGGAGGACGGTGGGGGAGTGGGGAAGTTATTGAGGCGGAAAACCAACACGCATCGCTACTAGCTAAAAAGAAAGGGGGGCTGTCTGTCGACAGCCCCCTTTACTACGTCCTACTTCCAACCTTCCTAGTCTTCCTCTTCACCCTGGTGCTTCGGCCCGCGCGGCAGCTCGAGCAGCTCGGCTCCGAGCGACTCCGCGATGAACTTCAGTTCGCACATGCGCATGTGCTGGCCGTACACCTTGAGATCGAGGTCCGCTACCGCCACCAGTACGTGCCGCGGCTGGTGGGCTCCGTCCTGCATCTTGGTCCTGTGCCGATAAAAGATTTTGCCTGCCATGAAAGGGTGCCTCCTTTCCTTTTTATCCTCCATGAGGAGGGGGTACACCTTCATTATACAGGTTGATCATGTGGACGGCCAGTCGATGTATCACATGAAAGTGTCGACCCGCTTCCTCACACCCTGATCAGGGTGCCCACCTTCTCCTTGCGGATCGCCATCCCCACGGTGCCGCGCTTGTGGCCGTTGACGATGCGAATCTCCTTCACGTTGGCCATGTCCCGCAAGAGGTAGAGCATCTTCCGCTCCAGGACCATGTCCTCCATGTCCATCTTGATCAGCTCGTCCACCGTGATCTCCTCGATCAGTTCCGCCTTGGGGTTCACGCGCGGATCTTCCGTGAAGAGCCCGTCGACGTTCTTGACCAGGATGCAGCTCTTCGCCCCCAGCACCTCCGCCATGAGCAGGGCGCCGGTGTCGGTGCGGTGCGGCGGGATGAGGCCCGTCTCCGGCGGGTGCTCGTAGAGCCCGTAGGGCGGGGTGCCGTGGATCACCGGCAGCAGCTTCAGGTGCAGCATGGTGGGGAGGTCGAGGAGGTCGCCGGTCTTGACGCGGCTCCCCCCCCAGCGGGAGAGGAGCAGGGTGACGATCTCGGCATTCTGCTCGCTGATCTTCCCGGCGAGCTCGGCAAGGACGCCGGTCGGCATGCCGAGGTCGATGCCGATGTCCAGGATGTGGCGCACCCTTACGCCGCCGCCGGTAACCACCATGAGCTGGTTTTCCCGGGACAGCTCGCCGATCTCCTCCAGAAGCGGCAGGACCACCTCGCGCCCGTAGTCGATGATGCCGTGCCCGCCGATCTTGACCACGTTCAGGTCGGGAACGAGCCGAAGCGTGGCGGCTCCTGCCCCGCGCTTGAGCCCCTTGCGGACCAGTGTTTCCCCCTTCAGGTGCGATTCGATTTCATGTCGTGCATTCATAACAGAACCTCCAGTGTTGGGTTCACTAATATTCCCGCAGCAGCCTTCGGGGGAGGGTCTCCCACGAGACGTTCTCGATTGGATGATCCGGAGGGCGAACCAGCAGCACCGATGCCCCGCCGCGCAGCACCGTCTTCGGCTTATCCCCGATGGAGACCGGCTCTTCCGGGGCCAGCGTGCTTCCGTCGAGGCCGCGCACCGCGTCGACGTCCGGCTGCTCGAGAAGCTCCCGCACGGTGAGCACCAGCCCGGGGCGTACCCCGGTGAGGCTTCCTCTCATGCGGCCGTCGTCGCCCGACAGTCGCAGCCCCACGCCGGCAAGGGCACCGATCACGCCGTGGCCGGTCCCGCCATGCTCGGACAGGTGCACCCCGAGTCTGCCGGCCAGCTCCGTGGCCTCACTCTTGGTGATCACCTCCAGTTTGGCCCGCCTGCCGAACGCTACCAGCTCGGCAGGGGCTGCGATCTGCTCAAGGACAGCGACGCAGAGTCCCGGATCGGAGCCGTCGGCGCACTCCCGTCCCAGGAAGTCGCAGGCGAAGGAGATCAACTGCGCAAGAGCCCCCTGCTGCATCTCCACCGGAAAGCACATGGTGCTGTTGTGCGAGGTGTAGGGTATGTCGGGATGGACCAGCAACTGGTGCCGGCTGATGAACCCGGCTGTCCCCCAGCCGTTCTCCTCGATGGCTTCGGCGATGAGCGAGGCGATCTCACCGGTTCCCCTGCTGACAGAATTATCCGTATCGTCGATAGCTATCAGTACTCGTACTGGCATGGCGGCTGCTCTCTTTGGAGTGAACGGGAGCGACCGACATACTATAGCATGGTGTTGCAGGAACTTAAGGGGAGGGGGAGCGCTAGGTATGAAAAAAAGTTATTTTTTCTTTGGTAGTGAGGTGTGGTTCGTTGTGCCTATGGACGCTTCGCGTTTGAAGGGATAACCGGTGCAAGAAATGAAAAAGGGTTACGACTATGTCGTAACCCTATTGATTTTTGGCTCCCGAGGTAGGACTCGAACCTACGACACACGGATTAACAGTCCGCTGATCTACCGACTGATCTACTCGGGAATATCTGGTTTTCTTCGCCCTGTGCCGCGAAGAGATTACGTGTATAGCATAGCGGTTTTTGGCTGTCAATAATATTTCTGCTGCCTCTTCAATAGAGCCTGTCATTTTTTGCACGGGGATATTTGCTTGATTTCGTAGTGTCGGCAAATCGATTACTTGTGCTGCAGTCCTGTTCGCATGCCTCATAGAGTCTGCGGCGCGGTGTTCCCTGGCGTTGACATTAATCGCCGCCGCGGGATATATTCAAAACTCTTGATACATTCTCCTGGATGCCAAAAGGACCCCATGAACAGGCAACTCGAAAGGCTGTACCGGACGGCGGCGCTCCTGGCGCTCATCACCATCTTCTACAACATCCTCGAAGGGGTCGTGTCCGCCTGGTTCGGTTTCGAAGACGAATCACTGGCGCTCTTCGGGTTCGGTCTGGACTCCTTCGTCGAGGTGGTTTCCGGCGCGGGCATCTGGCACATGGTGCGCCGCCAGCGGGAAAACCCCGAGCAGGCCCCCGACCAGTTCGAGCGCGGCGCGCTCAGGATAACCGGCGGCGGCTTTTACCTCCTTGCGGCCGGACTCCTCTTCACCGCCGCTTATGACGCCTTTCGCGGCCACGCGCCCACCACCACCTTCTGGGGTATCGTCGTTTCCTGCATCTCCATACTTTCCATGTGGCTGTTGATCCAGCAGAAGGTCAAGGTGGGGAAGGCGCTCGGCTCCCAGGCCATCCTCGCCGACGCCGCCTGCACCAAGGTCTGTCTCTATCTCTCCGTCATCCTGCTTGTCTCCAGCGCCGGCTACTACCTTACCGGCATCGGCTGGCTCGATTCGGCCGGAGCCCTCGGTATCGCCTGGTTCAGCCTGAAAGAGGGGAAGGAGGCCTTCGACAAGGCAAGCGGCCTCCCCTGTTCATGCAGTTGAAGTTCAGCGGGTTAGCCGGAGGCTGACCACAACTTTTCGTGTCGAGACCGCCTGCACCGTTTATGGTGCCGATGACCGGAATCGAAGAGCGACTCCTCTTTGCCCGAACGGATTCGCTCCCCGTAGTGCTCCTACTAAGCTGGTAAAAAAGGAGCAGCTTTTCTTGCGCCCCGTGCAAAGGATGGTAGCCTTTCTCATGTGTTTTGGCTGCTATCGTTTTAACAAAGGAGGGCGCTCGTAGATGCTCAAAGAATTCAAGCAGTTCGCGTTGAAGGGAAACGTGCTCGATCTGGCAATTGCGGTCGTCATCGGCGCGGCCTTCGGCAAGGTGGTAAGCTCTTTCGTCGCAGACATCATCACCCCCCCCATCGGCAGACTCCTCGGCAACATCGATTTTTCCTCCTTGTTCCTCAACCTCTCCAGCACCCCGGTCCGGTCGGTAGCGGAAGCCAAGGCCGCGGGGGTACCAGTGATCGCCTACGGCCTCTTCCTGAACTCCGTGTTCGACTTCGTCATCGTAGCCTTTGCACTGTTCCTGCTGGTGCGGCAGGTCAACAGGCTGATGCCGGCACCGGCCGCACCCGTGACCACCAAGGAATGCCCGCACTGCTGCACCATGATTCCGGTCAAGGCTTCACGCTGCCCCAATTGCACATCCAACCAGTAGGAGCTGAACGAGCCGCGCACCCGAAAAGCTAGACAACATTAGAAGCCTAAACAAACAGAGGAGGTGTCAGATGAAAAAGTACCTGCTGTTGCTTGTTCTGGTTCCAGCACTGTTGTTCACCCTGCTCCCGCAGGCACGCGCCGAAATCAAGGCGCAAAGCTTCTCCCTCTCACCCTTTGTCGGCGGCTACACCTTCATCGGCAAGGAACACCTGGAGACCGCGCCGGCCTTCGGGGTGCGCGGCGGCTACAACCTCACCCAGCACTTCGGACTCGAAGCCGTGTTCGACTACGTTCCCACCGAAGGAAAGCGGAACAGCAACATCGGCGACCTCGATGCCTACAACTACCACCTCGACATGCTTTATCACTTCCTTCCGGACCGGCAGCTGGTTCCCTACGTCGCCGCCGGCTACGGCGGACAGTCCCGCGAAGCGAAGGGAAACTTCGAGACCAGCAGGCCCGCTTTCAATTACGGTGTCGGCTTGAAATACTTCCTCACCGATGCGCTGGCCTTGCGCGGCGATCTGAGGCACCTGATCCTGAGGGAAGACGGCGAGTCGTTCCACAACCTGGAGTACAGCGTCGGCGTTGATTTCGTATTCGGCGGCGTTAAAGCGGCACCTGCAGTTGCGGCCAAACCGGAACCGGCACCGCCGGCACCGGCACCTGCCGAGGAACCGCCGCTGGAGCCGGTGCCTGCGGCTGAGCCGACCCCGGGTCACTACAAGTACTGCGTCACTCTGCACGGCGAGTTCGACATTGACAAGGCGGCCATCCGTCAGGAGGACAAGGATCAGATCGGTGTGGTCTGCGAGTTCATGAAGCAGTATCCGACCACCACCGCCGTGATCGAGGGGCACACCGACAACGTGGGAGCACCCGAGTACAACCTCGGCCTCTCCAAGCGTCGCGCCGAGGCCGTAGTCGACTACATGGTCGCCAGCTGCGGCATCGACCGCTCCCGTCTCGAGGCGCGCGGCTTCGGCATGGCGCGCCCCGTGGCGTCCAACGCCACCGACGAGGGGCGGCAGGCGAACCGTCGTATCGAGGCGATCATCGACTGTGCCTTCGACGTGAAGGAGGTCAAGCCTCCCGAGCGTCTGTGCATGGCGCTGGTGGTCGAATTCGACACCGGCAAGGCGAACATCAAGCCGCAGTACAAGGATGAAATGGCGAAGGTAGCCGACTACATGAAGAAATACCCGACCACCACCGCGGTCATCGAAGGGCATACCGATAACGTCGGCGGGTACGAGTACAACATGAAGCTGTCGCGGGAGCGCGCCGAGAGCGCGGTGCAGTACCTGGTCGACAACTTCGGCATCGAGAAGAGCCGCCTCGCCGCCAAAGGTTACGGCTACACCAGGCGTATCGCCTATAACAGCACCGCCGAAGGCCGCGCCAAGAACCGCAGGATCAACGCCATCATCGACTGCGTGGTTACTAAATAGACAAAGATTAAGATTAAGATTAAGAGAACCGGGCCGTTGCTGATCACAAATTGCCCAATAAAAAAGGGGAGGCCGTATGGCTTCCCCTTTTTGTTGTGTTGTCTCGACGCTATCTCACTCCGCTCCCCTCCCCCGGAGGGGGAGGGCTAGGGAGGGGGAGCAGGCGGCTCGTTCAAACAATCCCCCCTCCCGTCCTCCCCCCTCCAGGGGGAGGAGAGTTGGTCTCCCTCTAACCTATCTCTTTCGCGATGAACCGCTGCACGCCGCGCAGCATCTCGTCTACGTCCGCGGTGCGGTACCTCTCTCCCTGTCCGGACAGGAAGTCCGCTTTCATGTAGCACCAGTCCTTGACCCGCTGGTAGGTCCCCACCTGGTATGCCTTCGCCTGGTAGAGCGCCTCGTTCATCTCATCGGTGCTTCCCGTCGCGATCCCCTTGTTGGCGCAGATCAGCATCAGCACCTGTTCCAGCAGCACCGAGGCAAGGATGCAGGCGGTATGGTTGTCACCGCGTTTCAAAAAATCGGAGGTCCTGCCGCCCAGGTATTCCAGCACCGCATGGTCCAGAAAAAGGCTGATCTCGGTGAGGCCTCCCTGTTCGTATTCCTCGCGGGCGGACTGCACGATGGCGCGGCAGTTGTCGAAGCTTTCCTTGTAGGTGATGTTGATGATCTTGGAATAGATGGACTGGAAGTTGCGGTAGTAGGCGCTTTCCTCACCGAAGATCTGCTGCAGCAGGCTGAGCGCCGAGTTGGCCCAGTCCTGGAACAGCTTGGAATCGACGGTGGCCGCGATGTCGTTGATCAGCTGGGAGGAGCTGACCTTTTTCGCCTTTTCGGCCAGTTCCTCGAACTTGCGGGTGACGGTGTAGTCGAGTCTCAGCATGACGCTTGCCCCCTTTGGGGTCTACGGATCTGTAAACGCCTGTCAAGTTATAGTTTTATAGAGGAAAAGTCAAGAAACGGCTAAGGCTCACGCCGGCGTGATGCTGATGCGCGGGGCCTGCAGGCGCCTGGCCACGATGGCGCTGTGCCGCGAGCGCAGCGCCGCCAGGTTCCCCTCCAGGAAGGCGAGTGCGGAGCGGTCCGGGATCCCTGCCAGGTAGCGGTCCACCAGTTGCCCCATGAGGAGGTTGTAGTTCTTGGTCGAGGAGCCGTGGGCGTAGTTGCGGCCCGGGAAGCGGCGGATGTCGCCGTCGCAGGCCGGTGAGATGTGGTACAGCTCGTGGAAGATGGTGATCATCTTTTCGCGGAAGGAGAGTTCCAGGAAGCGGGGGACCAGGAAATAGATGACGTAGAGCATCTCCTCGCCGCGGTGGGTGATGCTGGGCATGGTGCAGAGAACGTTGCGTCTGCCGCGCCGGGCCTTGACGGACCTCTCGCCGCCGGCAAAGCGCAGCGGGTGGATCTTGGCGAGGCTTCCGCCGCGGGTGGTTCTGCCGGAGGAGACGCAGACCAGCAGCTTCTCGGGGATGATGTGGTGCAGTTCCGGGGAGCGGAGGGTGATGTCGTAGATCAGCCGCTCCAACTCCCCGGTCAGGTTCAGCGTGGTCATTACACTCCGGCTAACTTCAACTTGTGGCAGAACAGGCAGCGCATCGGCCCGTCCTTGGGTTTCACGGGGTGTTTGGCGGGGAAGGGTACGCCGCCGGGAGCGGTGTTGTGGCAGGCCGGGCACCCTTTGTCCGCCTCCATCTTGCTGCCGGTCTTCTTGAACAGCTCGTAGGAGGGTTTGTGGGTGTCGTCCAGGGGGACGCGCTTGGTTTTTTCCTCGCCGGAAATGACGTAGAAGATGATGAACACGGCAGCTATGATGCCGATGAAGATCCAGTCTTTCTTGCCGATTTTCATGTGCCCTCCAAGGATCAAATCTAAGCGGCGAGGTTAAACGGGCCGCAGGGAAAATTCAAGCGAAATTGTTAGAAGAGCTTTTAACGCAAAGGCGCCAAGGCGCAAAGAGAAAGAACAAATTGGGAATTCGGTTGTGGTTTGAAACGTACCTGCTTTTCCTTGCGCCTTAGCGCCTCCGCGTCTTTGCGTTGAGGCTTTGAAGCATGTAACGCAAAGCCGCAAATCGGTTTTTAAGGGTTGACCGCGCAGCCGATGGCGCCGTTGTGCTGCGGGTGCTTGGGTATCACGATCTCCATGCCGCACTGCGCCCTCAGCAGGTTCACCATGGCGCTGTTCAGCGCGACGCCGCCGGTGATGACCAGGGTGTCGGAGGGAAAGCGCTTCAGCATAGGCATCACCCGCTTCACGAGGGTCAGGTTGACGCCGGCGCAGAGCCTGGAGACGGGATAGCCGCGCAGGATCTGCCCGATCAGCTCGCTCTCGCCGAAGATGCCGCAGGTGGCGTCCAGCGCCACCGGTTCCTCCGCGTGCGAGGAGAGCTCGTCCAGGCTCACCTCGAGGACCGCGGCCATGTTTTCCAGGTAGCGGCCGCTGGAGGCGGCGCACTTGTCGTTCATGACGAAGTCGGTGAGCCGCCCCGCCACCACCTGGGCCACCTTGGTGTCCTGGCCTCCCATGTCCAACAGGGTGAAGTCGGCAAGCCCGGTCTGGGTGCGCGCGCCGGCGACGTGGGCCTTGATCTCGGAGATGACCCGCGCGCCATGCAGGTTGATGCTGTTACGGCCATAGCCCGTCACCGTGATCTGCGCCTCGGCCAGTTCCTCTGCGCTGAAGATGCCGCTTCCCAGCAGGTCGAGCGACAGCTCGTCGTTCACGATGCTGCCGTACTTCTTGTAGAAGGCGATGGTATCAAGGTCCGCCAGCCTGACGATTTCGTTGCCGCGCATCAGGGCGAACTTCGCCTTCCTGCTTCCCAGATCGATTCCTATTCTCAACGTGTCTGACACCTGAATCTGTTCTCCTGTCACTGCCTGCCGCTGCCATGCTTATCCGGAACTATCGGGCGCGGTTTTATCTTGTGGCGCTGCTTGCCAATTGCAGAGGCCATTGTATATTTTGTCACGGGTTTGGCACAGCCGAGGGACTGTCAGCCGCGTTCATCGAACAGTTCCAGAAACCCTTCCAGCCTGATCTTGGTCCTGGCATCGATATCACCCGGTTTGTCACCTTCGAGCGTCAGAATCGGGAGTTTGATGCTCTTTCTGAGCACCATGTCCTCGATCTGTCTGAAGCAGAAGGATTGCACATAGTGGATTACCCCGTCCACCTTGCGTTTCTCCAACTCCCGGCTGATATCGCCGATCCGGTGGAAGATGTCGTACGGGTAGCTGTAGGCGCGGTACTGCTCCACGAGGTCCTGGATACCGTACGGCATGGAGAACTGCCGCTGGGTTTCGTTGAAGACGACGCGGGCACCCACCTGCTCCACGAAGTCGTACAGCCCGGAAACGATCGGGGGCACCCCGAGGTAGGCGAGCCTGATCCGCTCCCTGCGCTCAGGCCTCTGCGCCGCCTGCGCCAGGAAGGCGTCCACCTCGGCCTCGAAGGCATCGAGGTCGCCATTCATGTCCGAGGTGCAGACCTGGAAGTAGTGGTTTTCCTCCCCGGTCACCCGGTTCTCCTGCCAACTGAGGCGGTCGATCTCGTGCACCTTTGCCCTGATGCGGTCCAGGCGTTTTTTCGCCTCGTCCACCTCGGCCCAACTGACGCCGAAAAAGGACATCAGCTTTTCGATCTCCGCCTTGAGCGGCGCGGCTTCGCGGCCCGCCGGGTAGGCGAAGGGATAAACCCGTACCCCGTTCAGCGAAAGAACTTCCATGAGGGCCTTGGTGTAGCTGCAGTCCCCTTCCGTGACGGCGATCATCTCCTTCACGCCGCTGGCGACCACAGCGCCGTAGATACCCTTGATCCAGGCGCAGACGTTGCGGGGGAAGCCGGTAAGCTCGGCATCTTCTATCAGTGAGGTCTTTTCGGGATGGGTGATGAAGACGTTGTTGAGATCGATGGGAACCACTCCCGCCGCGACCAGTACTTCCAGCGGGATGGTGGTGGTAAAGCCTACTCTGCGCAAAAGTTCTACTCCGTCTTGATGAAAAATAGGTAGATGAGGAATGCACCGATGGCGAGACCGCCGAAGGCGAAGGGAAGTGTCGAGGAGACGTTCAGGGAGTCGCCTTCC
Source organism: Geomonas oryzisoli (assembly GCF_018986915.1). Lineage (NCBI taxonomy): Bacteria > Pseudomonadati > Thermodesulfobacteriota > Desulfuromonadia > Geobacterales > Geobacteraceae > Geomonas > Geomonas oryzisoli. The sequence continues at coordinate 246,231 of NZ_CP076723.1, forward strand.
GCCGGCATGGTGTAGCGAATCAGTAGCAGTAAAGAAATGGTTGTGAAGAGAGCCGCCAGCACGAACTTCGACCGCACCACCACCGCGTAGAAGGCGATGATCAGGAAGCCGCAGACAATCCAGGGATTGGAGAGTGCGCTTTTCACGGTCAGGTGCCGGACGAAGTCTACCAAGTGGGCCGTCTCGAACGGTGAAAGCCTTTCCGCAGTTTTCTGTAAGAGCTCAGAGCTGTCCATTGGTTCTCCTAACAAAGGCTAGATTATATTCATATCGGCGAATTTAGCAAGAAGTTAAAGAGATAGGGTGGTTGGGGGGCATTGCAGCCGGTTTTTGTCTTGAATGGATAGACACTAATTGTTCTCAGTGAAAGGAGTCCTGGTATGGAAGAGCTCAAGTCAACCCCGCTGCGTGCGGACCATGAGAACCTCAAGGCGCTGATGGCGCCCTTCGGCGGATGGCTGATGCCGATCCAGTACTCCGGGATCATCGCCGAGCACAAGTGGTGCCGTGAGAAGGCCGCACTCTTCGACATCTGCCACATGGGTGAGTTCCTCTTCAAGGGAGACGTGGTTGCGGACGGGCTGGAGGACGTCTTCACCTTCTCGGTCAATTCCATCCCCGTGGGGCGCTCGCGCTACGGCTTTCTGCTCAACGACGCCGCAGGGGTGATCGACGACCTCATCGTGTTCCGACTGGGCGAGGACGAGGCGATGATCGTGGTCAACGCCGCCACCACCGACAACGATTTCGCCGTGATCCGCTCGCGGCTCAAGAATCCCGCCTCCCTCACCGACATCTCCGCCCGCACCGGAAAGGTGGACCTGCAGGGTCCGCTCTCCCGCGAGATCATGGTGGAGCGTTTCGGGGCCCAGATCAGGGACATCCCCTTCTTCAAGTTCATCAAGACCAGCATCCTCGGGAGCGATGCCATCGTCAGCCGGACCGGCTATACCGGTGAACTCGGCTACGAGATCTTCTTCCCGGCGGACCGGGTGGCGGAGCTGTGGCGTCTGCTGCTCGAAGATCCCCGGGTAGCGCCGGCCGGGCTGGGCGCCCGCGATCTGCTGCGGCTGGAGATGGGATATTCCCTCTACGGCAACGACCTCGACGAGACCATCACGCCTTTGACCGCCGGGCTCTCCTCGTTTGTGAACATGAACAAGGAATTCGTGGGCAAGCCGGCTTTGGAGCGGGAGTCGGAACAGGGCTCGCCCCGCATGAAGGTCGCCTTCAAGGTGGACTCACGCCGCGCGCCGCGTCACTTCTACCAGATCCTGCAGGGAGGGGAGGAGGTCGGTGTGGTCACCAGCGGCGCCTTCTCCCCCATGCTCTCCTGCGGCATCGGGTTGGGGCTGGTCAAGCCCGAGGCCGCGGCGCTGGGGACGCGGCTCACCATCAGGAATGAAAAGGTGGAAATGGAAGCCCAGGTGGTAGAGCTTCCCTTCTACACCGGAGGGTCGCTCAGAAGCTGAAATCATTAACATGGATAAAAGGGATACAGGGGATAAAGACATGTCTCTAGCGGTTATCCCTTTTATCCCCTTTATCCCTGTGCGTTTTGTTTTTCATCCAATAAACGGAGGTCGCACCATGACAAAGTTCTACACCAAGGAGCACGAGTGGGTCGAGATGGCGGGGGCGCAGGCGACGGTGGGGATCAGCGAACACGCGGCTCACGAGCTGGGGGACATCACCTACGTCGACCTTCCCAAAATCGGCAAGAACGTCAAGCAGTTCGATGCCCTGTCGGCGATCGAGTCGGTCAAGGCGGCAAGCGACATCTACGCGCCGGTTTCGGGCAAGGTGACCGAGGTGAACCAGGCGCTGGACGAAGCACCGGAGCTGGTGAACCAGGGGGCCGAGTCGCAGGGATGGATCTGCAAACTCGAAGGGGTCAATGAAGCCGAACTTGGCGCGCTCATGGATGCCGCGGCCTATGAAGAATACCTGAAAGGACTGTGACATGGGATACTGCCCAAACACGCCGGATGACATCCGGGACATGCTGGCGGTGATCGGCGCGGCCAGCGTGCAGGAGCTCTTCGCCCCGATCCCCCCGGAACTGCGCGCCAAATCATTCGACCTCCCGCCGGGCATGTCCGAGTTGGAGCTCATGCGGCTCATGAGGGAGAAGGCCGCCGCCTGCGGCGCCGACATCACCCCCTTCATCGGCGGGGGCATCTACGACCACTTCATCCCCGCCGCCGTCGACCACCTCGCCTCCCGCGCCGAGTTCTACACCGCCTACACCCCGTACCAACCCGAATGCGCGCAGGGGACACTCCAGGCGCTCTACGAATACCAATCCGCCATCTGCCGCCTGACCGGGCTGGAGGCGTCCAACGCCTCGCTCTACGACGGCGGCACCGCGGTGGCGGAGGCCGCGCTCATGTCGCTGCGCATCACCGACCGGCACAAGGTCGTCCTCGACGCGTCCGTGAACCCGTTGCACCGGGAGATCGTGACGGGGTATCTGCACGGGCTGTCGGCGGAAGCGGTAGTGGTGGCGCCGGACGGCTGCGCCTCCGACCTTGCCCGCCTGATGGCCTCCATCGATGACGAGACCGCCGCGGTGATCGTGCAAAGCCCCAACTTCTTCGGGTCGGTGCAGGACTTCAGGGAGCTGGCGCAGAAGGCGCACGACCACGAGGCGCTCCTGGTCGTCTCCTGCTACCCCATCGCCCTGGGACTCGTGGCCAGCCCCGGCGAGATGGGAGCGGACATCGCGGTAGGCGAGGGGCAAAGCCTGGGCAACCACGTCTCCTTCGGCGGTCCATACTTCGGCTTCATCGCCACCCGCAAGCGCTTCATCAGGAACCTCCCCGGCCGCATCGCCGGCGAGACCATCGATCACCAGGGGCGGCGCGGGTTCGTGCTCACCCTGCAGGCGCGCGAGCAGCACATCAAGAGGCACAAGGCCACCTCCAACATCTGCAGCAACCAGAGCCTGTGTGCCCTGCGCGGCCTCATCTTCTGCGCCGCCCTCGGGAAAAAGGGGTTCGAAGATCTGGGCCTTTTGAACTACGACAAGGCGCAGTACGCCAAGTCGGTACTCGGCGCGGTGCGCGGGGTGGACCTGCTCAACCCCGGCGCCACCTTCAACGAGTTCACCGTGGCCCTTCCCAAGGACGCGGCCGAAGTGGTACAACGGCTGCTCGACAAGGGCGTGGCGGCGGGAGTGCCGCTGGGACAGTACTACCCCGGCATGGAGCGGGCGCTGGTGGTGACCGTGACCGAAAAGCGGACCAAGGAAGAGATCGATCGCCTGGCGGCGCTGCTTGAGGAGGTGTTATGGAGCTGATCTTCGAGAAATCCGTCTCCGGACGCACCGGCGTCAGGGTCCCGTTGAGCGACGTTCCCACCGCGGCGCCACTGCCGGACGAGCTGACGCGCAAGGAGCCGGTGCGCCTGCCCGAGGTGGGCGAACTGGATCTGGTGCGCCACTACACCAACCTCTCGCGCAGGAACTTCTCAGTCGATACCAATTTCTACCCGCTGGGCTCCTGCACCATGAAGTACAACACCAAGGTGACCGAGAATGTCGGCGGGCTCTTCGCCTCCTGCCATCCCATGCTGGCGCTGCTTCCCGGAGGGGACAAGCTGGTGCAGGGACCGCTTGCCGTCATTCACGAACTGGAGCGCCAGCTGGCCGAGATCACCGGCATGGAGGAGGTGACCACCCAGCCACTGGCCGGCGCCCACGGCGAGATGACCGGCATCATGGTGATCGCCGCCTACCACAAGGCGCGCGGCGATGAAAAGCGGAAATACGTCATCGTCCCGGACTCCTCGCACGGCACCAACCCGGCCAGCGCCGCCATGGCCGGCTACGAGATCGTGACCGTTCCGACCGCCCCTTACGGCGACATGGACCTCGACCTGTTCCGGCAGGCGATGAACGACGAGGTGGCGGCGGTGATGCTGACCTGCCCCAACACCCTGGGGCTCTTCAACCCGCACATAGCCGAGATCTGTGCCATCGCCCACGAGGGGGGCGCGCTCACCTACTACGACGGCGCCAACCTCAACGCCATATTGGGCAAGGTCCGGCCGGGGGACGTCGGCTTCGACGTCATCCACGTCAACCTGCACAAGACCTTCGGCACCCCGCACGGCGGAGGCGGCCCCGGGAGCGGCCCGATCGGGGTGCGTGGCGACCTGGTCCGTTTTCTCCCCACCCCGCGCGTTGTGCGCCGGGACGACGGCAGCTACGCCGTGGAAGACCATCCCGAAGGGATCGGGCGCGTCTCCGACTTCTTCGGCAACTTCGCCATCATGATGCGCGCCTACGCCTACATCACGCTTTTGGGGCGCGAGGGGCTGATCGAAGTGAGCGAGCAGGCGGTCCTCAACGCCAACTACATGATGGCGAGGCTCAAGGAAGAGTACGACCTTCCCTTCGACCAGACCTGCATGCACGAATGCGTCTTTTCAGCGAGCCGGCAGGTGCAAAGCGGCGTGCACGCCATCGACGTGGCGAAGTACCTGATCGACCGGGGCTTCCATCCGCCGACCGTGTACTTCCCGCTCAACGTCAAGGAGGCGATCATGATCGAGCCGACCGAGACCGAGAGCAAGCAGACCATGGATGCCTTCATCGAGGTGATGCTGGAAGCGGCGCGGCTGGCCAGGGAGAATCCGGAGCGGCTGCACCAGGCGCCGGTGACCACCCCGGTCGGACGCCTCGACGAGACCCGCGCGGCGAGGATGCAGCAGGTGTGCTGCGAATAAAACCAAAAAGCAAAGGCAAAACCATTGGCCACGGAGAAAATCTGAGAACATCTGAGGAAAGACAAAAGCGGAGAAAGAACTTTACGGAAAGGCTACAGGATGCAGCCATCCATGGCTAAAGCGAAGCAGCGGATGTGTGGCCACTGTTTCTGCTTTTGCTGTACCCCTAAAAGTCTTTTGTATTTCTCAGATTTCCTCAGATTTTCTCCGTGGCCAATGGTCTAGAGGTTTTGATGTGTAAGTGGCGATTGATAGATACGGGACCGCTGGAAGGCCCCGCCAACATGGCCCTGGACGAGGCGCTGCTCAACTGTTTCCAGAACGATCCCACCCGGCCGGTCCTGCGCCTGTACGGCTGGACCCCTGCAACGCTTTCCGTGGGCCGCTACCAGAACGCGGCGGTCGCACTGGATCTCGGTCTTTGCCAGGATGAAGGGGTGCCGGTGGTACGCCGCATGACCGGCGGCGGCATCATCTACCACACGGCGGAGGTGACCTACAGCGTGGTCTGCGCTCCGGAACATCTGGGCGACCGGACCGGGGTCAAGGACGGCTTTCGCAAACTCTGCGGCTTCCTGCTCGGCACCTACCAGCGCCTGGGGCTCGATGCCCGCTTCGCCGTAGACTGCAATCCGGGCGAGGAGCGGCTGGGAGAGCGGACATCCTTCTGCTTTGCCGGCAAGGAGGAGTTCGACGTGGTCGTGCGCGACCGCAAGATCGGCGGCAACGCCCAGCGCCGCCTGTCGGGTGCAATCCTGCAACATGGCTCGATCCCGCTGGAAAACAGGGTGCAGCAGGGAATGCGTTACCTCAAAGAACCGGCACCCGGCGCGGCACGTTCCGTGAGCCTGGCGGAACTGGGGCACACCCCGGAACCGGACCAACTGAAGCGTCTGCTGGTCGAGTCGTTCCAGGAGCGCATGGGGGTGGAACTGCTCCCGGAGCCGCCGACCGAACAGGAGCTGGTGACCGCGGGAAAGCTGGAGCAGCACAAGTACCGCTGCCCGAGTTGGACCATCGAGGGGCGGAGCTAAAGGTAAACGATGCGAGTCCCCTCTCCCCCTGGGAGAGGGTGCCCGAAGGGCGGGTGAGGGCTCTGGCAACTACCGTAATGTTGCCTTTGGCAACTCCCTCACCCTGACCCTCTCCCGGAGGGAGAGGGGATGTGGACGGTTTTGGGGGTGGAATGGAAGTTTTGCGCAAGCCGGAATGGCTGCAAAAGAAAGTGAACCCGGCCGCACACGCCGAGATGGAAGGAATGCTGAGGGAACTAAACCTCAACACCGTCTGTCAGCAGGCCCGCTGCCCCAACATCACCGAGTGTTTCCGGCAGAGGCAGGCGACGTTCCTGATCCTCGGGCGTGCCTGCACGCGGCTTTGCTCCTTCTGCTCAGTCTCGAAGGAAGTGCCCCTGCCGCCGGAGCAGGGCGAGCCGGTCGCGGTAGCCGAGGCCGTGTGCCGTCTGAAGCTCTCCCACGTAGTGATCACCAGCCCTACCCGTGACGACCTCGCCGACGGCGGTGCCCGGCAGTACGCCGAGACGGTCGCCGCCATCCGCCATGCCTCCCCCGCAACGAAGATCGAACTGTTGATTCCGGATTTCCAGGGGGATCTGGAGGCGCTTAAGACGGTGTTGGCGAGCGCGCCGGACATCTTGGGGCACAACCTTGAGACGGTGCCGAGGCTGTATGCGATCCGTTCGGGCGCCGATTACCGGAGATCCTTGCAGCTTCTGGCCAATGCGCACAGGCTGGAACCGGAACTGAAGACCAAATCGGGATTGATGCTCGGGCTGGGTGAAGAGGAGAACGAACTGCTCGCCGTGTTCAGTGATCTGGTGGAGGTCGGCTGCAGCTATCTGAGTCTCGGCCAGTATCTCGCTCCCAGCCGGCAGCACTACCCGGTGCAGCAGTTTATCGAGCCGGAGCGCTTCGACCGGCTAAAGCAGCAGGCCCTTGCCGCCGGCCTTCTCCACGTCGAGAGCGCCCCCTACGTTCGGAGTTCGTACATGGCCGAGAGGTACGGGGAAAGGGGCGAGGGGACTGGCTCCGCCGGGTGCCTGTCCCCTTAGGATGCTGAGCAGAAAGGAGCGTTCCCGTCCCTCCCGAAGCGCTGCAAAAGGCCTAAGGTTCCCCCCTTCGCAAAGGGGAGGACGCGAGTTCACGTGCAGCGCTTTTGTGAACAGCAGATAGGCGTCGCTGGACTTCGCGGATAAACCTTCACGAGGTGGGGGCGGGGGGATCTTGTGGCGCTTATTCCCCCAGTGAATCCAGCACGTTCTTCAAATGGGCGAAACCCGATGCTGCCGTAGGCCAACCGGCATAGAACGCGATATGCGTGATCGCCGCCACCAGCTCTTCCTTGGTCAGCCCGTTCTCCAGTCCCTTCTTGAGATGAAATTCCACCTGCTCGATCCGGTTCAGCGCCACCAGGCACGTAACCGTGATCAGGCTCTTGTCCCGCGGCGACAACTCCGGCCGCTCCCAGATCTCCCCGAACAGGAAATCCTTGGTCAGCCTGGCAAAGTCCGGGGCCACCGCCTCCAGATCGCTCATCCCTTTTGCTGCTTCAGGTTTTGCCATTGTGTCCTCCTGTGCGGCTCATTATGCCGCCTCGGCAATACCGAGTTTGCGTAGCCAGTCCGATAGTTTCTGCCCGGCCCGGTTGACCTCGCCGCCGCGAATGGCAAGTCCTTCGAGGACCGTAGCGCCGGGACAGAGATCCCTGATGTCCCGCGCGCTTTGCCCTAAGCCGGTGCCTTCATGGGTGATGAACGGCACGATGGCCTTATCGCCGAAATCGTGTCCAGCCAAGTATGTCATGACCGGCGGTGCTACCGTGTTCCACCAGTTCGGGGAGCCTACGAACACGACGTCGTAGTTGGCGACGCCGGTACCCTTTGTCTTCAGCTCCGGCCGGTGCCCCGTCCGCAGTTCCCGCTTCGCCTGGTTCACGACTGTGTCGTAATCTTGAGGATATGGTTGTGCCGGTATCAGTTCGAGCAGGTCGCCACCCACCATCCGGTTGATCTGCCGGGCACATTCCCTGGTGTTACCTGAATGCGAGAAGTAGACGGTCAGCACCTTCCACCCCTCAAAGCTCGCCTTGTTGCTTTCATTGCTCATCAAAACATCCTCTCTGTACTGCTTTTTGTTTATCAGCTCCGTCAGGCACTAAAGGGGAGTCCTAAGGGGACAGGCATCTTACGGAGCCAGTCCCCCGGCAGCCGTTGCCCACGAAGCGCTGCACAAGCCCTCACGTCCCCCCCTTGATAAAGGGGGGCAGGGGGGATTTGCCCAGATTTCCTCAGATTTTCTCCGAGCCTACGCGCTGAGCGCTACGGCCCGCAAGCGTGGCCAATGGTTTGGATTTTGCCGCGATCAGCGCCGGGTCCGCAGCGACCGCCGCCCACCACGGCCTGTCCTGGGTGGCTGCTGATGAGTAGACCGGTTCGCCCATAACCGGCATGGCCACCTCGATGTTGCATGCCTTCGCTAGGGAGAGGATCCTGTCGAACGGTTCGCGCCACGCGTGCATAGATAGGTCGAAGGTGCCGTTGTGGATCGGCAACATCCGTTTTCCCCTGAGGTCGAGGTGTGCCTGCACGGTTTCTTCCGGCATCATGTGCACCCCCGCCCAGTTCACGTTGTAGGCTCCGGCCTCGAGGAGGGTGAGGTCGAAGGGGCCGTACTGTTCGCCGATCCGTTTGAAACCGTGGAAATAGCCGGAGTCCCCACTGAAAAATACCCGGAAGCCGGGAGCGAGGATGGTCCAGGAGTTCTGCAGGGTCTGGTTCTTGTTGAAGAGGCCGCGGCCGGAGAAGTGCCTGCAGGGAGTGGCGACCAGGCGGATGTCGTCCACCTGCGTCGACTGCCACCAGTTCAACTGTCGGACCTTGGCGGCGGGGACACCCCAGCCCGTTATGATGTCGCCCACGCCGATCGGCACCAGGAAGTGCTCCGTCTTGCCCGCCAACTTGACGATGGAATCGCGGTCGAGGTGGTCGTAGTGGTCATGAGAGATGATCACGGCCTTGAGGGGAGGTAATTCCTCGATGCTGATCGGCGTCTGGTGGAATCGCAGCGGACCCGCCCACTGTACCGGTGACGCCCGGTCGGAGAACATCGGGTCGGTGAGCCAGAAGGCATCCTGCAGCTTCAGGAGCACGGTGGAATGGCCGATCCTGAAGGCGGTGTTGTCGGGCGCGGCGAGCAGTGCTTCGCGGGACAGCTTGTGGACCGGGATTGCCCCTTTAGGACGGGTGTCGGCAGGTTTGTTGAAGAAGAAATTCCACATGACGCGGGTTGATTCGAGCACTCCTCCGGTGGTCATTACGTCTCCTGTTGTTTCTTTGGCGGCTTCCGTCGACCTCTCATGGCCGACTCCGCCGCCGCTACCTACTGTCATGACTGTTAAGCCTCCGACAACCACTACCGTGATTATTTTACGCTTCAGGTTCATTTGTTCCCAGTGGAGCCACCGGCCCGAGGCGGCCGCGCCGGTGGCGTATATTTTTGGAGCTTTCGGACTTTGTGGGAAGCTGCCTTGCTGCCCCCCCTCCCTTGACGGGAGGGGGACATTCAGGCGAACTTATTCCGCTTTCAGCGACGCCATGTCGATGGAGAAGCGGTACTTCACGTCCGACTTGACCAGTCTTTCGTAGGCCTCGTTCACCCTCTGGATCGGGATCACCTCCACGTCGGAGGTGATGTTGTGCTGCCCGCAGAAGTCGAGCATCTCCTGGGTTTCAGCGAGTCCGCCGATGAGCGAGCCGGAAACGCTGCGCCGGCCGAAGAGAAGCGCGAAGGAGGAAAGGGCGAGCGGCTTGTCCGGCGCGCCGACCAGGGTGATGTTCCCTTCCAGCGCGAGCATGTGGATATAGGCGTTCAAGTCGTGGTCGGCGGCGATGGTGTCGAGGATGAAGTTGAAAGTCCCCGCGTGCTGCTTCATCTGCTCCGCATCGGTGGAGATGATCACCTCGTCGGCGCCCAGGCGCAGGGCGTCCTCTTTCTTGCCGGGCGAGGTGGTGAAGACCACGACGTGGGCGCCGAATCCCTTCGCGAATTTGACTCCCATGTGGCCGAGGCCGCCCAAACCTACCACGCCGACCTTCTTGCCCTTGATGTCGCCCCAGCGGTGGATGGGGGAGTAGGTGGTGATTCCGGCGCAGAGAAGCGGTGCGACGCCTGCCAGGTTCAGGTTGGTGGGGACGCGCAGCACGAAGTGCTCGTCGACCACGATGCTGTCCGAGTAGCCGCCGTAGGTTACCCCACCCAGGTGCTTGTCAGGGGAGTTGTAGGTGAAGGTCGCGTTGGTGCAGAACTGCTCCAGGTTTGCCTCGCAACTCGGGCAGCTGTGGTCGGAATCGACCAGGCAGCCGACCCCCGCCAAGTCGCCCGGCTTGAACTTGGTGACCGCGGAACCGACCTTGGTGACGCGTCCCACGATCTCGTGTCCCGGCACGCAGGGATAGATGGTGGGCATGACGCTGTTCCACTCGTCGCGCACGGTGTGCAGGTCGGAGTGGCAGATGCCGCAGAAAAGGATTTCGATCTGGACGTCGCGGTCGGTCGGCTCGCGGCGCTGAATGGTGGTCGATGCCAGCGGGGCAGTCGCGCTGGCGGCGGAATATGCTTTTGCCTTATACATGGTTGATCCTCCTGTTTTTTGTTACCTGTTGGTGAGCTTTTCCAGCATCTCGGGGTAACGGTCCCCCTCCACGTGTATCTTCGCGGCGGCGGTGTCGATTTGGCGCAGGTCGTCGGAGCTCAGGGTGATGTCGACCGCGCCGTTGTTCTCGTCCAAGCGCTCCAGTTTCGTCGTTCCCGGGATGGGCACGATCCACGGCTTTTGCGCGAGCAGCCAGGCGAGGGCGATCTGCGCGGGTGTGGCTTTCTTCTGAGCCGCGATCTCCCCCAAGAGGTCCACCAGGGCCTGGTTCGCCTGTCGTGCCTCGGGGGTGAAGCGGGGGAGGGTGGTGCGGAAGTCGGTGCTGTCGAAGGTGGTGCCGGCGTCGATTTTCCCGGTCAAGAAGCCTTTGCCGAGCGGGCTGTAGGCGACGAGGCCGATGCCGAGTTCTTCAAGCGTGGGCAGGATCTCCGCCTCGGGGCGACGCCACCACAGCGAGTATTCGTTCTGCAAAGCGGCGACCGGCTGCACGGCGTGAGCGCGGCGGATGGTCTTTACGCCCGCCTCGGAGAGGCCGAAGTGCTTCACCTTCCCCTCCTGGATCAGTTGCTGCACCGCTCCCGCCACCTCTTCGATAGGCACGTCCGGGTCGACCCGGTGCTGGTAGAAGAGGTCGATCACGTCGGTCCTGAGCCGCTTCAGGGAGGCTTCGGCGACTTCTTTGATATGCTCCGGGCGGCTGTTCAGCGCCGGCGTGGCGCCCTTCATGCCCCTGGGGTCCTTGCCGGGGGCGATGTCGAAACCGAACTTGGTCGCGATCACCACCCGGTCCCGCACGGGGGCAAGCGCCTCGCCGACCAGTTCCTCGTTGGTGAACGGGCCGTAGACCTCGGCGGTATCGAAGAAGGTGACGCCGCGTTCAACAGCCGTCCTCAGCAGGGTGATCATCTCCTGCTTATCCTTGGGAGGGCCATACGAGAAGCTCATCCCCATGCAACCAAGGCCAAGGGCGGAAACTTCCAGGCCGCTGTTTCCCAGTTTACGCTTTTGCATTGCTGGTCTCCTTTAACTGACTTGTGTGGTAGTTGATGCAGTAGGGACCGGTGCTGTGAGAGTCGGCATACCGGCAAATTCTATCGCATCGTGCTCTATGCTCCAGCCGGGTCATGGTTCGTGTCCCGCTGAAGATGATCAGATCGTAGCTCCTATCAAGGAAACATTGGTAGACCGATCCTGTCTGATTTTTGCCTGATCCTCCGGATGCTGCAAAAAATGTTGTAATGAGTTTGGAGCTTGGGTAGGATGAGTCGTGTCAAAAGGTTGTTAAAACAGCTGGTTTGGGCTGATGGTTGGAGGTCTGCGCAATGGAAAACGCAATTGAAACTTTGAGGTGGAGCGTTGCCCGATGGACCGAACGCGAAGAGTTGTTCGAGACGCCGATCCCCGGTCTGTCGTTGTTCAAGAGGGAAGAAGTCACCGAGCCCACGAGCGGCATGTACGAGCCGAGTGTCTGCCTGGTGGCCCAGGGTGCCAAACGCGTGCAACTGGGCGATGAAACCCTGACCTACGACGCCAATCACTTTCTGATTACGTCGGTGCATCTGCCCACGGTGGTGCAGATCATCGAGGCAAGCCCGGAGAAGCCGTACCTTGGCCTGAGGCTGATGCTCGACCTGCGCGAGGTCTCGCAACTGATGCTGGACAGCAACCTTCCCCAGCCCCGCACGCAGCAATCCAGCCGCGGCATGGCGGTAGGCGAGGTGAACTTGCCTCTTCTGAGCGCCTTCCAGCGCCTGATCGACCTGCTTGGGGAGGAGAAGGATATTCCCATCCTCGCACCGATGATCCAGCGGGAGATCATTTACCGGCTGCTGGTGGGAGACCAGGGGGCGCGCCTGCGCCAGATGGCTTCGGCGGGAAGCCAGAGTCAGCAGATCGCCCGGGCCATCGACTGGCTGAAGGGCAATTTCTCCAGCCCGTTACGCATCGACGATCTGGCCACCAAGGTCAACATGAGCACTTCGACCTTCCATCACCACTTCCGGACGCTGACCGCCATGAGCCCGTTGCAGTACCAGAAAATGCTGCGTCTGAACGAGGCTCGGCGCCAGATGCTGACCGAGCGCGTAGATGCCACCACGGCCGCCTTCAACGTCGGCTACGAGAGCGCCTCCCAGTTCAGCCGCGAATACAGCCGCCTGTTCGGAACACCGCCGTTGCGGGACATCACCCACCTGCGCCGCATGGCTAGCGGTGACCTGACCACCTCTGTCTCGGCGTGACCCGCCCATCCTGCTGGCGCATCCCCGGGCCCTTCACCTAAAGTGGGAAGACCATCACCTAAAGTGCGAAGGTCATCACCCAAAGTGCGAAGGTCATCACCCAAAGTGCGAAGGTCATCACCCAAAGTGCGAAGGTCATCACCCAAAGTGCGAAGGTCATCACCCAAAGTGCGAAGGTCATCACCCAAAGTGCGAAGGTCATCACCCAAAGTGCGAAGGTCATCACCCAAAGTGCGAAGGTCATCACCCAAAGTGCGAAGGTCATCACCCAAAGTGCGAAGGTCATGACCTAAAGTGCGAAGGTCATCACCCAAAGTGCGAAGGTCATCACCTAAAGTGCGAAGGTCATGACCTAAAGTGCGAAGGTCATCACCCAAAGTGCGAAGGTCATCACCCAAAGTGCGAAGGTCATCACCTAAAGTGCGAAGGTCATCACCCAAAGTGCGAAGGTCATCACCTAAAGTGCGAAGGTCATCACCTAAAGTGCGAAGGTCATCAACCAAACGGTGATGACCTTCGCTAAACGGTTTGCACCTTTCGCCGAAAGGATGATGCCTTTTTCGGCTGAAGCATCTTCCGGCTTTCCGAGGAAGAGAAGCGTGGGCTCAGTGGGCGGCCGCGGCTAAGGATCATTGCTGATCTTCGATGTTCCAGTACCCCGGCTTTGCGCAGATGCTGAGCTCTTCAGAATCCTTTTGTGAAGCAGCCGGCTCCCGGGGTTGCGCCGCTGCTTCCTTGGTGAGGATTACCATTTCGACCTCCTCCCCCACGTGGCTCTTGATCACACCGACATCCTGGCCTTTCTTCAACTCGAGGACTATGTGGCCATCGTCGTCCTGTCCAATTATCCCCGTTGCTCTCAGTTTCATGGATAACCCCCTCTGTTGATGTGGTCGGGAAAAAGTACCCACGAATCGTGCCATGTCGTTAGAGAAAGTCAATGTGGCGGATGGGGAGATGTGCGCCCCAACTATCAGCGGGCCTAGTATCTGCGGGAGTAAGGCGGGGACAGTAACGAAAAGAGCGGCTGCTTCGCAGCGACTACCGTGATGGTATCGCAACGAAGAGCCGCTCTTGTTTTTCTACGTGCGGCTGACAGCGCCTATTCGGCGAGCAGCCTCTTGATGGTGTCTTCCATCGCTTTCGCGGTCTGGTCGGAGAAGCCCTGGAACCTTTCCACGACCACGCCTTTCTTGTTGATCACGAAGACGGTGGGGATGGAGCGCAGTCCGTATTCGGTCTGCATCTCCTCGCCTGCTATGGCGACCGGGTAACTGATCCTGCGTTCGTTGATGAAGTTCTTGACGTCGCGGTCGCTTCCTTCATCGACGCTGACTCCCAGTACCTGCAGTCCCTGCTTGCCGTACTTGGCCTTCAGCGAGTTCAGGTGGGGGATGGCCTCCTTACAGGGGATGCACCAGGTGGCGAAGAAGTCCATCACCAGGACGTAACCCTTGTAGTTGTTCAAGGAGATCGGCTGGCCGGAAGTCGTGGTCAGCTTGATCGGCGGAGCGGGGTCCCCTTTCTGCAGTATGGCGGCTGCCGGCTGGATGAACAGCAGTTGGGCTGCCAGCGCGAACGGGGTGATTCTCAACAGGTATTTCTTCAACTGCATCTGCTTTTTCATTTTACAGAGCCTTATTGATCAGGGCCTCCAGCTGGGCTTTGGGGATGGCGCCGACGACCTGGTCAAGCACCTTGCCGTCCTTGATCAGGATTACGGTGGGGATCCCGCGCACGCCGTACTTGCCGGGGGTAGCCGGGTTGTCGTCAACGTTGACTTTGCCTACTTTAACGCGTCCTTCATATTCGGACGCCACGGTATCGATGAGGGGAGCGATCGCTTTGCACGGGGCGCACCAGGTGGCCCAGAAGTCTACCAGCACCGGGATGTCGGACTGCAGGACTTCCTTCTCAAAGTTGTCGTCGGTAAAGGTATGTACGTTTTCGCTGGCCATGGAACCATCTCCTTTAATAAAAAAGTGAGTTCTACTATAAAGGAGCGGTTAAAAAAAGCAAGGAGTAAATGCCCCCTTGGTGAGAGACAACTAAAGTCTGCAAACCCCTCTGCATCGTTCATGTATTCAGCATTGACAGGGCGCAGGGATAGGCTCATATTGGGGCGGCCGCCCCGGGATAAACATCCGATCCCCAGGTCTCGCGGGGCGCTCAGGAGTGCTCGTGCGACATTACCCGATAAACCTGAACCTGAAGGGGCGACTGGTGGTAGTGGTGGGTGGCGGCAAGGTGGCGGCCCGCAAGGCGGCACGGCTTGTCGATGCCGGTGCGCGCGTCACCGTCGTGGCCCCCGCCGTCGAGGAATCGCTCGCCGCTTTTGCCGCGCAGGGGCGCATCGTGCATCTGTGTCGGAATTACCGGTGCGGGGACCTTGCCGGCGCCACTCTCGCCTTCGCCGCTACCAGCGAACCTGCCGTCAATCGTGAGGTGGCCCGGGAGGCGCGCGAACTGAACATACTGGTCGATTGCGTGGATCTGCCGGACGACGGCGACTTCGTGACACCTGCCGTTCTCGAGCAGGGGGACCTCCTGATAACCGTCTCGACAGGTGGAGCGAGCCCTTCTCTGTCAAAACGGATCGTTGAACGACTGAGGTCCCAGTTCGGTCCTGAATACGGTGAGGCGGTTGCCCTTTTAAATGCCCTCCGTGAAAAGCTATTGACTGAAAAGGTGGGGAACGCATACAATGACACGGTTTTTGCCGAGCTTGCCGCGCTGGATCTACCCGCGCTAATCAAAAACGGGCAGAGAGATGCCATAGACCAGATACTCCTGAAGCTCTCCGCTGCCGGGGCCACACCGGGCTCGGTAGGGGCAGGAAAAGAGGACCCTTCATGAACGCCTTGCTCTTCAACAGCACCCTGGTCATCTACGCGGTCGTCACCGCGGTCTACCTGATCTACTTGCTCAAACCGAAGGAATCCCTGGGCAAAACCGCCCTCTGGCTCACCCTGGCCGGCTTCCTCGTGCACTGCGGTTTCACCTTGAACCGCTTCCTCGAGGCCGGGCACACCCCGATCACCAACCTGCACGAATCGCTTTCCTTCTTCAGCCTCTCGGTGGTGGGCATCTTCCTGCTGCTGGAAAGGCGTTACAAGATCAGCATCCTCGGCTCGTTCATGATGCCGGTGGCTCTCTTGATCATGGCGATTTCCGCCTCCTTCTCGACCATCATTCCGCCTTTGAATCCGGCCCTGAAGAGCAAATGGCTCGCGGTCCATACCATCATGGCCTTCCTGGGCTACGCCGCCTTCGCCATTTCCTTCGGCGTCAGCATCATGTACCTGATCCAGTCGCATTTCCTTAAAACGCGCAAGCTGGGCTCCATGTTCCAGAAACTGCCGTCGCTGGACGTCCTGGACGACATCAGCTACCGCTGCCTCACCTTCGGTTTCCCGCTGCTTACCTTTGCCATCATCTCCGGCGCCATCTGGGCCGAAACGGCCTGGGGCACCTATTGGAGCTGGGATCCCAAGGAGACCTGGTCGCTGATCACCTGGTTCATCTACGCCGCGCTGCTGCACGGCAGGCTCACCACCGGCTGGCGCGGCAGGAAAGCCGCGATGCTCTCCATCTTCGGCTTCGTCATCATGCTCTTCACCTTCCTCGGCGTAAACCTGTTGCTGCCGGGGCTGCACAGCTATAAGTAAGAGGGATTTCCCCAGAAGGGGCAGGGATTGTTATGAACATTATTGTGGTCGGGCTTTCGCATAAAACTGCCGGAGTTGAGGTCCGGGAAAAGGTTGCTTTCTCCCCCACCCAGATGGAGAAGCCGCTCAACGCCCTCGTGGCGCTCCCCGACATCACCGAGGCCGTGATCGTTTCCACCTGCAACCGCGTGGAGATCTACGCTACCACCCGCGACGTCGCCGGCGGCATGGCTCGCCTGAAGCGCTTCCTTGCCGACTATCACAACTTTCCGCTGGAGACGCTCGAGAAGCACCTCTACAGCTACCACGGGGAGGAGGCCACCCGCCACGTCTTCCGCGTCGCGTCGAGCCTCGATTCCATGGTGGTCGGCGAGCCGCAGATCCTCGGGCAGATCAAGACCTCCTACGGGTACGCCGCCGAGTTCAAGAGCTCCGGCATCATCCTGAACCGCTTCCTGCACAAGGCTTTCTCCGTCGCCAAGAGGGTAAGAACCGAGACCAAGATCGCTTCGTCCGCGGTCTCCGTCGCCTTTGCCGCCGTGGAACTGGCCAAGAAGATCTTCGGCGAGCTCTCCGACAAGACGGTCCTCCTCATCGGCGCCGGCGAGATGTGCGAACTGGCCGCCAAGCACTTCATCAACGTGGGCGTGCGCGGCGTCATGGTCACCAACCGTACCTACGAACGCGCCGAGAAGCTTGCCGAGGAGTTCGACGCCAAGCCGGTGCACTTCGAGGCCCTGATGGACCACCTCCCCAAGGCGGACATCATCCTCTCCTCCACCGGAGCCCCGCACTTCATCATCCACGAGAAGGACATGGAAGACGTGCTGCGCCGCCGCAAGCTGAAGCCGATGTTCTTCATCGACATCGCCGTGCCGCGCGACATCGATCCCAAAGTCAACGATGTGGAGAACTGTTATCTCTACACCGTCGATGACCTCAACGGCGTGGTGGCCACCAACCTGGAGCAGCGCAAGGTCGAGGCGGCCAAGGCCGAGGCGATCGTCGAGCAGGAGATCGGGCAGTTCTTCAAGTGGCTCTCGTCGCTGGACGTGACCCCGACCATCGTGGCCCTCAGGAGCCACTTCGACGAGATCAGGAAGGCGGAACTGGCCAAGACCCTGTCCAACTGGAAGGATCTCCCTCCCGGTGCGGACAAGAAGATGGAAGCTCTGACCAACGCCATCATGAACAAGCTGCTGCATCATCCGACCAGCCTGCTGAAGAGGACCGACCAGGGAAGCCGCAACGATCTCTACGTCGATGCCCTGCGCCATCTCTTCGACCTGGAGACGGGCGAACAGCAGGAAAGCATGATGGAACTGGAAGACTGAGAGGCAGGTTAAGGTTAAGGCTAAGGTTGAGCAAAAAACGATACATCTTGAAATGATCCAAATATAAAGGAGAAGTACATGGCGCTGAAAGAGCTGAGAATAGGAACCCGCGCGAGCCAGCTCGCACTCTGGCAGGCAAACTGGGTCAAGTCCGAGCTGGAAAAACGCTACCCCGACATGACCGTCACCTTGAAAAAGATCAAGACCATCGGCGACAAGATCCTCGACGTGCCGCTGGCGCAGGTGGGTGGCAAGGGACTCTTCGTGAAGGAGATCGAAGAAGCGATGCTGCGCGGCGAGATCGACATCGCGGTGCACAGCATGAAGGATGTGCCGACCGAGTTCCCGGAAGGCCTGGGCCTGTACTGCATCACCGAGCGCGAAGATCCCCGCGACGCGGTCATCTCCAAGGGTGTCAAGTTCCTTGACCTGCCGCAGGGCGCCCGCATCGGCACCTCGGCGCTGCGTCGCCAGGCGCAGCTTCTAAAGGTTCGTCCCGACCTGGAGATGGTCATCATCCGCGGCAACGTGCAGACCCGCATGGACAAGCTGGAGACCGAAGGGCTCGACGCAGTCATCCTGGCCGCCGCCGGCCTGAACCGTCTCGGCTTTGCCGATCAGATCACCGAGCTGCTCCCGACCGAACTGTCGCTTCCGGCCATCGGCCAGGGCGCCCTCGGCATCGAGTGCAACCTCTCCAACGAGGACGTGAAGGACGCCATCTCCTTCTTCAACCACCCGGACACCAGCCGTGCGGTGCGCGCCGAGCGCGCCCTGCTGTGGCGCTGCGAGGGCGGCTGCCAGGTACCCATCGCCGCCTTCGGCGAAGTGACCGGCGACGAGCTCAAGCTGACCGGCTTCATCGCCTCGGTCGACGGCAAGGTTTCCGTGAAGGGTGTGGTTACCGGTCCGGCCGACGACTGCGAGAAGCTGGGTGTGAAGCTTGCCGAGCAGCTTCTCTCCGAGGGCGGCCACGCCATCCTCGCCGAGGTGTACCAGCGTGAAGTTTCCCGGGAGAAGGAAATCCCGGTATAATCCACCTTCGCCAAGGCTTCGGTGGACAAGTCCCACTTTACCAGTGAGTCTGTCCGCCGAAGCCCGTGTGAAGACGGCGCGATGATTGGAGCTTGCCCACCGAAGCCTTGGCGAAGGTGGGTGGTTACAGCTTTTGCTTTTTTCATTTTAAAGGCTAACGGTTCTACCTTAGCCTTTTGCCTTTTGCGCACGACACTCTCTTTTCCTGGTGCGAGATGACTGCTGAAACGACAAAGAAGGGCTACGTCTACCTGATCGGCGCGGGTCCCGGTGACCCGGGGCTGATCACGGTGAAGGGCCGTGACTGCCTGGCCAAGGCCCAGGTGGTGATGTACGACTACCTGGCCAACGACGAACTGCTGCGGCTCGCTCCCAAGGGGGCGGAGCTTATCTATGCCGGCAAGGTCGGGGGCGAGCACAACCGCGAGCAGAGCCAGATCAACGACCTGCTGGTGCAAAAGGCGCTTTCCGGCAAGGTGGTGGCGCGGCTCAAGGGGGGAGACTCCTTCATCTTCGGCCGCGGCGGTGAGGAGTGCGAGGCGCTGGTGGCGGAGGGGATTCCGTTCGAGATCGTACCGGGCATCACTGCTGCCGTCGGCGCCACCAGCTACGCCGGGATCCCGCTTACCCACCGCGGCGTGACCACCTCGGTCGCTTTCGTTACCGGGCACGAGAAGAAGGGGAAGGCATCCTCGGAGATCGACTGGGAAGGACTCTCCCTCGGGAGTGGCACCGTGGTCTTCTACATGGGGGTCACCAACCTGCCGCACATCGCGCAGAGCCTCATGGAGCATGGCCGGGCGCCGGAAACCCCGGTGGCGCTGATCCGCTGGGGAACGCGGCCCGAACAGGAGGTGCTGGTCGGCACGCTGGCCGATATCGCGGAAAAGGCGCGCACCGCAGGCTTCAAGGCACCCGCCATCACCGTGGTCGGCGAAGTGGTCAACCTTAGGGAGACGCTGCGCTGGTTCGACAACCGGCAGCTCTTCGGACACTCGGTCCTGGTCACCCGCGGCGCCGATCAGGCGGGGGAATTCACCTCGATGCTTGAGCAACTGGGAGCCCGCGCCTACTGCTGCCCGACCATCGAGATCGCCGCACCGCACAGCTATGCCGCACTCGACGAGGCCATCGACGCCATCGACAGCTTCGACTGGGTCGTTTTCACCTCGTACAACGCGGTCAAATACTTCTTCGAGCGACTTACCGAACACGGCTTCGACAGCCGGGCTCTCGGCCGTTGCCGCGTCTGCGCCGTCGGCCCCAAGACCGCCGCGGCCCTTGCCCCTTACGGGATCCGCCCCGACCTTATCCCCACCGATTACAAGGCCGAGGGAGTGGTGGCGGCTTTCTCCGAGCTGGACATGAACGGCAAGTGGGTGCTGTTCCCGAAAGGGGATCGTGCCCGCGAAGTGATCCCGGAAGAACTGGGCCGCCTGGGGGCGCAGGTAATCGCACCGGTGACCTACGCCAACCATACACCGGCGACCATTCCGGAGGAGGCACTGCTGGCACTTGAGGAGAAGCGTGTCGACTGTGCCACCTTCACCTCCTCCTCCACGGTCCGCAACCTCGCCGACATCCTCGGGGAAAACAGGTTCCTGCACCTCATGGAAGGGGTAAAGGTCGCCTCGATCGGCCCGATCACCTCCAAGACCTGCAGGGATCTGGGTTTGGAAGTGCACATGGAGCCGGCCGAGTTCACCCTGGAGGCCCTGTCGCGGGAAATGATCAGGTTTTTCGGCGGGAAGATTTAGAGTTTAACCACAGAAAGCAAAAGGAGAATTGGTATGTTCTACCCGGTGTACAGAGCGAGACGAATTCGGGGCAAGGAAGTCTTCAGAAACATGGTCAGGGAGACCGCCATCTCCGCCAACGACCTGATATACCCGATGTTTACCGCCTTCGGCAAGGGGATCAAGAAAGAGATCTCGTCCATGCCGGGCATCTACCAGCAGTCCATCGAGAACATCGTCGAGGAGGCCCAGGAGGCTTACGAGCTGGGCGTTCCGGCGGTGATCCTGTTCGGTATCCCGGAGCAGAAGGATGCCATGGGTAGCGATGCCTACTCCGAGACCGGCATCATCCAGGAGACCATCCGCGCCATCAAGAAGGAAGTACCCAAACTCGCCGTCATCACCGACGTCTGCATGTGCGAGTACACCGACCACGGCCACTGCGGCGTGATCAAGAACGGCGACGTGGACAACGACGAGACCCTGGAGCTTTTGGCCCGCGAGGCCCTTTCCCACGCCCGGGCGGGCGCCGACATGGTTGCCCCCTCCGACATGATGGACGGCCGCGTGGCCGCGATCCGCGAGTCCCTGGACAACAACGGCTTCAATCACATCCCGCTGATGAGCTACGCCGTCAAATACGCCTCAGGCTACTACGGCCCGTTCCGCGAGGCTGCCGAGTCGACCCCGCAGTTCGGTGACCGTCGTTCCTACCAGATGGATCCGGGCAACAGGCTCGAGGCGATCCGCGAGGCGCGGATGGACGTCGAGGAAGGCGCCGACATCCTGATGGTCAAGCCGGGCCTGCCGTATCTCGACATCGTGCGTGAGGTGAGAAACGAGTTCAACCTCCCCACCGCCGTGTACAACGTCTCCGGCGAGTACAGCATGGTGAAGGCCGCCGCCAAGATGGGGTGGATCGACGAGGACCGCGTCGTCATGGAGACCATGATGTCCTTCAAGCGCGCCGGCGCCGACCTGATCCTGACCTACCACTCCAAGGAAGTGGCGAAGCTGCTGAGGAAGGGGTACGAGGCCGAACTGAACGGCCGCTGCGGCTGCGGCTGCAGGTAAACGAGAACACGTTCAACGTTCTGCGTTCAACGTTTGACTCTTGTCTTCCTCCTTCGGCACCATTGTGGTGACGGCAGGGGAGAATGCGAAAAAAAAGGCCTTCGGGGTGTTCCCGAAGGCCTTTTTGCTTGGTTCTATTCAGATGCCGTCGCGGCAATCTCGCCAACGGTGGTACTTACTGGAACGTTGAACGTTGAACGTTGAACGTTGAACGGCCGTTAAGCCCTTATCATGACCAGCAGCATCTTGAAGCGCTTGACCGCGCGCAGGGAGTGGGGCTTGTTGGCAGGCATGATGATTATCTCGCCTGCCGAGACGTTATGGGCGGTACCTTCGATGTTGATCTCAGCCTCACCATCCAACACCTGCACGAAGGCATCGTAAGGAGCGGTGTGCTCGCTCAATCCTTCACCGGCGTCGAAAGCGAAGGCGGTGATGGTCCCCACCGGTTTGTCTATGACCGTCCTGCTAACCACCGCGCCGTCCTGATAGCCAGCCAGATTCACCAGGTTCAATGCTTCGCCCAGAGCAACACCTTTTTTCTCTGCCATTGTCCTATCTCCTTTTTCAGTAAGTTTACCTAGATTGTTTTTCTTGATTCGAACTGTAACCCGTACTGAGAGTGTTGCAATTGATGCAGGTCAATCTAATGGTAAAATTCTGCGCATGCCCAAACCTTTCCGCTACCTCGAACCTACCTTCTTCGCAGGACTGTTCGACGACCCGCTGCTTTTAGTCCGGGTCCGTCCCACCGGTCGCGCCCTTCTTTTCGATTGCGGCAAGATGCATCACCTCGCCAAGAGGGTCTACACCTCCATCGACGCCATCTTCATCAGCCACGCCCACATGGACCATTTCATGGGGATGGACAGCGTCATCCGCCACAGCCACGCCTCGCCGCGCACTATCGACGTCTTTGGTCCTCCGGGACTGTCCAAGCGCATGGCCAGCAAGTTCGCGTGCTATGACTGGAACCTTGCCGATACCTTCTGGGGGAATTTCAGGGTCAACGAGGTGGGCGCGAACGGCCGGGTCGCGAGCACGCTCTACAGCGGCCCGGAGGCGTTCCTCGCCAGTTCCGAAGGGGAGAGAAACGGCGTCCTTTACGGCAACCGCCACCTCACCGTGAGCGGGACCCAGTGTGAACATCACATTCCGGTGATGGCCTATCGCATCGACGAGGGGGCCGCCTTCGTGCTTGACGACGAGCGCATGGCGGCGGAAGGAGTACGGAAGGGTGAGTGGCTCAAGGACATGGAGAAGCTGTTCCATGACGGGATGGAGGGGAGGGCGGTCAGGTATCTGCATGAGCGCGGCGGGCGTGTCGAAGAGGCGGTTGCGCAGGATGCCGCGGCGTTGTACCAGCGCATCAGGACGTTCGAACAGCCGGCGAGCATCGGGTACGTGACCGATATCGGGTATTCCGAGGAGAACGTTGCCAAGCTCGCGGGGTTGGTGCAGGGGGTGACCCTGTTGGTATGCGAGTGTGCCTTCCTGGCGTCCGAGAAGGCTAAGGCCGGGTTGTCGCGCCATCTCTGCACGACCCAGTTCAACGAGCTCCTGGACCGGTTGCGCCCGAGATACGTGCTGCCGATGCATTTCTCCAAGACCTACCAGAGGGGGAGCGAGACCTTGTACCAGGAGATCGAGCCCCCGTCCGGGGTCACGGTTCTCAAGATCCCCGACCGGCTCACCCCGCGCCCCATCATGGAAAGCGAGGTGCCGCGGCCGATTGAGATGTGAGCCTCACGCAAAGTCGCAAAGGCGCAAAGAAAGAAAAAAGGCAAAACAATTAGCCACGGAGCAAATCTGAGGAAATCTGAGACTGCAAAAACAAAGAAAGGGTAAAAGCTTTTTGGTTTTACCCCAAGTCACGTGTTTGGTTTTCTCCGAAGTTCTCAGATTTTCTCCGTGGCCAATGGGGTTGCTTTTCTTTGCGTCTTAGCGGCTTTGCGTGACACGCCCTGGTTTTTCTGCTACAAAGGCAGCCATGAAAAAGTCCAGTTCCAGCGATGCTCCGCTTGTCTACTCCTCGGAATTCGGCCGCATGTGCCCCGGCTGCGGCAAACCCGTCAACGCCTGCGCCTGTAAGAAGTCGTCGACGCCCGCCGGTGACGGCACGGTGCGCGTAAGGCGCGAAACGAAAGGGCGCGGCGGCAAGACGGTCATCGTCATCACCGGCCTCCCGCTCGACGCGGCGGCGCTCACCGCGCTTGCGGGCGAACTGAAGAAACGCTGCGGCTGCGGCGGCACCGCGAAGGACGGCGTCATCGAGATCCAGGGCGACCATGCCGAAACCCTCATGGCCGAACTCGCCAAGCGCGGCTACAAGGCGAAGCGCGCCGGGGGGTGAAAGCCGGCTATTCCACCGAAAACGACTTCCCTTCCAGTTCCACCCGATCACCGGGACGCAGTTTCCTGCCGCGGCGCAGTTCCACCTCGCCGTTCACCGATACCATCCCCTCGGAGATGATGATCTTCGCCTCGCCACCCGAAGAGACCGCATCCACCGCCTTCAGAAAACTGTCCAACTTGATAAACTCCGTGTCGATCTTCACGCATCCTCCAATCTCTATGACTGCCACCGTTATGGCGCGGTTGAACTTATCACACTTTTCTGCTAAAAAGGGGCATTTCGCAAAGGAGATTGTGCATGTATACCACTAACGATTTCAAGAAGGGGCTCGTCATCAAACTGGACGGCGCTCCCTGTGTCATCATGGATGTAGCCTTCCAGTCCCCCTCCGCCCGCGGCGCCAACACCATGGTGAAGACCAAGTACCGCAACCTGCTCACCGCCCAGGTGCTTGAGAAGACCTTCCGCTCCGGCGACAAGGTGGACGAGGCCGATTTCGAGCGCCACAAGGGGCAGTTCCTCTACGCCGACGGCGGCCGCGGCATCTTCATGGACCTCGAGAACTACGAGCAGTTCGAGATGGAAGAAGACAACTTCGAAGCCATCGCACCCTTCCTGCTGGACGGCACAGAAGTCCAGCTCGGCATCTTCCAGGAGCGCATGGTCAGCGTCGACCTCCCCATGGTCGTCGAACTGGTGGTGACCGAAACTGCTCCCGCGCTTAAGAACGCCACCGCCACTGCGCAGACTAAGGAAGCGGTGCTTGAGACCGGCCATCGCCTGCAGGTTCCGCCGTACCTCGAGACCGGCGAGAAGATCAAAGTCGACACCCGCGACGGCCGTTTTATCTCCCGCGCTTAGTCAGTCATAAAAATTAGAAGAAAAGGGTTGACACAGTCGACGATTCAAAGTATAAAGTTGGTCTCTTGCCCAGATAGCTCAGTCGGTAGAGCAGAGGATTGAAAATCCTCGTGTCGGCGGTTCGATTCCGTCTCTGGGCACCACCAGAAAGTAAAGAGGCCAGCTAGAAATAGCTGGCCTCTTTTTTTTATTCCAATACGAGCCCGATGGGATCTGGCGAAAGTAGCAGGAGGCATCAATGCACCTGAACACCGATCACTTTGCCCGCTGCATTAGGACCCTCGAAAGCTCCCTCACCCTTCTCGCCGCATCCGATCCTGACAGCATCGATTACGAAATATACCGGAACGCAGTCGTCAAAGGTTTCGAGTTGACGCTGGAAACCGGCGGGAAGCTGCTCCGTAAGGCTCTTAAGGCGTACACCGGCAGCCCGAGAGAAGTCGACAGTCTCACCTACAAGGATGTGCTCAGGCATGCGTCGAAGCATGGACTGTTGGATGCCCATGCCGTCGAACGCTGGTTCCGCTACCGTGACAACAGAAACAGCACCGCTCGCGATTACGGTGTCGGGTTTGCCGAGGATACGCTGAAGCTGCTGCCTGGCTTCATCGTTGATGCCCGGGCGCTGGAGGCTACCCTATTGGAGCGTTTAGGTAATGCCGAAGCTTGATTTGCGTCCTGAATGGCTGGAGATGGTTCGCCACCTGCTGGCAGTGCACCTTCCCGATGCCGAGGTACTCGCTTACGGCAGCCGGGTCCAGGGAATGTCTCACGATGGCAGCGATCTGGATCTGGTGGTGCGCAACGTTGCCGATCTCACCCAGCCCCAGAGCAATCTGTTTGAACTGAAAGAGGCCTTTACCGACAGCAACATCCCCATTCTCGTCGACGTCTTCGATTGGGCGCGAATTCCTGAGAGCTTTCGGGAAGAAATTGAGAGAAGAGGAACCGTGCTGGTGCAAAGCGGCAAGCGCCTGTAGGGATAAGGGCGAAACAACACCAACCAATGACGTCCACTCCTCATGACAAAAGGGGCCAGTGTTTCTGCAACTGGCCCCTCTTCGTTTATTTTGCCTCTTTCGCGACCGTAAAATGAGCTTTACCCCAACGGCTGAGGCATCCTCGGTCTCCCTGCCAAGCCCAGGCGCTGGATGCTGCGCGAGTATGCCAACCTGCTGCGCCCACGGGAATAGAGGTGAAGGGGGATGCGAAAATACCTTTTACTTTTTACTTAATTGTAGAAGAACGTTTTAGTTGTACTATTTACCAGGACCTTGGTTGACAGGGCGAGAATTACTGTCATAGACAATTCGATGTGGGATTCCCAAGCGGGATGCCAAGCATTGTTAGTAGGAGAATGCTTTTGCTTTGACTGATTCCCTCCTCTGCTGATAGTGGAGGAATAGGACACTCTTGAATAAAACCCCACAGAGCAACGGCAGCTTTCTGAAGCGGCCGTTACCAAGGACATGCATGACGGCTCCCCCTTCTGTCGAAAAGCTGCTCCGTTGGACGTATCCGCTCTGCATCGTCGCGAGGACCCTATTTACCTCCCCTCAGGTTTTTGCCTTTTGCCTTTTATTGTTCCTCACCTGCCTCCTCCCTGCCGCCGCGACCGCTTCCGAAAGAACCGTGACCGTCGGCGTCTACCAGAATCCGCCCAAAATCTTCACCTCCGATGCCGGCAAGCCAACGGGCATCTTTATCGACCTCATCGAGCACATAGCCGATAAAGAAGGGTGGCGCCTGCGCTACGTCTCCGGCACCTGGAGCGAAGGTCTGGAACGCCTGCAGAAGGGGGAGATCGACTTGATGCCGGACGTCGCCTACACGGCGGAGCGGGAAAAGATCTACACCTTCAACAAGATTCCCATCCTGTCCGGCTGGTCGCAGGTCTACGCGCGCAAGGGGAGCGGTATCCAGTCGATCCTGGATCTCAACGGCAAGCGCGTGGCGGGTCTCGAGAAGACCATTCAACTGGAAACCGTGGACCGGCTGGCCAAGAGTTTCGGACTCAAAGTGACCCTGGTTCCCGTCTCCAATTACAAGACGGAGTTCCAGATGATCGCCGCGGGGCAGGTGGACGCCGGGGTCACCAACCGCTACTACGGGTTGATGTTCGCCAGGAAGTCCGGCCTTGAAGATACCCCCATCATGTTCGATCCGGCACCCTACCTGTTCGCCGCGCAAAAACCGACCTCCGAGGCAACCCAGCAGTTGCTGGACGCCATCGACCGCCACCTTGCCGGGATGAAGAACGATCCCCGGTCCGCTTACTACACCGTGCTGAAACGATGGACCTCCGAGGAGGTCGATTGGAAACTGCCGCTGTGGCTTGAGTTTTTGGGGCCGGTGCTGGGAATCGCCCTGCTGCTGACCATGGTCGGGGCCATCGTCCTGAAGCACCAGGTCAAGGCGCGCACCAAGGAGCTGCAGCTGATCAACCAGGAGATGGAGCAGCGCATCGAGGAACGGACCCGCTCGCTCCAGGAGGCGAACTCCAAGCTGCGTACGACCATGGATGAGCTGGCCGTCGCCAAGGAGGGGGCCGAGGCGGCCAACCGTGCCAAGTCGCTGTTTCTCGCCAACATGAGCCACGAGATACGCACGCCGCTCAACGCGGTGCTGGGCTTCAGCCAGATCGTGCTGCACGATCCGCAGTTGTCGCCGGAGAACCGCCACAACCTCGAGACGGTGAACCGCTCCGGCGAGCACCTGCTGGCCCTGATCAACGATGTGCTCGACATGGCCAAGATCGAGTCGGGGCGGGTGACCGTAGAGAAGGCGCCCTTCGACCTCCCCGGGCTGCTCCGGGAAGAGACGGAACTCCTTACGCCCAAGGCGCTGGCCAAGGGGCTGCAGCTGGTACTCGAGGTTCAGACGGACCTGCACCCGTACGTAACGGGAGACGCGGGCAAGCTGCGCCAGGTGGTCATCAACCTGCTCGGCAACGCCATAAAGTTCACAGAGCAGGGAGGAGTCTCGCTGCGTGCCCGGACCACGGAGCGGGATGGGGCGCTGTGGCTCGAGGTGGAGGTCCAGGACAGCGGCCCGGGGATCGACACGGAGGATATCCAGAACGTTTTCGGGGCTTTCGAGCAGGCCGAGATGGGACGCAGAACCGAAGGGGGGACCGGACTGGGGCTCGCCATCAGTCGCCAGTACGCCAGGCTCATGGGGGGGGAGCTCACCGTAACCAGCGAGCCGGGGCATGGGGCGTGCTTCCACCTGACCCTGCCGGTCACCGAGGCGGAGCGCCCGGCGGCACCGGTGCGGGGGGCGCTCCCGCGCCTGGCGCGTCTGAAGGCGGGGCAGCAGGCCTGGCGGGTGCTCGTGGTCGACGACCGGGATACCAACCGGGAGATCCTGGTGAAGATGCTGGCCCCGGTCGGTTTCGAGACCATCGAGGCCAAGGACGGAAAGAGTGCCGTCGCGCTCTTCTTGGCCCGGGCGCCGCACCTGGTCCTCATGGACGTCGTGATGCCCGTGATGGACGGCCGCGAGGCGACCAGGCGCATCCGCGCCCTCCCCGAGGGGAGGGAGGTTCCCATCATCGCCGTCTCTGCCAGCGTCTTCGAGGAGCAGTTGCGCGATGTGATGGAGGCCGGGGCCGACGATTTCCTGCGCAAGCCGTTTCGGGAGGAAGAGCTGCTGGAGAAGATCGCCCGACTGCTCCCGGCGCAGTTCGCCGATGAGGAGGTCGAGTCTCGCCCGCCGACGCCGGATGGGCCCTTTTCGGAGCAGAGCTTCGCGGAGGAACTGGGGGGGGTATCCTGCGAGCTGCGCGAAGCGCTGGTCGCGGCAGTCAGGGAGCTGGACCGGGGGCGGGTGGTGGCGCTGCTTGCGGAGCTGGCGGCGGTCGCACCCCAGGCCGCCGACCGCCTGCTGGGCCATGCCGAGAGCTACCGTTTCGACCTGATCGAGCAGGCGCTGCTGCGATCCCCGGAGCAGGGGGAGCAGGGATGATCCGGCGCCGGCCCCATTGGCGCGTGCCCGTCGTGGTGCTGACGGGACTGCTGGTCACCGTGGTGCTCTTCTTCCTGGTGCGCAAATCGGAACTTGCCTCCTTCCAGTCACGCCTGGAACGCGATGTTTCCAACTGTGCCGACACCTTCGGCAACAGGGTCGACGACACGGGCATGGTGCTGATGGCCCTGCGCAACCGTTTCGCCTCGAGCAACGAGGTGAGCAGGGGGGAGTTCACCATCTTCACCGAGTCCTTCCTCAGGGGACACGCCGAGATCAAGGCGCTCTCCTGGAACCCTGCCGTGCTGCGAAGGCAAAGGGGCCGCTTCGAGGAGGAGGGGCGCAGGGAGTTCGGCTCCGGTTTCGTCCTCACCGAACGCAATGCCGCCGGGGTGCGCGTACCTGTGCGGGATCGGGATTGTTACTATCCCGTCTGGTACATCGAGCCGATGGCGGACAACGGCAAGGCGATCGGTTTCGACGTGGGGTCGGACCGGGTGCGTCTTGCCGCGCTGGAACGGGCGCGCGACACCGGCACGGCGACGGCGACGGAGCGGATCAAGCTGGTGCAGGACCGGGCCTCGACCTACAGCGTGCTGGTATTCCACCCGCTCTACGCGAAGGGGCTTCCCACCGCGACGGTGGCGGAGCGCCGGGCGGCGTTTCTGGGCGCCACCGTTGCCGTCATCAACATCGAACAGCTCCTGGTGGCCACCTACGGGGGCGCGACCCCTTTGGGTCTCGACTTCGATCTCCTCGATCTTTCCGCCCCCTTCGGCGAGCAACTGCTGTACCGGTGGAGCAGCCGGCAGCAGGCGCAGGCGACCTGGTTCGCGCCGCTGCTCCCCCCTGCCCGGACCCTGGTCCGCAACTTCGAGTTCTGCGGGCGCCGGTGGGGGATGAAGCTATCTCCCAGCAGGGAGTACCTGGAACGCAACGCGCCGGTGGCCTACTGGCTGCTGCTGCCGGCCGGGGCGATGCTCAGCGCGTTCCTGGGATTGTACTTCCGGACAATTTACGCACAGCGCGAGGAGCTGGAACGGCTGGTGCGGGCGAGGACGGCGGAGCTGCAGTCCAGCGAGGCGACCCTGCGGGAGCTGAACGTCCATCTCGAGGAACGGGTCAAGGACAGGACCAGGCAGCTGGAGGGGGCGATCGAGGCGCTGTCCCTGGCCAAGGAGCGCGCCGAGGTGGCCAACCGGGCCAAGAGCGTTTTCCTGGCCCACATGAGCCACGAGATCCGCACCCCGCTGAACGCGATCCTGGGCTTCAGTGAGATAACTCTGCATGACGCCACCCTCTCCGCCGAAAAACGGCACAACCTGGAAATCATCAACCGTTCCGGCGAAGAGCTCCTGGCACTGATCAACGACGTGATCGAGGTCTCCCGGATCGAGGCGGGGAGCGCCACCCTGGAGCGTCGCGTTTTCGAGCCCCGCTCCCTGCTGGATGAGGTCGTGGCCGGCTTCCTTCCCGAGGCGCGCGCCAAGAACCTGCAGCTGGTTCACGAGCCGGCTGGGGGGCTGCTGAGCTGCGCCGCCGCAGACGAGGCAAGGCTCCGCCACGTCCTGGGCCACCTGGTGGGCAACGCCGTAAAGTTCACCCGCGAGGGGGGCGTCGTCGTGCGCAGCCGCACCGGCACGCGCAACGCAACCCCGTGGTTGGATGTGGAGGTACAGGACAGCGGACGGGGGGTCGCCGCCGAAGACCTTGAGCGGATCTTCAACGCCTTCGAGCAGGCGCAGCTGGGGGAAGGGGACCTCGGAGGGACGGGGCTTGGTCTGACCCTCAGCAGGCAGTATGCCCGCCTGATGGGGGGCGATATCACCGTGCAGAGCACCCTGGGGCAGGGTTCCTGCTTCCATTTCAGCGTGCCGCTCAGCCATGCCACCGCCGAGGAGGTGGCGGACGCCCTGCGCAGCCGGCCGCATCGGCCGGGCTTGGAGCAGAAGCCGGAACCGGTGCCGGCGGAACTGGACCTGGAACTGGACCGGTTGCCGCGAGAGCTTTGCCGCAGCGTGGCCGCAGCGGCCAGGGGGCTTGACAAGAACCGTCTGTTGGAGCTGCTGGAACCGGTAGCGCAAAGCGCACCCGGGGTCGCCCGGCGGCTTAAGGGGCTCGCGGAGAGCTACCGTTTCGATCTGATCGAGGAGCTGGTCGGGGCGGCAGGGGGGGAAGGACGGCACAGGTGCCACGAGGGGGGCACCCCCGGAAGGGATAGGAGCGGGACATGACACAGGGCAGAGGGAACATCCTGGTGGTCGACGACACTCCGGCCAACCTGCAGCTTTTGGAGTCGATCCTGCAGGAGCGAGGCTACACGGTCCGGGCGGCCATCAACGGCCGTCTCGCCATCAAGGCGGCCCGGCTCCAGCCCCCCGACCTGGTCATGCTGGACATAAACATGCCGGAGATGAACGGCTTCGAGGTGTGCCGCGAGCTGAAGAACGACCCCGGGTTGGCCGGCATTCCCGTGATCTTCGTGTCGGCGGCGGTGGAAACCGCGGACAAGCTGCACGCCTTCGAGGAAGGGGGGGTGGACTACGTCACCAAGCCTTTCCAGCCGCTGGAGGTGCTGGCCCGGGTGGAAACCCATCTCGAGCTGGCCAGGGTGCGCGCGGAACTGGAGCGGCAAAACCAGGCCCTGGCGCGGGCGCTGCAGAACCTGACCCGGGCGCAGACCCAGCTGGTCCAGTCGGAGAAGATGGCGGCGCTGGGACTGTTGACCGCCGGCGTCGCCCACGAGCTCAACAACCCCCTCAACTTCATATCCGCCAGCGTCCAGGGGCTGCAAAAGACGGTGGCCCCGGTCGACCAGCTGATGGTGCTCTGCCAGGACCTGGCGGGGGGGGAGGCCGGCGCGGTGCCGGGGCGGCTCGAGGCCTGGATCGGAGCCAACCACCCCGAGGAGCTGCGCCAGGAGATGAACGAGCTGGTGAGTAACGCCTGTTACGGTGCCAACAGGGCCGCCGAGATCGTCGCCAGCCTGCGCATATTCTCCCGGCTGGATGAGGCCGACAGGAAAAACGTCAACCTGCATGAATGCCTCGATGCCGCCCTGCTGCTGTTGCACAACCGCTACAAGGACCACATCCGCATCGAGCGCCGCTACGGGGACCTCCCTTTGTGGCTGTGCCAGCCGGGAAGGCTCAACCAGGTGTTCATGAACCTTTTGGGAAACGCGGTGGACGCCATCAACGCCAAGCCGGCTCATGCCGCCAACGACGTGATCCGGGTCAGCACCAGGCTGGAGGAGCGCGAGGGGCACTCCTGCGCCGTCGTCGAGATCGCGGACACGGGGATCGGCATGAGCGACGAGGTCAAGCAGCATCTCTTCGAGCCGTTCTTCACCACCAAGGAGGTGGGGGGCGGGGTCGGCCTCGGGCTGGCCATCTCGCACGGCATCGTGCGCGACCACGAAGGGAGCATCGAAGTGGAGAGCCAGGCCGGGCAGGGGAGCCTGTTCCGGGTGGTGCTGCCGCAGTTCGAAGCCTAGGGGAAAGGAACTTCAACCATGGAAGACCTGCAATCCGCCGCCAGACCGAAACTGCTGTATGTCGACGACGAGCGCCCGAACCTGGTGGCCCTGCGCGCGCTGTTGCGCGACACCTACGAGGTACTGATAGCGGAGAGGGCGGAGGACGCCTTCATTTTGCTGGAGAGCCATGACATCCCCCTGATCGTGTCCGATCAGCGCATGCCGGGCATGACCGGCACCGAGTTCCTGGAGAAGGTGGCGGAGGCCTATCCCGACAACGCCCGCATGATCCTCACCGGGTATGCCGACATCGACGCCGTCATCGAGGCCATCAACCGCAGCCAGATCTACTACTACTTCAAGAAACCGTGGAACGAGACCGAAATCCGCCTTACCCTGGCCAACGCGCTGGATTCGGTCCGGACCCGCCGCAAGCTGATCGACAGTGAACGCCGGTTCCGGAGCACCTTCGAGCAGGCGGGGCTGGGAATCGCCCACCTCCAACTGCACGGGGAGATCCTCAGGGCGAACAGCCAGTTGCAGGAATTCCTGGGGAGATCGGAGGCGGAGTTGCTGGGGCAGCCGTTCCGGAACTGGTTCGCCGGGTTCGACCCCGAGGAGCTGCTGTCGGCGCCGGGCCGGGTCGCGGTGCGGGAGGCGTCGGTGCCGGTCCCCAGCGGGGCGCGCTGGAGCCGCCTTACCTCTTCAGTCTCGCTGGACGGCAAGGGAGTCCCCGATTACCTGATCGCCCTGGTCGACGACCTGACCGAGCGCAGGCATACCGAGGAGCAGGTGATCAAGCTGTCGCACGCCGTCGAGCAGTGCCCGGTGTCGATCCGCATCACCGACCGCAACGGAGTGGTCGAGTTCGTGAATCCCAGGTTCACCGAGATGACCGGTTACTCGGCGGAGGACGTGGTAGGCAAGCCCGCGGACGTCTTTCTCACCTCGCAAGACGACGCCGGCAGCGCGAAGAGCGAGCTGCAGGCCTGCCTCGCCGCCGGCGCCGCATGGGAAGGGGAGCGGTTGCACCACAGAAAGGACGGCGCATCCTTCTGGGCCAGGGTCACCGTTTCGCCCATCAGCAACAGGCAGGGGGAGGTGACCCACTACCTGATCCTGAAGGATGACATCACCGAGCGGCACAAGCTCGAGGAGCAGCTCAGGCAATCCCAGAAGATGGAGGCGATCGGGCAGCTCGCCGGCGGCGTCGCCCATGACTTCAACAACATCCTCATGGTCATCATGGGGTTTGGTTCGATGCTCACCGCGGACGCCCTGCTGAGCTCGCAACAGAAGGAGAAGGTGGAGCACATACTCGAGTCGGCGGACAAGGGGGCCCAGCTCACTGCAAGCCTGCTCGCCTTCTCGCGCAAACAGGTGATGAAGCTCGAGGTGGTGAACCTAAACGATGTCATCCTCCACGTGGAGAAGTTTCTGACCCGGGTCATCGGCGAGGATGTCCAGCTCAGGTCGGTGCTCAGCGCCGCTCCACTGTCGGTCAACGTCGACTGCGGCCAGATCGAACAGGTGCTGATGAACCTCGCTACCAACGCCCGCGACGCCATGCCCAAGGGAGGTGTGCTGACCATAGAGACGTCGAGTCAGGCGCTCGAAGAGCGTAGCGTCATGCCCCACGATACCGGCGAACCGGGCAACTACGCAGTCATTTCCGTCTCCGATACCGGCCTGGGCATGGACGAGGCAACCCGGTCCAGGATCTTCGAACCCTTTTTCACCACCAAGGAGCAGGGGAAGGGGACCGGGCTCGGTATGTCCATCGTGTACGGCATCGTCAAGCAGCACAACGGATACGTCAACGTCTACAGCGAACCGCAGGTCGGCACCACCTTCCGCATCTATCTCCCGCTCATCGAGACGGTGGAGGCGGGCCAGAGGCGGCAGGGGGATTTCGCCCCCCCCAGGGCGGGATCGGAAACCATCCTGGTCGCCGAGGACGAGCCGGTCCTGCGCGAGCTGCTGCAAAGCATCCTCACCGAGTACGGTTACCGGGTCATCCTAGCCGAGGACGGGCTCGATGCGGTCGAGAAGTTCCGCGCGGCGGAGAGCGTCGACCTGGTGCTGATGGACATGATCATGCCGAGGATGAACGGCAAGGAGGCCTGCGACTCGATCAGGAGCACGGCACCGGGGGTGAAGGTGGCGTTCACGAGCGGCTACACCAGGGATTTCGTGTACCTGCGCGATTCCATAGACGCCGGAACCGAGCTGATCATGAAACCGGTGCAGCCCATGGAGCTCTTGCGGCGGGTGCGGGACATCCTGGACAGGGAACCGGCGGCTGGAGCCCGTGTCTAGCCTGCTGGGGGGCAATGGTGCCAGGTGAGGGGGCGGCTGCTGCCGGGAAAGCAGCAGTCGGTGAAGATCTGGGGCAGCCTTTCACAGATGGCAGCTGACAAAGGCAACTTTAAGGTATGGATAAGCTGAATCCAAATACAGACGCTGACACCGCCTTGGCCAAGTCAGTCAATGTCCTAAAGCGACACCTGTTTTCTGGCGTGCTGTTGCTGAACCTTGTCGTGGCCGGGATGATAACTTTCACCGTGGTGCAAAGCAGGGAAGCGTATCGCAGCCGGGCCGAGATAACGACCCAGAACCTCGCCAAGGTGATCGATGCCAACATCTCCGGCATCGTTTCCAAGATAGACATCGCCCTGCTCGCGGTCTGCGACGAATATGAGCGACAGCTTACAACGGGGGCGATAGCACCAAAGGAACTGAACAGCTTCATCGTGCGCCAGCACAAAAGGCTCCCCGAGCTGGTAGCTCTCAGGGCCACCGATCCTTCCGGCATGGCCATCTACGGCCCCGAAGTCACGCCGGCCACCACCAAGAGTCTCGCCCACCGGGACTACTTCAGCTCTCAGCGTGACAACCCGGCCCTTGGTCTGGTGATCTCGAAACCCCTGGTGGGAGGCATCTCCGGGAGATGGATGATTGTGCTTTCCAGAAGAGTCAACTTCCCCGATGGCTCGTTCGCCGGTCTGGTCTATGCCGGCATCACGCTCGACTACCTCTCGCAAAGCTTCGCCACGGTCAACGTCGGCAAACAGGGATTGTTGTCCCTGGTGGCGGCAGACCGGACCCTGTTGGCGCGTTACCCGAAGCTTAGTCGTCCGCCGGGGGCGCCGGAAGTAAAGATCGAGTCGCCGCAGTTCAAGGCCTTGCTGGCGTCCGGGCAGGAATCCGGCACCTACCGGGCCAAAAGCAGCGTCGACGGACGCGACCGCATCTACTCCTTCAGGAAGGTATCACTGTCGCAGCCGCTCTATGTCTTCGTGGCCCTGGCTACCGCCGACTATCTTGCCGGCTGGTACGGGGAGGTTTACCACGGCGTTTTTTTCATGCTGGTCTTCCTGATCATCACCATCGCCCTCGCACTGATCTTCAGCAGGCAGTGGGATCGCAGTCGCAGGGCGGAGCAGGCGCTGAAGGCGTTGGAAGACGAGCGGCTGAAAATGGAGAAGCTTGAATCGCTGGGGGTGCTGGCAGGGGGCATAGCGCATGACTTCAACAACATCCTGACCGGAATCCTGGGCAACATCTCCTTTGCCAGGCTGCAGATAGCGCCGGTGCACGGTGCACAACCGCTGCTGGAGGCGGCGGAGAAGGCAGGTCTGCGCGCCGGGGACCTGGCCAAACAGCTGCTTACCTTTGCCAGGGGGGGAGCGCCGGTCCGCGAGGTCTCCTCGGTGGCGTTCCTGGTCGATGAGGCCGTTTCCCTCACCTTGAGCGGTTCCAACGTGAAGGGGGTGGTCGACATCCCGCCCCACCTGAGTGCGGTCCAGGCCGACGTGGGGCAGATGTGCCAGGCATTCAGAAACATCATCATCAATGCGGCACAAGCCATGCCCGATGGCGGGGTGCTGAACATCGCCGCGCGCGACGTACTGCTCGATGCCGCTAACACGGTCAAGCTTCCCCCCGGACCCTACGTGGTCATCGACTTCACGGACCACGGCCCGGGGATCCCGGAGACTTCGCTCAAGAAGGTTTTCGATCCCTACTTCAGTACCAAGCCCAAGGGGAGGGGCCTGGGGCTCGCGTCGACATACTCCATCGTCAAAAGGCATGGCGGCAGTCTCAGTGTCGTTTCACGAGTCGGTGAGGGGAGCACCTTCACCATCCACCTCCCCTCCCTGGGCAGGGCGTTCCAGGCGCAGGAACCGGAGGCGACGGCGTCCGGGCAGGGATCGCTTGCCCCGGTTTCCATACTGGTCATGGACGATGAGGAAGTCATACGCCAGCTTGCGGAAGGGATGCTGCAGCATTTGGGGCACCGGGTCCGTACCTGTGCGGACGGGACGGAAGCGGTGAGTCTTTACCGGGAGGCTCTGCAGGCGGGGAGGCCTTTCGGTCTGGTTCTGACCGATCTTACCGTCCCGGGAGGAATAGGGGGGCGCGAGGCCGCCCAGCAGATCCTGGCGCTGGATCCCCAGGCGCGCCTTGTGGTGATGAGCGGCTATTCGAACGACCCGGTCATGGCCAGCTTCCGGGAGTACGGCTTCGTCAAGGCCCTTTACAAGCCGTTCGGGGTCGAGGCGCTGGCCGCGCTGCTGGAATCGCTGCCCTCGCTGACGCGAGAGGAAAACAGCTGAAGTCGGGGGCGCCCGCGGCAACGCCTGCGCAGGCCGGGGAAACCAAGCTTACTGTGCCAGCATCTGGGCGATCTTCTCGTTAAGCTTCCTCGCGTCCAGCGGTTTGGGGATGTAGTGCATCCCTTCCTCCACGATGCCGCGCTGGGCCACGATGTCGGCGGTGTACCCCGACATGAACAGCACCTTCACCTCCGGCCGGATCGCCCTGATCCGCTCGGTCATCTCCCGCCCGTTCATCCCCGGCATCACCACGTCGGTCAGCACCAGGTCGATACTCTCCCCCTTGCCGCAGATCTCGATGGCCTGTGTCGGGCTCTGCGCCTGGATCACTGTGTACCCCATCTCCTCCAGCATCCGGGTCGTGGTCCACAGGAGCATCTCCTCGTCCTCCACCAGGAGCACGGTACCGCTGCCGGTGGAGGGGATGGCGGCGTCGACCTCCTCCGCATCGGGCTTCGCATCGGGCAGACGCGGGAAGTAGATGGTGAACACGGTGCCGTGCCCCGGCTCGCTGTAGACGGTGATGAACCCGTTGTTCTGTGAGACGATGCCGTACACGGTGGCGAGGCCGAGCCCGGTCCCAACGCCCAGCCCCTTGGTGGTGAAGAACGGCTCGAAGATGTGATCCCGGGTTTCCCGGTCCATGCCGATGCCGGTGTCGCTCACGGTCAGCTTCACGTAGTCGCCGGGGGTGCAGCCGGAGTGATGCCGGCAGTAATCGGCGTCGAGGCGGACGTTGGCGGTCTCGATGTTGAGGGTGCCGCCGTCGGGCATGGCGTCGCGCGAATTGGCCGACAGGTTCATGAGGATCTGGTCCACCTGGGACGGGTCGATGAGGACGGTCCAGATGGAGGTGGTCGGCTTGAAGCTGAGGCGGATATCCTCGCCGATCAGGCGGCAGAGCACCTTCTCCGCGTCGATGATCTGGCTGTTCAGGTTCACCGCCTTGGGCGAGACGATCTCCTTCCTGGAGAAGGCCAAAAGCTGCCGGGTGATCTCGCTGGAGCGCTGCGCCGCCTTCAGGATGTGCTCCAGGTACTTCTGCACCGGCGTGTCTTCGGGAAGCCGGTGCCGGCACAGTTCTGCCGAGCCGATGATGACGCCGAGCATGTTGTTGAAATCGTGCGCCACGCCGCCGGCCAGGCGTCCCACCGATTCCATTTTCTGCGACTGCCGCAGTTGCTCCTCCAGCTTCTTGTGTTCGGTCACGTCGCGCCAGATGCAGTAGTACACCTGATGATCCTGGATGTTGACGATCTTCGCGTTCACCTCGATGTTTCTCAGTTCACCGCTGCGGGTCCGCTGCACCGTCTCGAAGCTGCCACTGCCGCTGGCGAGGATATCGGCGATGCGCCCGCGGGTCTCCTCGTGCGTCTCCCGCGCTTCCACGTCGAAGATCGACAGTTGGGCGAACTCTTCCCTGCTGTACCCCAGTTGCCGGCAGGCGGCGCCGTTGAAATTGATGAAGCGCGCCGTGGCCGGATCGATGATGACGATGCCGTCGGGGGACTGCTCCAGGAGGATGCGGTTGAACTGGGACTCCTCCTCGATCGCCCTCTCCATCTTCTTGCGCTCGGTGATGTCCGTGATGACGGCTATGCGGCAGGTTCTCCCCTTGTACGCCAGGTCGTGAGAGGTGACGACGATGGGGAACACGGTGCCGTCCTTGCGCCGATGGTGCCACTCACCGACATAGGTGTGGCCGGAAAGCCGCGCGGTCACACTGGCGATCTTTTCTTTCTCCTCTTCCGGGTAGAGGTCGATCAGGTGCAGCGATAGCACCTCCTCCCTGGTATAGCCGTAGCCGATCAGGAAGGCTTCGTTGACCGCCACCATCTCCATGGTGCCGCGTTCGTAGATGAGCATCGGGGCCGGGTTGTGCTCGAACATGTCGCGGTAGCGCTGCTCGCTCGCCCTCAATTCCGCTTCCGCTTCCCGGTGGGCCTCCTCCTCCTTGACGATCACCATCGCCTTGACCACGAACATGGAAACGGCCACCCCTCCCGCCAGCAGGATCAGCACGGCCAGCACCAGCCGGTTCCGGTACGCCGTAAGGGAGGCGAGGATTTCACGTTCCGACGACGTCACGGCGATGGACCAGAAGGTGTTGCCCATGCTTATGGGGTGGTAGACGGCGAGTTGCCGGGCCGGGGCGCCGTCGGGATCCCCGTCGGCGGGAGCGGTGTAGGTCGCCGTGCCGGAGCGCCCCTGCAGCATCTGCTTAGCCATGGCGAGCAGGGACGGGTACCCCTTGCCGTTGGCGAAGATGCTCCGGCCGCTGTGTCCGGGAACAGGGGAGTAGAGCTCGGTCCCGTCACGGCTGATCACCCAGGCGTGCCCAGTCTTGCCGATCCTGATCACGTCGAGGTAGCGCCCGGCGAGGTTCTGGAAGTTGATGACGATGGCGATGCTGCCCCTGAAGCGGCTCCCCTGGTACACCGGCACGTGCAGGGCGATGGCGTCGTACCCCTGCACCGCCCTGAACACGTCGCTCACCACCGGTATCCGGGTGCGCAGCAGTTCCTGTATGTGCTTTTGCGACGAGATGTTCCTGCCGGCCGCCTCGCGTTGCGGGATGCTGACCAGGACGATGCCGTTCTCGTCCACCCGGGTGAAGGAGCGGATCTGCTCCCTGTGGGCGTCGTAGAAAAACTCCATCTGCTGCCGACCGGAGGCATCCGCCGCTGCGATCTCTTTCATGCGCGCCATGGAGGTGAGGATGCCGGTCCAGGTGCTGAAGTAGTCCTGGATTCCCTGGGCCGCCTGCTTGGCGTGGATCATCTGCTCGTCGTGCAGCCTCGATATGGCGGACTCCCTGGCCTGCTGGTAGGCAAACAGGAAGACAAGGCCGCACAGGCAGGTACAGATGAGGACCAGGAATGCCAGTGCCGGTTTCTGGATCAGGCTTCGTTTCATTGACTGGGGCGTCCTTCAGCCGGAGAGAATGGGAGTGCGCTACGGCTCTTATCGGAATTTCGTGGGGAAAAATGAAGTGATAGTGAAAGGCATAGGCGCGGGGCTGATCGTTGAAAAAGCCGGGACGGTCGCTACAATAGGTGAGCTTATTTTAATTTATGCTGTGGGGGCTTGCCATGGAAAGCTACAAGGAAATTGTCGCTCTAGTCCTCGCTGCAGCCACTGCCTTCTTCTACCTGCTCTGGTTCTTGCTCCCCCCCGTCCGCCTGGTCTGGCGCTGCCTCGCCATCCAGGAAAACCTCCCCGTCCTGAACACGCTTAAGGCCTGCTATGACTCCGCCTGGCCCTTCCGCCCGGCCTTGTTCAGAAGGCAGATGCGGCTGTGGCTGGAGCTGCGGCTTTTGCACCCCAAGCCGCGCCGTGAGCCCAGGTGGTTCTTCGACGCGAAGACCAAGCGCTACCAGCTGCAGTACGACGACACTGCCTACCGGCAGGCTGTGGCCGAGTGGAAACGCTCGACCCGCGCCAAGTTCGGGGCGCTCAAGATCAAGGAGAGGGAGCCGGTGATCGAGGTGGTGGACGTCTTCCGCCTCAATGACGACGGCACCAAGGACGGCATCAAACAGTACCTGCTTGCCGTGTCCCAGTTGAGACTCTCGCTGGACGAGCAGGCCTCGTTTCTGTGCAGCGTCAAGATCGAGCACGGCTTTTTGTTGCCGCTGAACCTCCTGGCGGGGCTCATGTCCCGCTTCGCCGACGACTGGGATCCCATCATCTCCTGTTACGACCGCATGGCCGACCGCGCCTTCTCTCCGCAGCAGATGACCATCTTCAACCTGTGGCTGCTATGGGGGCCGAGCGTGCCCATCTGCAGCTGCGACCAGTGGGGCGGGCCGGTCACCCTGCAGTACGGCTTCGGCGACGAGAACAATTCCGTGCGGGTCAGGGTGAGGGACGAGAGGAAGGAGCAGTTGCTGGCCGATCTGCGCAAGGCGGTGGCGGCGAGAAGCAGCACCGCCCACCCCGCCCTGCATGCCAGCGTCACCGGGAGGCTGTGGCCCCCAAGCAGCTTTTTCCAGGGGGAGATCTGCGGGGCGCAGCAGGAGCTTTTGAACCCGGACCGCGAGGCCTTCATCCTCGAGTACGAGGGGCACAGCGTGATCGGCAATCCGGCGAGCTCGAGGCTTTTCTACACGGGGTACGTGTGGGCGCTGTTCGTGGTGGGGCGGGAGCAGAAGCCGACCGGGGAGCAGGTGCGCCAGGAGCCGTGGCTGCACGTGATCCCGTTCTTCGAGCACGGCAACATCGTGGACGAGTCCTGCTACAACATGGCCAAACTGCAGCTGGCGCTCAAAGTGATCAACTTCGTGAAGACCAGCGGTCACCTGGAGGCCGACCCGGGGCTCGCCCCGTTGAGGCTTTGGTACGTGTGTGCCCTGGACGACTCCGGGTGCGGGCGCGATATCGAGGTGCTCCCCAAGGGGAAGAGCATCCGCGGCATCCTCGACGAGCTGCTCTCGGAGAGCGAGCACAGGCCGCTCAAGAAGCGGATCGTCACCGACGACCGCGGTTATTGCCAGTTCCTGTCGGGGTGCCACCTGTCCAAGGTGGTGTCAGGGCTCTTCGACGCCATCGCCGGAAGCACGGGGCGCGGTGCGGGCGGGCAGGGTTAGGAGAGGGCCTTGACCAGGGCGGTCGGGTGCAGCGCGAGTCCGAACAGGCCGGCCACTCCCATCACGAAGCCGAAACCTGCGAAGGCCAGCGCCAGGTAGAGGAGCTTTCTTTTTCCCGTCAGCGAGGTGATGGCCAGCATCGCCAGCGAAACCGCCAGGGTGGCGTCGGAAAGGTCGAACTGGTCGTCCCGGTAGTTCAAGTCATCGTACTGCTTGCCCAGGCCGTTGGCCTTGTCGGCGAGCTTCGCTTCCTCCACCTTGTAGCGGGCGATGTTGTCGCTGTACTGCTTCTGCTGCGCCGCCAGGGGTGCCGACACCTTGCCCGGCGCCAGGGATGCGAGGGCCGCCACCTGGTTCAGCCCCAGCTCGGCCAGGTGCTGTTTGAGTTTCTTGGCCTGGTACTCGTTCCAGGCGTCCACCTGGTCCGACTTCGCCTGCAGCATGGCCTGGACGATGTTGTCGTCCTTCACCTTGCAGACCGCCATGAAGACCGATATGAGTGCAACTGCGATGGCGACCCAGTTGTTGAGGGTGTTTCTGGCTTCGGACGAATCGAGCCTGTTCTGCAGGTCGTTCAGTTCTGACATCAGCGTTCTCTCCTTTTAAACCACAGGGGACTGGCTCCGCAGGTGCCTGTCCCCCTTCGTCACGGGCAGAAACACATTTTAGATGACACTTTCTTGCATTCAAGTGACAAAGAGATGACAAAGCGGTCATCTTGAGAGAGTCGCACTACGAAAAAAGGGGCTGCCGTACTGAAACGGCAGCCCCTTTGTCATGCGGAACCGTAGCAGCTTACGGCGTCTGGAACAGGATGCCGGAAACAAGGGTGTCGGGGATCTGGGCGCCGGTCGGTTCAATGAGGTAGGCGGAGTACTTGACGCTGGTGATGCTCACCGAGCCTGGAACGAGGGTAGCGCCGTCGGGGATCAGGGCCGGGTCCACGATCTCGTCAAGCGGCACGATGGAGTAGAGGGCGCTCCAGTCGTAGCCGGTGATCCTGCCGTTGGGGTTCAGGCGGCCATCCTTGGTGACGGTCGGCGCCTTGACGGCTTTCATGCCGCTGGCAGAGAGCTTCTGCGTGGTCTTCACGGTGGTGTCGATGTTGAACGCCTTGTCCTCGGCAAACTCCTTGTTGGTGCAGGCGCCTTCGCCGATGATCTGGATGGTGCCATCCTTCTTTGTCTTGGCGCAGGACACGGTGCCGGTCTCGGTGACGATCTGGTACAGGAAGGAATAGTCGAAGGAGTAGTCGACGACGACTGACTTACCGCTCTGGATGGCACCGTTGTTAACGGACCCGCTGATGGTCACGTCGCCGCCGGTGCTGTCTCCGTGGTTGGTGTAGGTCGCGCTGACGACCTTGAAGTCGCCGGTTACGTCTGCGGAAGCGCCGGTTACATTGCCGGCCAGGCATGCCAACGTTGCAAGTGCTGCTACGAGTATCTTTTTCATTTCTGCCCTCCATAGGATTAAATGGCATGCGGTGCCGATAGATGGTCCTACGTATAAGACAGAAATATCAAATACTGAATATATACCCGGTTATAAACCGTCTATATCTTTGGATATATTTGCTGAAGGAGGAGGCTGGGACGGGGGCGATAGACCACGAAAGGAAGGAGGGGAAGGAGGGGACTGGCTCCGCCAGGTGCCTGTCCCTTCCTCTGTTATCAGCGTCACTTCCCTCCGAAAGTCCTGAGCGCGAGGCAGTCGATGAGGAGACGCTCGCCGGTGAAGGAGGCTTCCTTGCGTTTGACGATGCGCCAGCCGCCGGTGTTGAAGGCGCTGTGCCCGGTCAATTCCTGGGCCAACCCCGGGAACCCTTCCAAAAGCTCGACGAGCGCCTGGTCATGGCCCAGCACGACCGGCTTCAGACCGTCGCCCACCAGGATGGTGATCGGCTCGACGATGAGATTCGCCAGGTCGTAAGGCGCGGGTTCCACTGCGGCAGCCTTTCCCTGCAGGCGGATCATCCGCGCGCGCGAGTCGGGGCCGACGGTCCCCTTGGTGGTACTGATCAGGTCGAGCAGGTGATCGCGGATGTCGTTCAGGCTGTCCGCCGCGTTCAGCCGCTCTATCTCCGGGTAGATCTCCAGCGCCTTGGCCAGGAGGGAAACCTCGCGCAGGTAGTTGCTGCGCTGGTTCTCCGGCACGAGGTACATGGCGATCACCTTGACCGGCTTGCCGTCGGGTGAGCCGTAGTCGATCCCCTTCGGGCTCCAGCCGACGACGCAGATCAGGTCCTCTTCGAAGGGGACCCGGGCATCCGGGCAGGCCCACCCCTTGCCCAGGGCGGTCTTGGAGGTTCCCTCCTTGGCGAGGATCAGCCCCGCGACGTCGGTATCCGGCGGCAGCGACGGGACGGCCTCGAGGATGTGAGCCAGGAAGCGGAGCGCATCTTCCTTGTCGTAGTCATCAGGTATCTCGAGGAGTCGTCCTTCCTGTAGTGCGTCGAGCAAGCTGTCCATCAGTCACCTCCAAAGCGGTTGAAGAACCAGGTCTTCACGAAGTGGGTCAGTATCGAGTACGTCAACAGGAAGCCGATGATCCAGACCCAGTAGACCGGCGGCAGCGGCACCAGGTTGAGCGCCGCGGCGAAGGGGGAGTAGGGGAGCCAGGCGCCGATGCCCATGATGCCCAGGGTAGTCAACGTCATCGGAAGCGAGGCGCAGCTGCCGAAGAACGGTATGCGCCGGGTCCTGATGATGTGCACGATCAGGGTCTGGGTCAGAAGCGACTCCACGAACCACCCGGTCTGGAACAGCTTGGCGAGCCCTTCCTGCTGCAGCGCGGTGACGCCCGGTGCGTTGTAGGCGGCACAGCCGAAAACATACCACATGAGGGCGAAGGTTGCGTAGTCGAAGAGCGAACTGATCGGCCCCACGCAGAACATGAAGCGTTTGATGTTCTCGATGTTCCACTTGAGCGGCTTGGCCACCAGCTCGGGGTCGACGCGGTCGGTCGGGATCCCCGTCTGCGAGAAGTCGTATAGGAGGTTGTTGGTCAGGATCTGCACCGGCTGCATGGGAAGGAAGGGGAGCAGGTAGCTCGCGCCCATCACGGAGAACATGTTGCCGAAGTTGGAGGAGGCCCCCATCCTGATGTACTTGACGATGTTGGCGAAGACCCGGCGCCCTTCCATGATCCCCTCTTCGAGGACCAGAAGGCTCTTCTCCAGGAGGACGATGTCGGCGGTTTCCTTGGCGACGTCCACCCCGGAGTCGACCGAGATGCCGACGTCGGCGGCCTTGAGCGCCGGCGCGTCGTTGATGCCGTCCCCCAAAAAGCCGACCACGTGGCCGCTCGCGCGCAGGCTGCGTACGATCTGCTCCTTCTGGGCAGGGGAGAGCTTGACGAAGATGTCCACCTCCTGCACGACCGCGGCGAAATCCTCGGCGCTGACCCGGGAGAGCTCGGCGCCGGTAAGCATCCGGTCCGCCTTGAGTCCCACGTTGGTGCAGACCCTCTGGGTGACCAGGCCGTTGTCGCCGGTCAATACTTTCACCCGCACCCCCGCTTCCTGCAACAGTCCCAGCGCCTCGCTGGCCTGCGCCTTGGGCGGATCGAAGAAGGCGATGAAGCCCAAAAGGATCATCTGCGACTCGTCCTTCA
Source organism: Geomonas oryzisoli (assembly GCF_018986915.1). Taxonomy (NCBI): domain Bacteria; kingdom Pseudomonadati; phylum Thermodesulfobacteriota; class Desulfuromonadia; order Geobacterales; family Geobacteraceae; genus Geomonas; species Geomonas oryzisoli. The sequence continues at coordinate 291,203 of NZ_CP076723.1, forward strand.
CCTCGAACTGGGTCTTCTCGCGCGGGAACTCGCGGTAGGCGATGGCAAGCACGCGGAAGCCGTCGCGATTGTGTCGCTCAACCTCCTCGAAGAGATTGTCACGGATCATGTCGAAGAGCGGGTAGACCTCCTCGCCGATCTGGTAGTGGCTGCAGCACTCGTAGATCTCCTCCACGGCGCCCTTGCAGATGAGCACGTGGTCACCCTCGAAGTCCACGACCACCGACATGCGGCGGCGCTGGAAGTCGAAGGGGAGCTCGTCCACCAGGCGACACAGCTGCACGTTCATGTCGGTGTGGTCGAGGATGGCGCGGTCGATCAGGTTCCTAAGCCCCGTCTGGTAGTGGCTGTTCAGGTAGGCGTAGGTGAGGACGTCCTCGCTGGTGCGGCCGGTCAGGTCGACGTACTTCTCCAGGACGACCTTGTCCTGGGTCAGGGTGCCGGTCTTGTCGGTGCACAGGATGTCGATGGCCCCGAAGTTCTGGATGGAGGGGAGCCTCTTGATGATCACCTTCTTGGCGGCCATGGTAAGCGCGCCCTTGGCGAGGTTCACCGTCACGATCATCGGGAGCATTTCGGGGGTGAGGCCGACGGCGATGGAGAGGCCGAAGAGGAGGGCGTCGACCCAGTTCCCCTTGGTCATGCCGACGATCATGAAGACGGCGGCGGTCATCACCAGCATGAAGCGGATCATGAGCCAGGTGAAGGAGCGGGTCCCCTTGTCGAAGCTGGTTTCCTCCGGCTTCTCGGCGAGCGAGGCGGAGATGGAGCCGAACAGGGTGCGCACGCCGGTGTTGACCACGACGGCGCGGGCCGAGCCGCTGTTGACGCTGGAGCCCAGGTAGCAGGCGTTGGGGAGCTCCCAGGCGGAGAGCCCGGCCTCGTGCTCCTTGTCTACCAGCGCGCTCTTTTCCACCGGCATCGATTCGCCGGTGAGTGCGGACTGGCTGACGAAGAAGTCCTTGGCGGAGAGGAGCCTGACGTCGGCGGGGATGATGGAGCCGGCCATGAGGAGCACGATGTCGCCCGGCACCACGTCGGAGATGCGGATCTCGGTCTCCTCGCCGTCCCTGAGCACAAGGGTGCGCGACTGCACCCTCTTGCCCAGCGCCTCGACCGCCTGGCCGGAGCGGCGGTCCAGGATGAAGGAGAGCCCGACGCTCAGGATGATCATGGCGCCGACGATGCTGGCCGACTTGGTCTCGCCGACGATGCCGGAGATGATGGCGATCACCAGGAGCTGGATGACCAGCGGGCTCTTGCAGCGCTCCAGGAGGTCGGCCACGACGCCCAGGCGTTTGGCATGGGCCAGTTCGTTGGCACCGTACTCGTCGAGGCGCTTTTCGGCCTCCTCGGTAGTGAGCCCTTCCTTGGCCTTGGTGTCGAGCTCTTTGAGCGTGTCGCGCACCGACATCGAGCAGAGCTCGACCAGGCGGCGCTCGCTGGCGCCCTGGGTGGCGGTTTTCTGCGCTGCTGAGCGCTGGGCGGGAGGCTGGTGCTTCGAGGAACGCCCGGTAGGTATATTGGAAATAATGAACATCCTTCCTTCTCCTGTCACTTACGTGCTGCTAGGTGGCGCCTGAGTGCGGCGGACCACGGCCTTGCACCGGCACGCCGAGAGGGATGCCGGGAAACGGTCACGCGAGGTGCGGCTGTTCGGAGAGTACGCGCAAAAGAATGACGTAGCTGTTCGCACTCCGGCCTGCACGCGGTCGGGCAGACGAACTGCCGCCGATGCGTGAACCGATCGGTGATTGCACTTAAGAGGGAGTGGGTACGACAACTCCCCGCTGCTTCTTCATGTCCCGTTCTTGGGCGGAAAGCGGGTCAAAGCAGGCAGGGAAGGAGGAAGGCTTTGAAAGGAGGCTAGCGCCGCAGGAACGGGATGGGTAACGGATATTCGCTACTATGACTGTCCAATTTGTAGAACCACCACCTTTCCGGTTTGACGTGAGGGTACGAAAAAAGGCCACGGGAGAACCCGGGCCTGAACGTCTGCCTGTGATTCCCCTCTCGTAGGTTTTCGGCAGAGCACAACGTAGGTCGCGGGGACCAGCTACCTTAAGTAAAGCCTTAATCCGGCAATACCTGGTCTACCCATTGGCGTCTTTCGACGTTTCCGGGCAGTAGCCTGTGTTTGTGCAAACGCCTCATCTTAACGAGGAACTTGATGAGCCTTATAAGTAGGTGAAACTGCGTCATTTTGGAGACGCCGCATTCCTAGCTATTTGTCCAAAAATTTGTACCAGCTTTGAACAGTCATTGCAAGCCTTTTCTCCCTGGCAATTAAGGTTGCGTCTGTAGATACCACACCGCCCTAAGCCTGCAATTCTCAAGCGTATAGTTTTATATTAAACTATTTATCAGGTGTTACGCCTGCCTACCCCAAGTCTCAATCCTTCCACCAAATCTAGTACACGCCACTCTCTACATCGCCCCACACGAACGGGAAACTCCCCCACACCTCTTCCTGATTTTTTTTCATCTGTCGCGGAAAAATCGGCGACTTCTACGTACATATATTAGTAGGGCAGTATTTCTGACCATACATGGACTGATTTTTTTTTACGATTTGGTGGCAGAAAACGGCGACTGGCCCGTACATAAATAAGTGAGGAGTATTTCTATCACTACAAGGAGTGAAGAGTAATTGAATGAAGTAGGTTTACACCAGCTTCGGTTCTACCCCAGGGAAGCGCCGTTGCTAGACATTCATGGCATGGTCCATGAGTCGAGTATCAAATCCATCGCAAAGCAGCTGTTCAACTTAGAACTGTCCCAGTTCACTCACCTGAAAAACCGAACGTCTCACAAGAGAAAGTACCGCGACGCCTGGAGCTTCAACGAACAAATCATCATCTTCGCCAACGACTTCACCAAACGGAAAAACATTAGCATCGAGATCAACGGATCAGCTTTCGATCATGCCTGTATCAACGTCGAGAAGGTCTGCAAGATCATTGCGGAAGAGTACGTGGTCGGAGCGTTACATGCGAAAATCGACACCCTGGAGACGTCGTTCAAGACGCTGTATCGGTGCTACCAGCACGAAGCGGTCACCGCTAAGACAATGAAAGGCTCCGACCGCTCCAGCAAGACCAAGACTCTTGTCTTCGGCGCAGATCCTAAGAAGTACGAGATTTACGAGGCCGGTCTGTACCACCCCCACATCAGCAACCCCAACCTGTGCAGGCATGAGCTGAAGCTGGAACGTGAGTACGCTCGCATGTTCTTTGATGAGTGGCGCAAGGCACCCGAAGAGCTTGAGCACCTGATTAAGTCGTACATCGCCGGTCAGTTTGGCGTGAAGTTCAAAAAGCTGTCATCTGACTCCAACGTAGGCCGTCGCCTGACACTACCAATGTGGGATAGCTGGCTGTCCAGCTCCAAGCCAAAACGGTTCGACCGAGTAGCACCGCGTAAGCCGCAGGTTGCTAACCAGCGGGTAGCTCTTGAGGCTCGGATGCTGAAGACTCGGTTGGAGATTGGCGAGGCTGAGTGGGAAAGGGCGCTCGCAAATGCGGATCTTGCTTTTCACCTCGACCGCCACCCCGACGAGAAGTCAACTGAGCGGCAACTAGCTTTTGATTTTGCGGAAGGGGGAATCCCGGACACCGTGCAGGACCTAGAGGTAGAGGACGAACTGCAGTTTTAAGTAGATCCTCTCTATAAATACATCTCTCCTGATACATACACATTGCCAGAAGATCCCGACATTTCACAACAATATCGCATTTAGATGTTTCAATTTCACAGTGCGATGAGGTGCCGAGGCTTTAGCCGAGGCTGTGGAGGTGCGAGTTTAGGGCCGCAGGCCCTGCACCTCCTTCAACTGATAACAACCAACATCAACATAGGAGCAGCACCCATGACCACCGAAGCACGCTACAACCAGATCCAGGACATCTTTGACAGCAACGAAGCCGACAAGGGGCTTCACGCCGATCAAGTCGCAACCGTAAAGGCAACCATCGAGGCCGTCTACCGCAAGACCCCGGCGATCCTCCTCAGGCACCTGGACACCATGAAGGCCAAACATGACACCGGAACCCTTGTCCAACTTCGGGACATCGCAAAGTCCCTCCTGGAGATCCTGGAGGCCGATCTTGCTTAACGAAAACCTGAAGGCCTTCATCGACCGCACCGCCGAGGAGATCCGCAAAGGAGATCCTGAAACCGTAGCTCACCTGGATGACTTCGAGTTGAAGGCCTTGATCCTGGACAAGATCCGGGAACAGGCCGAGGCCGAAGCAGACGGCATGATTGCCGCCGCCACCATGACCGAAATCGTCAAGGCCCTCCGCGCCCTCACAACCAAACTCTAATCCCTCCGCAGCTTCAGCAACTGCGGCCCACCCGGCGGGGATGCGCCGGGTTCTCCACAGGCGGCGGGGCTTCATTCCCCCCGCCGCCTCATTTACCAATCCGAGGAAAAACATGATCGAAACCTACCACAGCCAATCCGGCCACTCCTTCACCTCTCTGCCGCTCGCCCCCGTCGAAATCTACACTGACAGCGACATGGAAGGCCTCTACATCGGCAACACCGTCACCGCCGTCACCGGCGAGCGGTTCACCATCCTGGACTCTAAGAACATCCACGACCGAACCTACAGGCTGCTTCTCCTCCCAGTTGCCCAGGAGGTTGCATAATGCCCGTCCCTCGTTTGATGGTGGCGTTCCGAGTCGAGATGATCGACGGCACGGTCACCTCTGGCACTGTAGCCGTTCCCGGCACCGACCCCGCCGCAGCCTGCACTGCAGTCGCTGGCGCGATCCGCACTCGCAACACCGCAGCGGCCCGACATTCGGCTTTTGCTGGCATCGACCCGGCCCAGGTAGAAGACCTCTCCGTGCAATGCATCGGACCCGCCTGATTCCAGCATCACCTACAACCCAGACCATCACCCAGACCGGCCCCGACAAGGGCCGGTCTTTCAGTCTATGGAGATCCACTTGCAGCTTCACAACGTCACCTACGCACACCGCGTAGGAAACAAGACTGTCACCCGTTCCTGCCGCATCCCAGCGAACTCTCCCGTGACCGCAGAGCGCATCGTCAGGAGATGGTTGTCGCTCGGCGGCATCTGGCCGTGCTCCGTCACACCAGATCCCTGAATACGACCTCTAAATTCAGCTTTTAACGGGACTTTCTGTCCCGGCCTATACCTACCTATCCCTTAAATCGTTAAAAAGGAAATTTCGCAGTGGTTTACCATCAGCTCCACCTTCCCAGACGCAATAACTTCGAGATCCCCTTCGCTGGAGATCGTACCAAATGCCCCTTCTGCGGAGCCTATGGCTTCACCACCGGCACTCGTTGCCGGTGCGGTGTCTGGAATCCATCCGAGAACAGCTACAAGAGGCCCAGGCCGACGAACCGCAGGAAGACCCCGCCGTCTACTTCGCCGATCTACAAACCGATGCACGACGGCCTCGCCGACCACGATCCGCACCGCGACCAAGACGAACTAACACCGTACCGCGCCCAACTCGACAAGATCCATGATCCCGCAGCCGATGCACTGTGGGAGGACTAACATCAAACCGATAGCACCGACCACTGCCGGCATTGTGACCGTCGCAGGCGGTGAGCCTCGCACATCCACCTTAACTATCGCTAAAAGCCTTGAGATTGAGCAACGGGCGGTGATCCAGCTTGTCCACACTTACCAGACCGACCTGGAGGAGTTCGTCCACATGACATTTGAAATGCGTGTGGTTCTCAGGCCCCAAGGCCGGGGAAGCCCAGTCTAGCCGCAATGTTGGATGAACAGCAGGCATCTGCCTTGTTGACCTCCGCTAAGAACACCGAGATGGCATGTTCCTATAAGAAGGCGTTAAATGGGATGCGAAATGTTCTGCACTTCAGTACGCTTTTGAATGTTAAAGCGCAAACGTGGCTTTCTTTTAAACCTCAATGAAATCTATAAGATTTGGTATCTCATCAACCTTTGAAAATTTCCGTTCTATTTTTGCGCGTAATGGAGATTTACTGATGGCATCCTTTATATTATATTTATAAGTGTTTATTTCGACCTCAACAAGCATTGAGTACATTGGTGAACCAGGTGGCTCGTTATCTCTGATTTGTCTTAATATGTTTACTGTCTCAGGTATCGTGGAATTGCAAATAACACTGAGTCTTTCAACCTTTTCCATCCATTCAAACATATTATTGGCAATGCTGCCTCTCTCTCTAGTTATAGAATTAGGAATATAATCTCCGCGGTGTTGATTTCTGTTAGCTTCTTCCACTAAGATTTTACAGTATTTGTAATATACGTTGGCTATTGTATTAGCAAGTTCGACTGGTAAGTCGGTGACTGTACCCAGTTTATTTTTAATCATAGATGCAGTCATATCAATAATTTTAGTGTTCACTACTTCCCTCCATTGTGGTGAAAACAAGGTCATTTTTTAGGGATTTCGTAGTATCCATTTATGTCCCTTGGTGGTCTAAGGATATTGTGGGAGTCAAGGTGCGCTTCAAACTTAGCATCATAAATGGGATTCAGTCCGTCAGCATTGAGCTTTTGGCATCTGAAGCAAACTAGCAACTTGTAATGGGGAACAAACTCACCATCCCATCTATGTAGTCCGTAATTAAAAAGCTTTCCGCAGAAAAAACATTTCTCTTTATGTTCGCCTTCTTCCATGTAGCCCCCTATTGAATTGCCTGAGTTGCTGTAGGCATAATGTTGGGATCGCTGGTTGCCCTTCGGGTGGTGAGTATTGCACATGGATCTTTAATGTTCTAGCCAAAAGATACAATTGAGAGAACATCGTTGCCTACCGCTTGCTTCTCGTCTTTGTTGTAACCGCCAATGTTCACTTATTGAATAAGTGAACATTGGGTGAATCTGGAATTTGAATGACCGCTACAGCACTTAGCTCACTTTTCGCTCTCCATAGAAAAATAGCTCTTGTCAGTAATGTTCACTTATGATAGAAAACAATCACAAGTGAACATTGAGTGGGGGCGAAATGAGCGCACAGGGAACCGAGACAACCACCGCACCGATCAAGAGCATTGCCGACATTAACCGGATCAAGAAGAGCCTGGAGGGCAACACCCGCGACCTCGCCCTGTTCACCATCGGCATCAACGTAGCTCTTCGGGGTTCTGACCTCCTCGCGCTGAAGGTCGGACAGGTCCGCCACCTGAAAGAGGGCGACACCGTGACAGTCAAGGAAGGCAAGACCGGCAAGGTGCGCAACCTCTCCTTCAATGCCGCAGCCGTTGAAGCAGCCCAGCGTCTGATCGCTTCCATAATCGATCCCCAGGACGGCGACCTTTTGTTTCAGAGCCGGAAGCAGGCCGCCAGGAAGGCAATCATCAAGGGCACAGTCACCAAGGAGCCTAGTGCTGGTCAACTGACCATCCAGCAACTCAACCGTCTTGTTAAGGGATGGTGTGGTGTCTGCCGGAAGTCGCAGCCCAAGGACAACTTCGGCTCTCACAGCCTGAGAAAGACGTGGGCCTACCATCAACGGGTGACCTTCGGAGAAGAACTCCCGACGCTGACGGAAATCTTGGGGCACTCCTCCCAGGCCGTCACCCTTCGGTATATCTGCATCCAGCCTGAAGAGATCCACAACGTGTACATGAACTGCCTTTAGACGCCAGAAGGGCCGCTCCAGATCCCGGAGCGGCCCTTCTACGTTCTATCATCTCATCAGCAGCAGGTACACCAGCAAACTGATACAGCTAAGGTTGAACACACCGGCGAGATCCCGACCACGCCGGTAGAACCAGACCGCAGCGCAGGCGTGAACCAAGATCAGCGCCCCGAAGAACGATAAGTGCATTTTACCCCCCTGGTCTACCCCTTCGCCCGTTCCTAAAGTCCCGTTGAAAGCGATCCTCCGCGCCCACGCAGGCAGATCCGCCCCAGGTGGCGGCGGGGATCAAACTGGCATGGCATCCTGTGTGCTAAAAGGGAACCCCAGACCCGAGTAGGGTGTTTTAAAAAGCTATATAATTCAAGTGCTTGCAGTGGTAGCGACAGGCCCAGGCCGTTGTCAACGGTAATTGAAAAGTACCCCTTTTCGGTAATCGAAAAGTACCCCCCCGTGGTTATGACTGCTCGATGTGTTTAGCCAGCAGTCCGGCCTTGAGCTTCTCCTTGAGGCGGTAGCTTTCGCCCTTGATGCTGACAGAGATCGCGTGGTGCAGCACCCGGTCCAGAATGGCGCTGGCGATGACCTGGTCGCCGAAGACCTCGCCCCAGTTTGAAAAGGGCTGGTTAGAGGTCATGATCATCGCCCCTTTCTCGTACCGGCGCGAGATGAGCTGGAAGAAAAGATTTGCGCCCAACCGGTCAATGGGGATGTAGCCTATCTCGTCGACGATCAAAAGTTTAGGCTGGCAGTAAAACTTGAGCTTGTCATCCAGCCGGTTCTCCGCGTGCGCCCGTGCAAGTGCGGTAATCAGCCCCTGGGCGGTGATGAAGAGGGTCCGGTAGCCACGGCGGATCGCCTCGACTCCAAGGCCGACCGAGAGGTGGGTCTTGCCGACGCCAGGAGGGCCAAGGAAGATTACATTTTCGCCGTTTTCGACCCAGCGGCAGGCTGAGAGCTCCTTGATCCGCTTAGGATCGAGCGACGGCTGATAAGTGTAGTCGAATGAGTCGAGCGTCTTGATGAAGGGGAGCCGTGCCATGCGGGTCCCCATCTCGGTGCGCTTGTCCTTCTTCGCGGCCACCTCTTCTTCGACCAGGCGCTGGAGAAATTCGTGATAGCCCCACTCGCCCTTGGCGGCATCCTGGAGCCAGCTATCCAGGTGGTCGGCGAGG